>CAUZTZ010000392.1:0-3829 GCA_963582805.1 Alphaproteobacteria bacterium
ATTGATCGCGCTTTTGCGAAACACCGAGGAGATGTTGTATTGGGCGCTGGGCACCTTGGCGGGCTCCGCCCGGGCCGGGTTCAGCGACTGGGACAGGGTGTCGATCATCTCTTTCCAGCGGTCAATTTTGACGTTCGACATGGAGAACAGCATGACAAAGAAGGTCAACAGCAACGCCACCAGATCGGTAAACGTCAATAGCCAGATCGCGCTCGGCTGAGAGGAGGGGATGCGGGGATCACTGGCCATTGGGGCCGGCCTCCGGTGCTGGCGCTGCGGCCGGCGGAATGTTGATTCCGTCCTGGGCCGCCGGCTTGGCCAAGGTCCCGGCCAGTGTTTTGTAAAACAAATCCACTTCATCGGTGGCGCGGACAAAAAACCACATGGTAATTTTGTTCGGCGCGCCGCCCCGAAGGCCGATCGAGACCGTGTCCGGAGGCGCGCCCCGGGCCAGCATTTCCCGGGCCAACGATCCCGCCCGCGCCATTTGCAATGTCTGGCCTATCGGCAATTCGCCGGCGCCGGTTACCTCGGCGCCGATGACAAATTCCATATCGAAGCGGAGGCCGGGCGGGCGTCCATTCAAGGATGCGATGATGCGGTCAACCATGGGAATTTGCGCTTCGCGAATTTCTATTTTATCGGCGTGAAACAAGGCGTCGGCGTCCATGACCACCCGCATGGACCGGCCCGGCGCCACGATTTCCACTTGTTCCACGCCAAGGGCGGCAGCGAACAAACCATCGATCCGATCCTGAAACTCATCGGCCCCGATGAAGCGGCCGGCGCGGGAGGTGAACACGGTCAATTCGGTGCGTGGCTGGCGGACCGAGGCGAAGGTGGAGTTGAGGCTGTCCATGACCGCCTTCGATTTGATGTTTTCCGGGGTGGAAATGGACACCAGCGATATAAAAATAGCCAATAACAGCAGGAACAAGCTTAGAAACTGGATCGTGGTGGAGCTGGAATGCACGCCGGTCTGGCGCCCGCTATTGTCCGTCAAGGCCATGGCAATCAATCAATGCAATCAATCAAAATCAGCCAGCAATGCGTCGATGTTCTCCTGCTTTATGGCCGTGTCTTTATGCTGTGGGCCTTCAAGCAGCTCATTATCATTATGACCCGCCCTGCTCGCCGCCTTCTTTTTCGGCGTTTTTTTCGGCGCCTTCGAATTGCGCCCTTTTTTGCCGCCTGTATTCAGTGCGGAGATCAGCTCATCAACGCGCGTTTCGATATTTTTGAGCGCGCCGACGACCTTGGTAATACGTTGTCCGGTGATATCCTGGAAGCCGCAGGCGGTATAAATCTGCACCGTCAAATCGGCCAGCTTGTCTTCGTTATCGCCGCCCAATTCACTGCCGATTGCATCGATTTTCTCGGCCGCCGACATGATCTCGTCGGTCGCCACTTCGGTTGCTTCGATGATCGCATCCAGTTCGTCGGATGCCGCCGGCAAAAAATCCGATTTGACGTCTTCGGGCTTCAAATTTGCGATTTCCGCCTTGGCGGAACGGATGATCTGGGAGACCTGCTCCAATTCGGCGCGAACCCCGGTTTCGGTGTCCGAGGTTCGCTTCAGCGCCGAGGTAACCGCTTCCTCGACGATATGGGCGACTGCATCGATGTTGAAGCCGCCGCCGCGCTCCTCTTGAAGCGATTCCAAGCGGCCAAGCAGATTTTTATGGGCATTCCGGCTTACCATATTGATTTTCTTGAACCCGCCCAGATAATTTTTTAGAACTCGCCGAGCACGCTTTCCATTTTGGACTTCAGCGTTTCGGCGTTAAACGGCTTCACAATGTAATTGGAAACGCCGGCTTCCTTAGCGGCAATCACGTTTTCCGATTTACTTTCAGCCGTCACCATGATGAATGGAATTTGTCTCAATTCGTCATCACCGCGCACTTCCCGCAAAAGCTGGATTCCGGTCATGGGTTCCATGTTCCAATCGGAAATGACCAGACCAAACTCGCCATTGAATTCACGCAATTTCTCCAACGCCTCGGTGCCGTCTATCGCTTCCTCGACATTCTCGAATTCAAGTTGCTTCAAAAGATTGCGCATAATCCTGAGCATGGTCTTGTAATCATCCACGATCAGGACCCGCATATTTGTATCAACAGCCATTTGTCTCTCCGTTCCTTATAACCACCAGCCAAAATCAAATTTGGACTACATTTCCCTCGTGGAATGTAGATAGTTATTGTAGCCCCCTGATTACAACCTATTTTTCAGCGGTCCTGTGATTTTTTCTTGGTTATTGGCCCGCAGCGCCTCCGAGGTCGGCTCCCGGCAGCGGCAAGGACCGCAATGTCGAGAGTTTAACGGTCACGTCCCTGGCCTTGGCGGAATTCATTTGCGCCATAACGGGCGCGAGTTTGCGCTCCTTCATGCGTTCGGCGACGAGCAGCAAAGTATCCAAGTCCAGCTCTTCGAATATACGGGCCGCATCCTTCGGTTTCATGTTTTCATAAATTTTTACGAGGCTGCGAATTTTGGTTTCTTCCTGGTCGTCGTGCTTTTTGATGAGATTATCGATGGCGGCTTGAAGACCGCGCAATTCCTGGATTTTCCGGTCGATCCTTTGTTCGGCGGCGTTCAAGATGCCTTCGCGCAGCGACATTTCCTGGACGCTTTTTTCCAGCTCTTCGCGCCGTTCAGCCAACTGCTGCAGCAAATCGATCTCGTTCTGGGTCAGCAACGTGGGATCATTTTCCGGCGCTCTGGGATCGCTTTTGTCGGGCTCGCCCTCGGCGGCATCGGCGGCATCGGCGCCGTCTTTGTTGTCGTCCTGACCGGCTTCGGCATTACCGTCTTCGGGTTTGGGCGGCGCATTTTGCGGCGGCGTTTCCTCCGGCGGCTTTTGCCCCAATGCCGACGACACCTGCAACGCAGGCGGATTTCCGTCGAAACTGCCGGAAATATCGCTGACTTTTACCGTCAGCATCAACGCAGCCACAAAAATTGTGACCGGCAATACCCTTATATGCGCAAATATTTTTCCCATAACCATCATACATACTATTCGTTTAACGCCGGCTCGCCGCTTAACACCGGCACATGTTATCGAACCGCCCGCAACGCCTTCAGCAATTCAAGCTCTTCATCGGTATTGCCGGCCAGATCGGCGTCTTGTGATTGTTCCAGGCGGCGGCCACGTTCGCCCGGTAGGGCGCTTTCGCCGTCGCGCACGGCGCCTTCCAGCCGGTCTGCCGTGCGATCGCCACGCTCCAGCAGATAATCCATATCGCCGATAATTGCCTCGGCCTTGGCAATCGTCTGCTGCAAGGAGCGTACCGAGTTTTCGGTTGCGGCGCGCAGTTGCGAGACGCCGGCCTCGGCGCGCTGGGTTGCCGAATTGAAGCTGGCGGCGAGTTTATCCAAATCTTTTTGATCGCGCCGAAGCGCTACGATACGCCGGTTAAGAACAAATCCATAGCCGATCGCCAGGACCAGAAGTACAATGAGAAATATATCCAAAGCGAAGGTCAATTTTGTGGTTTCTCCTTGGTGATCCGTTCGACGATGCGCACGGCCATATTGTCGCCCTTGCGCCCCATATTGCCCCGGAACATGGAAACGTCGCCGCACTTGATTTCAACGAAAGAATCCTTGGTCGCGTTCAAGGGAATTTGCGATCCGACCTTGAGCGAGAAGATATCGCCAAGGGTCATGGCCTGTTGATCCAGAACCGCCGTCAAATCCACGTCGGTTTTCCATAATTCTTCGGCCAGATGGGTCTCCCAGATGGAATCACGGCCAAATTTTTCGCCCATGAACATCTGCAACAGCAATTCGCGCACCGGTTCCAGCGTCGCGTAGGGGATCA
>CAUZTZ010000393.1:0-3804 GCA_963582805.1 Alphaproteobacteria bacterium
TCCTCGGAAACCGTTGATAGAGTTGGTGTTTTGAAAAGAGTCGGGTACTGTGCCGGACGGCTGAGAACCTGGATGCTGCCTTAAAATATACAGAAGAAGAGGTAAATACACTTCGTAGTATTTTAGCTAATGAATTACCTTGGATTGAACTTGGATTGGTACAGACCTTAATTAAATTTTGTACACTTAATCGCGAATTAAATCCAGAATACAATTTAAACAGCCTTGTGAGCGAAATCCGTTCAATTCTCGATAGGGATAATACTCATATTTCTAAAGACCATACTGCCGAAATGAATGTTCAATTAGACGAATTACTCGATGAAAATTAATTATTTGAGATATTTTCCATGCCCAAACTTCTCGATCTTATCCCGCCCGGCGAAATCTTTCGCGTGGAATTCATGAAACCCGCCGGCGGTAGCCAGAACTAGCTGGCCCGGGATATCGACGTGCCGGTGACCCGGATCAATGATATTGTACGCGGGCGGCGTGCCATCACCGCCGATACATTCCTCCGCCTGAAACCCCACCGCATAATTATATTGAGCCACCGCGAACACAGAGAAATTATTCCACGCCTAGCGCACATTTCTTCCCCTTCCTCTGTGTCCTCTGTGTTGAAAAATCTTTTCTTGGCGGAGGCCTTTGTGCGGAAATACTGGCCCGAAGCGAAAGAAGGGTGCCTGGCAGCCGGGCTGTGCTTATCGTCTCGCCCATTGCACGTTTTTTCTCACCGCCTCACCGTCTCCGTGGTGAACACCTATTTAATAGCGGCAGGGGGAGCAAATCATGGGGGCGCCCGGCTGGCCGGCCCAGCCACCCCCAGCCGGGCTAGAGTCCGCCCGAACTTTTTCATATTACCCCTTGCGCCGAACGCCCAGCAGACTACTTAAGTAACAGCGCCTTCGAGCGCTCGTGCTCTTGAAAATTGTGAATACGCAGACTTGATCCCACGCCAGGAATTTCCCTGTGATCGTGGCCGTTACCGGTGCGCGCCCGATGGGTAAAAACCGTTAGGAACCGTAAGGAACCGTAAGGAAAGCTCATGAACCGGTATGGTCGAATTTCAGAAATATGTCGCAGCCATGTGTCCCACGAGGGGGCGGCATACCAGGGATGGTATAAACGGTCTGACGGTGCTCCGAGCACAGACCGGTGCCTCGACAGACGCCCACATGGCCGGCCGGGCCACGCCTTAGTGGGCTGGGCCGATTGTCCATAATTGGTGATGATGTCCATGGAATATCGGCTGTTGCATGTCGCACCCGAGGGAAAAACCGTCATAACCGTAAGGGGGGTCAGAAATGATGTCGCGCGAACTGTTGAAAGAAATGCTCGGTAACAAAGAAATTTTAACACAGAGATCACAGAGGACACAGAGGAGAAGACAATGCGCTGCGCGCGGAAACAAAATCTGCTTTCTCTGTGTCCTCTGTGATCTCTGTGTTGAAAAATCGGGCCTTCAAAATATACAAAAAAGATGGGGAATGATGATAAATGGGTATGAATGTACAGGATAGAATCCTTGAAAATATGTCGCACCTTTCAGCGAATCGGCGTTAACTCGCCCCATGGATTGGACCGATACCGGCATCGTCTTGGCGGCGCGGAAACATGGGGAGACCTCGGTGATTGTCTCCTTGCTCACCAATGAGCATGGCCGCCATCTGGGGCTCGTGCGCGGCGGCGCCGGGCGGCGGGCGCGGGGGGTCTATGAGACCGGCAACGTGGTTGCCGCTACCTGGAAGGCGCGGCTGGAGGAGCATTTGGGGAGCTATTCCTGTGAGTTGACCCACGCCGTGGCGGCCGAGCATCTGGACCATCCGTTGCGCCTGGCCGGGTTGTCGGCGCTGGCCGCCGTCACCGAGGCGGCCTTGCCCGAGCGTGAGCAGCACGGGTTGCTGTTCGGCCACTTCGCCCGGCTGATCGATGATCTGACCGGCGGCAACTGGATGCGCGATTATGTGGCGTTCGAAATGGCGTTGTTGACCGAGATGGGCTTCGGGCTGGATTTGAGCGCATGCGCGGCGACCGGCGAGACCGATGATCTGATCTATGTGTCGCCGAAATCGGGCCGCGCCGTCTCCCGGGCCGGCGGTGCGCCCTATAAGGAAAAGCTGCTGCCGTTGCCGGCCTTTCTGGCCGGGGCAGGGACGGAGGCGGGGGCCGAGGCGGAGGCGAAGCCCGGCGACGTGATGGATGGATTGTTGCTCACCGGATATTTCTTGGAGCGCCATGTCTTTGTTCACCGGCGTTCAGGCGCGCCGGCGGCGCGGCAACGATTTATTGACCGGCTGGCCAAATCAGATACTATATCTCGTGGGTGATATGAGCATAAACTACTACAATTTGAGGATTTCATGAGTACCAAGACCTTGCCGCCCGGTTCCGGGCCCGTCGGTGATGTGCGCGACACGCGCCTCGCCGACGCCATATCGACGCGTTATCTGTCCTACGCCCTGTCGATCATCATGTCGCGCTCGCTGCCCGACGTGCGCGATGGCATGAAGCCGGTGCACCGGCGAATTTTGTACGCCATGCGCCAGTTGAAGCTGGACCCGGCGGACGGCTACAAGAAATGCGCCCGGGTGGTCGGCGACGTGATCGGCAAATACCATCCGCACGGGGACGTGGCCGTCTATGACGCCATGGTGCGCCTGGCTCAGGATTTCGCGGTGCGCTATCCGCTGGTCGACGGCCAGGGCAATTTCGGCAATGTGGACGGCGATAACGCCGCCGCCATGCGCTACACCGAGGCGCGCCTGACGAACGTCGCCACGGCGCTGATGGACGGGCTCGACGAGGACGCGGTCGATTTCCGGCAAACCTATGACGGCGAGGAGCGCGAGCCGGTGGTCATGCCGGCGGCGTTTCCGAACCTGTTGGCCAACGGCGGAGCGGGCATCGCGGTCGGCATGGCCACCTCGATCCCGCCGCACAATGTGGGCGAGCTGTGCGCCGCATTGCTGCATCTGATCAAGTCCCCGAACGCCACCATAGGCAAACTGGTGGGCTTTATTCCTGGCCCCGATTTTCCCACCGGCGGCATTTTGGTCGAAGACCCGGCCGCCGTCACCGCCGCCTACAAGACCGGGCGCGGCGGTTTTCGGCTGCGCGCCAAATGGGCCAAGGAAAAGCTCGGCCGCGGCATGTACCAGATCGTCGTCACCGAGATTCCCTATCAGGTGCAGAAATCCCGCCTGATCGAAAAAATCGCCGAATTGATCAACACAAGGCGATTGCCGATCCTGGCCGATGTGGTCGATGAAAGCACCGATGATGTGCGCATTGTGCTGGAGCCCCGCAACCGCAGCGTCGATCCGGAATTGCTGATGGACCAGTTGTTCAAGCTGTCGGATCTGGAAACCCGCTTCAGCCTCAACATGAATGTGCTGGACGCGGACCATACGCCCCGGGTGATGAACCTGCGCGAAGTGCTGCAGGCATTTTTGGATCACCGGCACGAGGTTCTGGTCCGGCGTACGCGCTACCGTATCGAAAAAATCGACCAAAGGCTGGATACCCTGGCCGGCTACCTGGCGGCGTATCTCAATCTGGACGAGGTGATCCGCATCATCCGCGAGGACGACGATCCGAAGGTCGCGTTGATGCAGGCGTTTGATTTGAACGAAGCCCAGGCCGAGGCCATCCTCAACATGCGTCTGCGCAGTTTGCGCCGCCTGGAAGAGATCGAGATCAAGGCTGAGCATGGCGCGCTTAACGATGAGAAAAAATCGTTGAACACATTGCTGAAAGACAAGGGCTTGCGCTGGAAACGCATCGCCGGCGAGGTCACCGAGA
>CAUZTZ010000394.1:0-3798 GCA_963582805.1 Alphaproteobacteria bacterium
ATTGGGCGACGGCGATACGGTGATATTTTCGTCGCGCATCATTCCCGGCAACGAGCTGGCCATTGGCCGCCTGCACAATGCCCTGATAAAGCGCGGCGCCGATGTTATTTCGGAGTTGGACGAAGATATCCACGTATCGGGCCATCCCGCCCGCGGCGAGCTGGCCGAGATGTATCAATTGGTGCGCCCGCAAATTCTGATCCCGGTGCACGGCGAACAGCGCCACTTGAAAAAACATGCAGAGCTCGGCGCCGAATGCCAGGTGCCGGAATCGGTGCTGGTGGAAAACGGCTCGGTGGTGCGGATTGCGCCCGGCAAGGCCGCCATCATCGATCAGGCTCCCGTCGGGCGTCTGGCCCTGGATGGCGGCCGGCTGGTGCCGCTCGACGGCCAGGTGGTGCGCGAACGCTCCCGGGTTTTGTTCAATGGCTCGGCGGTATTCACTTTGATCGTCGATGCCGAGGGTGCCATGACGGCGCCGCCGCAATTGACGATGTTAGGGCTCGCCGACGACGACGAAGCGCCCTATGTGCTTGAGCAATTGACCGAGGAGGCGAAAACCGCCATCGCCGAAATGAGCGCCGCCGACCGGCGCGATGATACCGAGATCGGCGAGATGACACGCCGCGCCGTCCGCCGGCACCTGCGCGACACCTTCCACAAACGGCCGCTGACAACAGTCCATGTGGTCCGCGTCTAAGGATATTGAAAACCGATGACCTGGGTAACCGGCGCCGCCATCTATTTTATCATCTGGTGGATGACCCTGTTTCTGGTACTGCCCTTCGGTGTCCGCCGGGACAGCAATATTGAGGAGGGCAACGATCCCGGCGCGCCGGCCATGTCGCGCATGTGGATCAAAGCCCTCATCAACACCGGTGTGGCCCTTGTCGTCTGGGCGATTGTCTATGCCATTATCGAGTTCGACCTGATCACCCTTGATGATTTCGGCATTACCCGATGAAGCCCTGCGTATTTTGCAAACGTCCATTGACGAAAACGTTATTCAAATGCACAAGTTAATAGTGGATAATCCGAGGCTGAAAATTATACCTGAGCGGAATCAGACCAAACGAGCCCCTTTAAATATAAATCAGTAAATATCCCATGAGCAGTTATTGCGACAAGGCCCCCGGCCATCAGTTCCACGGGCCATATCACGACACCGAATATGGATTTCCGGTCACCGACGAGGCCGTATTATTCGAACGGCTGACCCTGGAGATTTTTCAGGCCGGGCTGTCCTGGCTGATCATCTTGAAAAAGCGCGAAGGCTTTAAGATCGCCTTCGAAAATTTCAATATCGACCGGGTCGCCGGTTTCGACAGCGATGATATCGAGCGCCTCATCAAAGACGCCTCGATCATCCGCAACCGGCGCAAGATCGAGGCGACGGTGGAAAACGCCCGCAAGATTGCCGGCATCCGCGAAAGCCATGGCAGTTTCGCCAATTGGATCGAAGCCAACGCGCCCAAAAATAAGGACGAATGGGTCAAACTGTTCCGCCAGAATTTCAAGTTCGTCGGCGGCGAAATCGTGGGCGAATTTTTGATGAGCATCGGCTATCTGCCCGGCGCGCACCGAATGAACTGTCCCATCTTTGAGAAAATCGCCACCCACAATCCGGCTTGGGCAGCCTTGTCCCAAGGCATCAAAAAAGCGGGCTAATACCAAGGTATAAGGCCGGCGCCTCCATTTAGCCGAACGTCAACGCGGATTTGGTATATTCTTGAACCAAGCCGGGGCGCTTGGCCGAAGCGCCTGGCCGCCCCAGGTGACGTGAATATTGGGAGACAAGCGATGCCATGGCATTTTTGGATGCGCTCATCCACGTTTCTGGTCCCGATTTTGGGCGCCGCGTATTTTGCGGGCAGCGCCGCACCGGCCCATGCCAAGGGCCCGCAACTGGCGATCGGCAAAAAAGACTGCCAGCGTCTGGTCCGCCATCAGGCGCGCGCCGATGTGAAATACCGGCCCGGAATCGATGTGCGCGGGCGCAAAGTTGCGCCGGCGGATTTGCACGGCGGCTCGCCCATCAAAATCCCCAATGTCATCACGTTCGACGTTAAATTCGACATCAAGAATTATCTCGGCAAGGCGGAAGCCGATGCCAAGGCTGCCAGCGCCGCCTCGATCGCCGCCGACAAGGCCAAATCCGCGGCCACCTCGGCATCGACGGCGGCTACGTCGGCCACCAATGCCTCCACCGCCGCGCAAACTCTTGCCGATACCGCCAAGACCGCCAAGACCACCGCCGACACGGCCCTGACCGCCGCCATCGCGGCCTCGAAGGCCGATCCCGGCAACAACAGCAAAGATATCGCCGTCGACACCGCCCAGACGGCAGCGACCGCGGCGGCGACGGAATATAGCGAAACCCAGGCCGAAGCCGATGCCGTTGCCGCCCTCGCCGCGACCGCCACCACGGCGGCCAACGCGGCTGCCGATGCGACCAGTGCGGCGGCCAAGGCCAGCAATGCCAAGACCGCTGCCGATGCGGCCAAGTCGGCAGCCGACAGTGCCAAAGCCGTATCCGATGCCGCCACGGCGGCGTCCACCACGGCGGCGGCGGCCTCAACGGCGGCGGCGGCCAAGGCCGCGAAGCATCCCACCGATACTGATTTAGCGGCGGCGGCGACAGCGGCGGCGACGGCGGCGACCGATGCGGCCACGGATGCCACGTCGAAAGCGGCCCTGTTGACGGCGGCCAATACCGCTTCCACGGATGCCACGGCGGCCTCTGCCGCGGTCACCGTTTCGGAAACGGCGAATACGGACAATATCAGCGCCTACAAAGCGGCGGCCAGTATTGGCGAAAATCTCGGCGACGGGGTGGTCGGCAAGGTCAAATACAATATCGCCAGCGGCCGGCTGACCTTTAACGGCCAATCCCTCGGCGGGTCCGATCAAAAGGAACTGGCGCGGCAATGTGCGTCGCTGCTGCGCCGGGGGCGCTAGGCCAAGCTCCCAAGGGCATGGACAGGGTGTGATGGACAAGGGCGCGGGCTTTTTCTACAGTCGCACGACGCCCGTACCCAAAGGATTGCCCGCCGATGCGCCTCACTGAGTTTTTTATGCCGACCCTCAAGGAAAACCCCAACGAGGCGCAAATCGTATCGCACCGCTTTATGTTGCGCGCCGGCATGATCCGCCAATCCAGCGCCGGCATCTATTCCTGGCTGCCCCTAGGCCACCGGGTCTTAAAAAAGATCGAACAGATCGTGCGCGAGGAACAAGACCGCGCCGGCGCCCAGGAATTGCTGATGCCGACCATTCAGCCCGCCGAAATTTGGCGCGAAAGCGGGCGCTACGATGATTACGGCAAGGAGATGCTGCGCATCACCGACCGCCACGACCGGGACATGCTGTACGGTCCCACCAACGAAGAATTGATCACCGAGATTTTTCGGGATTCGGTGCGCAGCTACCGGGATTTGCCGAAAATGCTGTATCATATTCAGTGGAAGTTCCGCGACGAAGTGCGCCCGCGCTTCGGCATCATGCGCGGACGGGAATTCCTGATGAAGGATTGTTATTCGTTCGATCTGGATTACGACGGCGCCCGGCGCGCCTATAACCGCATGTTCGTCGCCTATTTGCGCACCTTCCAGCGGCTCGGTCTGAAGGCGATCCCCATGGCCGCCGATCCGGGACCCATCGGCGGCGATATGAGCCACGAGTTCATGATCCTGGCCGAGACCGGTGAAAGCGAAGTGGCCTGCCACAAAGATCTGCTCGATCTGGATATGGATCTGATGAGCCTGGACCCAAGGGGCGACATGCAGTCCACCGTGGATA
>CAUZTZ010000395.1:0-3796 GCA_963582805.1 Alphaproteobacteria bacterium
ATGATTTCTTCGCCGGGTTTTATTGCGGCCGCCTGGGCGCCCGGCGCCACGGCAAACAAGATGGCCAGCACCGGAGCCAGCGCGCGAGCAACGGATGACAATGATGTTTTCACGATACATCTATTCCGACATTTCCCAGATCGTCTTTAATTGGTAGCCAATCATAGGAGAAGCCTACCACCGATGGAAGAAAATTCGCTTTGCGCCTATATGACCAGAGTTCGAAACTCTGAAACTCCGTATCCGCCTGAGGCCCCTTACTTGCGGATGCCGTATCGCCCCTAAAAGCGATACACCACCCAATCAATTCCGGGTTTTTTCGTATCCGTGGTCAAGCCCAAGTTCTGTTTTGTAACTTCCAGGTAAAGATAATAGCTGGCCCCGCCCGCAATGAATTTCCAGGTGCATAACCCGGTGGTCTGCATGGTTTTGACCCAGTGAGTGGCGGTAGCCTCCGGGCTAAGCGATACCGCCAGGCTGGCGCTATCGGCGCTGAGGTAAATATCGGTTGCCGTGCCGGGAAGGCCGGCGCATTCGAGGGCGATGGTGCCATCGGGTTGGGCTATTTCCCGCCAATGGGTTGGGTTGCCCGATGCGGCCAGCTCGGCAACCATTGTCACGCTGCCATCTTTTGATCCTTGAAGATATTGATGTTTCGCCGTCGCCACTGGCGAGTGAAGGGCCACGCTGGGCTGGCGAACGGCCCAATTTAACTGCCAGTCCACACCGTTGGCCCCGGCGCTCGACGTGAGGGTCAGACCCAGGCTCGCCGTATCGCCTTGCAGATAGACTTTATTGGCGCCGCCGCCTGCGCCGCCACATTGTAATTTGTAGGCGCCGCCGGGCTGCTTTTCCCTGCCCCAGTGAGCGCCCGTATTGCCCGCCCCGGTATTCGCGGCAAGTGACACCTGGCCGGTTGCCGTATCGCCGGCCAGGTAGGTGCCGCCGGCCGGCCCATTTCCGAGCCATTGAAAGGCCGCCGAATTGTCTTCGAGGGGTTGCATCTCCCACAGGGCCGCTTGGGCGGCGCCCGTGCCGGCTTCAATCAGAACCGGCGTCCCGGCGGCGTTTACGCCGATACAATAGCCGCCCAGTGTCAACGTTATGGGACTGTTTGGAACCAGGGCGCTTTCCAGCGTGACCGTCAAGGTGTCCACAAATTTCGGGTCAAGACTGACCAATACCTTGTCTTTGGATAATCGGTCATTGTAGGGAAAGTTGTAGGCGTCGGACAAAGGCGTCAGGGTTGCCGCCCATTGATTGTAATAGGCAAGCCCAAGCTTGGCTAATTCCGGCTTGGTTGGCTGCAAAGACGCATATAGCTGGTCCTTGGACAGATTATACCAGCTTGCGCTCGGCATTTGTCCGACTGCGGTTCCGCCCACAATGGCGGTGCTGCCGATCGCGCCGATGGTCAGCCCCATAGTTAAATCGCCGGCGATCCAACCATCCAAATCATTGCCCGGGCGCAGATTGCAGCCATAGATGCCGGCCGGGTTCAAGAGGGCATCCTTGTGGAATGTGAGGGTTTTTGGAACGCTTGGCCCGGCTGCTTTCGGTGTAACCGTGCCGGTTAATGTGATGGTCAGATCTTTGGAGATGTCGGCCTTCAGATCATAGGTGTGCGGACTCTGCGGGCCGGTTTTTGGAACTTTGGGCGGTTTGCCCAGCGCGGTGCCCTCATAGGTTCCCTGGATGGCCGCCAAGGGCGCACTGGATGGATATTGCGCCAGCAGATATTTCAAATATTTCTCAAGCGTATCATAGGGCAGGATCGGAAAGCCGGGCGGATAAATGGGGCCGTAAACCTGGGGCCCGGTAAGGCGGGCGAACTGGGTCAGTTTGGGCGCAAAACTTCCCGGCACGTGGGCCGCAAAGGGTTGTCCACGTTGCGGTGCAATGCCGGAGACCGGCTTCGCGGTCAGGGCCAGCAGATCCTTATAGATGGTTTCCGGCGTGGTCGCCCCGATCAAGCCGGTGGCCTGGTAGATTTCGATCCCGGCCGGTTCGGCGCCCTTGTATGTTGCCTTGAGCGACATGGGAATGGCCCAAAAATCGATGCTGGTCAGATCGGCCACGTCGGCGGCAGCGCCGTTGAATGTCGCCTCCAGCTTGTCGAAGCGCAGAAAAAAATTACCGTCGGCAAGGGATTGGCCCGGCGTCGAGACGTTTCCCGGATAAGGCGCCCAAGGCGTGCCGTAGCATACATAAATGCGCCCGGAAAAGTGGCGCATGTTTACGCCGCCGCCGGCGCCCGATACAAGCGCGCTCAGCTTGTACCAATTGCCGTGCTGCGCGGCCTTGGTGACGCCGTCGTAGATTGACTTGATCGGCCCGCCGCCATTCAGATTGGTGATCGAAAATTCTGAACTGGTTGGATTTTTCAAGGCTGCATAAAAGCCGATATGGATATTTTCATCGGCAACGCCACTGTCATTTTGAAATAACACTTTAAGCTCGCTTGCGCCGGCCATGGGTTCCTCCGTCACGGAATGTATTGCCCTATTTAATTGAATATCATGGAATTATACTACCATATATCCTAATAGTCATGGATGGTTTTGCCTATTTCGCCCGCGCAATGGCGGCGCGGCGGGAAAATCTGCTAAACTGCTCTCAATTGCCCGTCCCGCCCCTGATCAGGCGCAACCAAGTTGAGGCCCCCATGACCAACCATCCGTACCCCGCCTTGTTCCAACCCGGCCAGATCGGCGCGCTGCAGATCAAGAACCGCTACGTGACCGCGCCCATGACCCGGGGCAGTGCCGGGCCCCGGGGCGTGCCCAACCAATTGATGGCCGATCACTACCGCCAGTTTGCCAGGGGCGGCTTTGGGCTGGTGATTACCGAAGGAACCTATATCGACGAAAAAAGCAGCCAGGGATATCTGGACCAGCCGGGCATCGCGGGCGATGACCACATTGCCGGCTGGCGGAGGGTGGTTGATGGCGTGCACCAGGACGGCGGGTTAATTTTTCAGCAATTGCTGCATGTGGGCGCGCTGGTGCAGCATAACATCTATACCGATGAGACAATCGCGCCATCGGCGATCCAGCCCTTAGGCCAGCAATTGCCCCACTACCGGGGGAAGGGGCCGTATGCGGTGCCGCGCGCCATGAGCCACGGGGATATTGCCGAGATTGTGGCGGCTTTCGGGTTGGCGGCGGATCGCTCTGTAGCGGCCGGCTTCGACGGCGTCGAGATTCATGGCGCCAATGGTTATATCTGCGATCAGTTCCTGACCGACTACACCAATCACCGGGACGACGACTATGGCGGCGCGCTGGCGAACCGGCTGCGCTTTCCCTGCCAGGTGCTGGCGGCGGTCATCGATGCGGTTGGCGCCAGGGTCCCGGTCGGCATCAGAATCTCCCAGACCAAGGTCAATGATTTCGAGCATAGCTGGGCCGGCGGCGTCGATGATGCCCGCGTTGTCTTCGGCTCCCTGGCGGAATTGGAGCCCGACTATATTCACATATCCACCCACAAGGGATTGGAGCCGGTGTTCGGAAGCGGGCGCCATCTGGCGGACCTGGCCAAGGAGTTTTCTGAGGCCACGGTCATCGCCTGCGGCGCATTGGCGGACCCGGAGCGGGCCAGCGGCGTGATCGAAAACGGTCAGGCCGATTTTGTCGCGCTGGCCAAGGGCGCCCTGGCCGATCCCGGCCTGCCCGCCAAAATCGCTGCCGGCGAGAGCCCGCTGGCGTTCGATCCGGCCATGATATCGCCGGTGGCAACCTTGCAAAATACCCTGGATTGGCGGGCTGAAAACTAGGGTCTGTGGACATTTATCGTA
>CAUZTZ010000396.1:0-3771 GCA_963582805.1 Alphaproteobacteria bacterium
GATGTGCGGATGATCGAAGGGTTCGATTGGTCCAGGGCCGATACGTCCCAGCACGACCGCAACGACGAGAAGATCGATGACCGCCTGGCCAGACGCAAGCGCAATTGGACCGGAACGGTCACGATTGAATGATCCCCGACCAGGACCTCGCCGATCTCGGACCACAGGTACACTCGGAAACTTGAAGCCCTTCGTTAAGCCGCCTCCCCGGTCTCCTTCATCATCTTGGCCACCTCACCCTCGACGCAGGTGCCCTTGAAATAATCGGGGTTCATGCGGGTCATGTAGGTGGCCGGATTTGTGAAGACAAAATCCTTGAAGTCCTCGTCGGTCATCAGGCCTTTGTCGACAGCCTCGTGGGTTTCTTCCAGAACGTCGCCGAAATCGACCACGTCCCAGTGGCCCAGATCGGACGAGAACATGGCATTTAATTTGGCGCCGAAGGCATTGGCCTTGGCGTTGAAGGCGGTGTAGTTCATGGCGTCGTCCGCCTCGCAGCCGAAATAGAAGGGTTTGATGTAAAGCTCCAACAAATCCTCGGCCTTTTCCATGTCCAGGTTTTTCCACTCGTCGACGAAATCGGGCACCTCGCCGGGCTGCGTGCGTCCATCGCGGGTGAAGAAATCCTTGTTCTCCATGAAACGCTCGGCCGTCATGTAATCGTTGCCGTAGCGCCGGTACATTTCCTCCATCAGGCCCAAATCCACGTTGGCCGGATCGTGCCTTTCCAGCAAGGCGTTGACGTTGCGCTTCTCCCAGAACTCCACCAGATCGTTGAAGAGCGCGACGCCCCACCAGACGCCGCCCTCCAAAAAGCCGATGTTCAATTCCGGGAACCGCCTGGTGATGCCGGAGATGAAAAATGAGCGCGCCGCCGCGAACCCGGACGTGGCGAAATAGCCGAGCCGGTTATAAAGATAGCTGGTCGGCGATGCGTGAGTGCCGGTGTAATTGAACGCGTGCGTCGCCGGCGCCACCTTCAATTCGACGCATTTGGCCCAGAACGGGTCATAGTCATAAGGGCTGTCGATGCCGATGGAGGTGTAGTGGCGGACGCTGTCGTTCAATTGCGGCGCCACCGCTTCGACCGCCGGAATCGGGCGCAAAACTTCGCCGGCGATGAAGGCCGCCTTGAGGCCCAGCTCGCCACAGGCAAATTCCAGCTCGGCGACGGCTTCTTCGGGGGTCACCATCGGGATCAGCGCCGCCGGCGTCATCTTGTCGGAGACGTCTTTGAACATATCCGCATACATCATATTGAGGGCGCGGCAGCCGGCCTGGCGCAATTCGTCATCGTGCAGGGTCTGCACCCGGAAGCCCATGGTCGAAAAGAGGGTACAGAAATCGATGCCGGCTTCTTCGATGCGCTGGGCGTAGAGGCGGGGCAGCATGGTGGTGACCCGATCGATGGTGCCCTTGCCGGTATGGGCGCTCCAAAAGAGGTTCTTGGGCCGCCCCGGGCGCGCCGTTGCCATTTCTTTTTGGAAGCGTTCGGCCAAATCGGGGCCGCCGATCTGGTTCAAAAAATCGGGCAGCACAAAGCGGGATTCGATAATATGTCCGTCGCCGTCGATGACCGGATGGTCCAGTTTTTCGCGAACTTTGACTGAATCCGTGCGCTTGTTCTGATAATCGCCCATAGGACTTCTCCCCTCCTGGCTTGTTTTATGCCCGCCATCATAGCCTGGAGACACATATGTGTGAAGCACTTGGGATGCAGGCCGGTTTGTAATTTGGGGAAAAAAGCGCCACTCTGGCGGCTGGCAAGGATCCCCAAATGACCCGACGCGGCTATATGATTCTGTTCAGCGCCAGCATGGTTTTGCTGCTCTCCATGGGCATGCGCCAAAGCTTCGGGTTGTTCCAATCCTCCATATCGCAAAGTTTCGGCATCGGGCTCTCGGTCTTCTCGCTATCCCTGGCGATCCAGAATCTGGCCTGGGGGTTGGCGCAGCCGTTCGTCGGGGCCATCGCCGACAAATGGGGCTCGGGGCGCGTGATCGCGGTTACCGGGCTGTGCCAGTTCTTAGGCCTTTTGATGCTGGCCAATGCGTCCTCCATTTGGGAGCTGCATGTGAGCGCCGGCATCATCATCGGCGTCGCCGGCGCCGGCACCACCTGGGCGGTGCTGCTATCGGTGATCGCCCGCAACGTGCCGGCGGAGCGGCGCACATTTTTCCTCGGCCTCGGCGGCGCCATCGGCACCGGCGGACAGATAATCATGGCGCCCTTCAACCAGTTCGCTATCAACCAGTTCGGCTGGGTCACGGCACTGGTAATCGTCGCCGCCACGATTGGCCTGATCATCCCGCTGGCCTATGTCCTGCGCGGCAAATCGGAGCCGGAAGATGGCACCCTGGAACATACGGAAAGTCTTTGGTTGGCCCTGGACCGGGCGCGGCGCCATAACGGCTATCTGTTGCTGACCGCCGGATTTTTTGTCTGCGGCTTTCAGATCATGTTCATCATCGCGCATCTGCCCAATTATCTGAACACCCTTGGTATGCCCGAATGGCTGCCGGGAACGGTGATCAGCGTCATCGGCGTCACCAACGTGGTTGGAACTCTGGTATTCGGCTGGCTGGGCGACCGGTTCCCCAAAAAATACCTGTTGAGCGCGCTCTATTTGGCGCGCAGCCTCGCCTTTGCGGTGTTCCTTCTGGTTCCCATCTCGGTCCCATCGGTTCTGGTATTCGCCTTTGTCCTTGGCTTCCTGTGGCTGGCGACGGTTCCGCTTACCAACGCGCTGGTGGGACAATTGTTCGGCCTTCGTTATCTCGCCACCCTGGCCGGCATCGTATTCGCCAGCCACCAGATCGGCTCCTTCGCGGCCGTATACGCCGGCGGATTGCTGTTTGACGCTACCGGCTCCTACACGCTGATCTGGCAAATCTCCATCGCCCTCGGACTGTTGGCCGCAATCCTGCATATGCCGATCAACGAAAATCCGGTACCGGTGCCGGTGCCGCAGGCGGCCGAATAAACACAGTAGGTATCATGTCCCGCAAAGCCATAATTGTCATCACCGCCGGCTGCCTAATTTTGATCTTGAGCACCGGCACAAGGCAAAGCTTCGGGCTGTTCCTGTCGCCGGTGAGCAGCGGGCTGGGCCTGGATTTCCAGGTATTTTCGCTGTCCATCGCCATCCAGAATCTGGTCATCGGCCTGAGCCAGCCCTTCGTTGCCGCCTATGCGGACCGCTTCGGCACGGCCCGCGTGATGGCGACTTGCGGCATCCTTTACGTGCTTGGCATGATCACCCTGGCCAATGCGGGCGGGCCAATGGGGCTGCATCTGGGCGCCGGGCTGATCGTCGGGTTGGCCGCATCGGGCGCTGGATTTACACTTGTATTGGGCGCCGTTGGCCGCGTCGTGTCGGAAGAAAAACGCAGCTTCGCCCTTGGAATTGTGGCCGCCTTCGGCTCGTTCGGCCAGATGCTGGCGGCGCCGATCAACCAGCAACTCATCAGCGCTTTTGATGTGTGGACTACCTTCCTGATACTGTCGGCGGCGCTCGGCCTGATCGTACCCTTGGCCGTGGCGCTCCGGGGCCGGGCATCCGATACCCACGATCCCCGCACCGAGGGCCAGACCCTGCGCCAGGCCCTGGACGAGGCCTTGCGCCATCGCAGCTATGTCCTCCTGGTCATCGGTTTTTATGTGTGCGGCTTTCAGGTGCAGTTCGTCGGCGTGCATTTGCCCAATTTCCTGGCCACCGAGGGCCTGCCCGAACTGGCCGGCATCGCTATCGGCATCATCGGCGCTTTCAAT
>CAUZTZ010000397.1:0-3760 GCA_963582805.1 Alphaproteobacteria bacterium
TGGGACCCTGGATCACGCCCAAATCCGAGATCGCCGATCCCCAGAACCTTTCCTTGCAGACCTGGGTCAACGGCGAATTGAAACAGGATTCTCATTCCAAGTGGATGGTGTTCACCATTGCCGAGCAGATCGAAGCCCTGTCCGAGCATTTCACCCTGCTCGCCGGCGACGTCATTGCGTCCGGGACCGGCAGCGGCGTCGGCCATCCGAACGCCACATATTTGAACGCAGGTGATGTCTGCCGGATCGAAATCGAAGGGCTGGGCGGCATCGAAAACCCGATCATCAAGGGGGCGTAACAATTTGGCGGGCGCTATGAATGTCCTGATCGTCGGGGCCGGCATCGTCGGCCAGACCCTGGCCTGCGCCCTCACCAAGCGCGGCATTGATTGCGAGATCGTCGAGATCAAGGACGATTTCAAGATCGCCGGCGCCGGCATGACCTTGCAGGGCACCGCGCTTCGGGCTTTTCTCGACATCGGTATCGTGGACGATATGGTCGCCGCCGGATGGCACAATCCGGAGCAAGGCATCATCTTTTTGGATACCGTCGGCAGCGTCGTGTTGGAGCGGCCAGAAATCAATATCGTCGGCGATGGCTATCCACCCAGCATCGCCATCCGCCGCCAATCGGTGCACGAGGTGCTAAGCCGCCACGTCGCCAAGGCCGGCGTTGCCATCCATATGGGCGTCACCGTGGAAACCATGACGGACACCGGCGGCGGCGCCGAAGTCACCTTCACCGATGGCCGGTCCGCCAGCTATGCGCTGGTTGTCGGCTGCGACGGCGTCCGCTCCAAAATCCGGGCGATGACATTTCCCGGCGCCGAGCCCGATTTTGCCGGCTTTTGCAATTGGCGCCTGATCCTGCCGCGCCCCAAATCCATCGACCGCGTGTATTGGCTGTGGGGCCACGGCAAGACGATCGGCTTAATACCTGTCAGCGACGATCAGATTTATGTGGCCGGCGTCGGCAAGGTGGCCAACACCGACCGGCCCGACCAGGAAACCGTGCCCGCGACGTTCCGGGACAAATTTGCCTGCTTCGGCGGACTGGTACCGGAAATCCTGAAACTGGACATCAACGTCGGTAACATCCTTTATACGGTCATGGAGCAGATAAAACTGCCGGCGCCCTGGTTCAAGGGCCGCATCATGGTCATCGGCGACGCCGCCCACGCGGCCTGCCCGTTCTGGGCGCAAGGCGCCGCCGTTGGCATCGAGGACGCCATTGTCCTGGCCCAGGAATTACAGAGCCGTGATGACATTGACGCCAGTCTGGCCGCTTGGTTCGAGCGCCGCTTCGAGCGCGCCAAATTCATCCAGGACGGCTCGTTTGAAACCGGACAAAATTTGACCCGCGACGTAGAAAGCGACGCGCCCAAAATTTTTCCGCCGCCGGTTATCGAAAACCTGGCCAAGCAAGGGGCGGCGATCCAAGCACGCCTGGCCGAGCCTTATTAAAACCCATAGAATTTATAAAAAAATCGGCGAAGGAGAAATCATCATGGCGATCACAGGTATTCAATCCCTCGTTTACGGCGTCGAGGATTTGGCAATCTCAGTTCAATTCCACAAAGATTTTGGGCTCACTTTGCTAAGCGAAGATCAAAACGGCGCCGATTTCGAGGTGACCGACGGATCAACCATCAAAATCCGCAGCCTCGATGATGCCGCTTTGCCCGCCGATGTGTTGTCGAAACCGGGGGTGCGGGAATTGATCTGGCGGGTGGACAGCGCGGCGGCCTTGGATGCCCTCGCCGAAAATTTAAGTGCCGACCGCGAGGTGACCAAAGACGCCGATGGCATTCTGCATACGAAAGACGCCTACGATATCCCCATCGGCTTCCAGGTGTTCGAGGCGCGCGCCATTATCTTCGAGCAGGTACCGGTCAACACCCCCACCGATGTCCAGCGCTGGAACGCCAACCGCAAATGGTACGATGCGGCCGCGCCAGCGCTGATCCATCATGTGGGCTACGCGGTGCCGGACGTGGACCTGCTGGCAGACTTCTATGTGGAACGCTTAGGCTTTCGCGTCACCGATATGTCCAAGGGGCTCGCCATCTTCCTGCTCGCCGATGGCCGCCAGGATCATCACAATATCTTCGTTGCCCGCTCCGAGCGTTTCGGCGGCGGATTGCTCTGGAACCACGTCTCCTACGGCGTCGAGAACGTCGATGAATTGATGACCGGTGCCAACCACATGCAGCGCCAGGGCTATACCAGCCACAACGGCATGGGCCGCCACCGCATATCGTCGGCGATCAATTACTATATCAACAATCCGGCGGGCGGCGATTCCGAATACCTCACCGACACCGACTATGTGGACGAGACCTGGAAGCCCCGCCTTTGGAACCCGGCATTCGGCTTTTACCATTGGACGGCGGAGCTATGCGACGTGAACCGCACGCCTGCGCCGGAAGACTGCGTCATCATCGAAGGCGCGGTGCCGAAGCTGGCCGACGTATCGGGCGGCTAGGTTCCGAGCCGGAACAACTTTGTCGCCGTGCCGCCGAGGATGGCGTCCTTGTCGGCCCGGGACAGCTTTTTCGATTTGCGCACGAATTGAATGGGGCGGGTTTCGCCGAACGGATAATCGGTGCCCATCATGACCCTCCCGGCCGGGATTTTGCTTGTCAGGAACTCCAGCATATCCACATCGAAGATGACGCTGTCGTAATAGAATTTCTTTAAATAGCCCGAAAATTTGTGCTTCAGCTTGGTCGCCTGGCCGCGTTTCCGCATTTGCGCATAGCCGTTGTCGAGGCGGCCCGAATAGTACGGAAGGTAGCCGCCGCCATGGGCGATCTGAATTTTGACCTTGGGGAATTTGTCCATGATGCCATCATAAACAAGCGACGCCATGGCCATGGCTTCTTCCCAGGGCTGCGCCAATGTGAAGGCGAAACCGAAGCGGTGCATGCGCCGATCATCATTGCCGGCGGGATGGACAAACACCGGCACGCCGAGCTTTTCCGCTTTCCGCCAGAACGGCCAGAGGCTCTTGTCGCCAAGTTCCAACTTGCCGACTTGGGTAGAAATGCTGACACCCCGGAGCCCCAGCCTGTTGACCAGCCGGTCCAGCTCCTTGGCCGCCAGCTTGCCGTCCTGCAAGGGCACCGAGCCGATGCCGGCGAACCGGTCCGGATAGGCGCTTACATATTCGGCCATGCGCTGGTTGCTGAGCTGATCGATTGCGAGGCCCTTTTTTGGGCTCGCCCAATAGCTTTCCTGATGCACCAGACTGGGCGAGATCACCTGCATGTCGATACCCATGCGGTCCATATCCTTGATCCGCGTCTTGGCATCGGTCATGCGTAACATGGTTTTGTCCTGGCCGATATTGGTGGCCGAAAGGTTGTCCGAGCCGGCGCCGGTGCGCGCCGGCAGCGAATGCTTCTTGGTCAGGGCCCAAACGTCGGGAATGATAATGTGGGTGTGGGTATCGACCACCGGAACGCTGCGCGACCGGGATTTGATCCGCGCCGCCGTCTTTGCCTTTTTCGCCATAACAAAATCTCCCCTTATTTGGTTAAATTTTGAGGCCAAGTAGTTTGGCCGCGTTTTTCGACAATATGCGCTCCTTGTCCGCCGCCGACAGAAGCTTGGAGCGGGTAACGAAGCCAACCGGGTCTTCCTCGCCCACCGGATAATCGGAGCCCAAGAGGATACGCCGGGCCCCCACCTTCTTGATCAGGAAATCGAACATGTCCCGATCATAGACGCAGCTATCATAATAGAACGACTTTTTCAT
>CAUZTZ010000398.1:0-3754 GCA_963582805.1 Alphaproteobacteria bacterium
CGGCGCCGGCGCTGGAACCGCCGGGCGCCCGGTGGTCTTCGGCGTCCCACGGGTTCCGGGGCGCACCCCAATGGGGGTTGGTGCCAAGCCCGCCAAAGGCGAACTCGACGCTGTGGGTCTTGCCCGGAATGACCGCCAATTGGCTGCGGATGGCGCGCACCATGGCGCCCTCGGCCTCCCATTCTGGGGGCAAGCGCTTCGGCGATCCGGCGAAGATGGGAAAGCCGGCAACGCCGTAAATATCTTTCACCGAAAACGGTATGCCCTGCAGCGCGCCCAGATCGGCGGCGGCGGCAAATGCCTTGTCCGCCGCCGCCGCCTGCTCGAGCGCGCTGGGCCCGTCCCACGATTTATAGGCCTGCAACGCGGCATCGCATCGTTGATGGTTATCGATGGCCTCTTCGGCCAATTGGGTAGCCGCAACCTCGCCGCGCCGGAGCCCGGCGGCGATGGCGGATAGCGGGCGTTGGATCCAATCGGTCATGGCATTTTTCAATATATTGCGGGCGCCTGCGGATTTTAGGAAAGGCGATACGCCTCTGCAAGACCGCCTAGACTTACCCGGGGTGTTATATAAGAATGGTGCCATCATCCGACAACAATGATGCCAGGGAGGCTCAAATGGCGAAGAAACCGGCTGCCAAAAAGAAGACCGCGCGCAAAAATAAAAGGCTGACGCAGGCCGATATCAACCGCAAGGGCCGCCAGCTTTCCAACTGGGGCAAGTGGGGCAAGAACGATCAGTTGGGGGTTTTGAACTACATCACGCCCGAAGATATCGTCGCCGCCGCCAAGCTGGTGAAAAGGGGCAAGGTCTTCCGCTTGGGGCTGGAATTGGACGAAAACGGCCCGCAGAAAGGCATCTGGGGCGGGCGCTGGAACACCATGCACCACATGCTGGCCACCGGCACCGACGCCATCGCCGGCGTCCAGGACAAGATTTACGGCCTCCGCTGGGCCGACGATTTCATCAACCTGCCGACCCAGACCGCCAGCCAGTGGGACGCCCTGGCGCATGTCTTCACCGGCGACAAGATGTGGAACGGCTATCCGGCCAAGCTGGTGGATTCCACCGGCGCCCACAAAAACGGTATCGAGCATTTCGCCGACAAGATGGTCGGGCGCGGCGTGCTGCTCGACGTCGCCGCCTATAAGGGCAAGAAACGCCTGGCCGACGGCTACGGCATCACCATCCGCGATCTCAACGGGACCATACGCAAACAGGGCGTCCAGGTGGGGCGCGGCGATTTCGTGGTCATCAATACCGGCCAGATGGCCGATTGTCTCGACAAGGGCGAATGGGGCGGATACGCCGCCGGCGACGCCCCCGGCCTGGCGTTCGAGACGGTGGACTGGATTCACGAAAAACAGATCGCCGCCATCTGTTCCGATACCTGGGGCATCGAGGTGCGCCCCAACGACACCGTGCCCGGCATCTTTCAGCCCTGGCATCAGGTGACCATTCCCTATATCGGCATCGTCCATGGCGAGATTTGGTATTTGCGCGAATTGGTGGCCGATTGCGCCAAGGACGGGGTGTACGAGTTTTTCCTGGCGGCGCCGCCCTTGGTGATCCCCAAGGGCACCGGCTCGCCGCTCAACCCGCAAGCCATCAAATAGGTGATGCCATGGCCCGCCGCCTTATCGATATCTCGATGCATCTGGAAAACGATGTGGTGTCCGATCCGCCCGGCTATGAGCCGAAGATCGAATATCTGACGCACAAGGATACGGCGCCCCATGTCACCGAATTTTTTCCGGGACTGAAGGAGGAAGACCTGCCCGACGGCGAAGGCTGGGCCATCGAATGGATACGCCTGATGACCCATAACGGCACCCACCTGGACGCGCCCTATCATTTCCATTCGACCATGAACGAGGCGGTCAATGGCGGCGAGCGTGCCATTACCATCGACGAGGTGCCCTTGGATTGGTGTTTCCAGCCCGGCGTCAAATTGGATTTCCACGCCCTCGAGGACGGCTATGTGGTCAGCGCCGAAGATGTGGAGGCCGAGTTGAAACGCATCGGCCATGATCTGCAGCCTTTGGATATTGTCGTCGTCAACACCGCCGCCGGCGGCGCCCACGGCTCCGACCATTACGTGTCGTCGGGCTGCGGCATGGGGCGGGAAGCGACGTTGTATTTGCTGGAGCGCGGCGTTCGCGTTACCGGCACCGACGCCTGGAGCTGGGATGCGCCGTTCGTCCACACCAAGGACAAGTACGCGGAAAGCGGCGATGCCGGCCTCATATGGGAAGGCCACAAGGCGGGGCGCGACATCGGCTATTGCCATCTGGAGAAGCTGCACAATCTGGAAGCGCTGCCCGGCGATGGCTTTCAGATCGCCTGCTTCCCGGTCAAAATCCGGGCCGCGTCGGCGGGCTGGACCCGCGCCGTCGCCATTTTCGACGAATAATGATCGATCCCGGTTTCCGCTACGAAAAGAAAAAAATCCAGGTAAACGGCTACCAGATGGCCTACGCCGAGGGTGGTGACGCGGCCGGCGATCCGGTCATATTCCTGCACGGCAACGCCACCTCGTCCTATATGTGGCGCAACATCATGCCCCATGTGGAAGGTTTGGGGCGGCTGCTCGCCATCGACAATATCGGCCAGGGGGATTCCGACAAGCTGTCGCCGTCCGGCCCCGCTTCTTATTCCCTCGGCCAGCATCAGGACTTCATTGATGGCGCGCTCAAAGCCCTCGGCGTCACCGACAACGTCACGTTTGTCATGCACGATTGGGGCGGGCCGATGGGGCTGAGCTGGGCGCGGCGCAATCCCGGCAAGGTCAAGGGTCTGGCCCATTCCGAGATCGTCGTCTGCAACCACCCTTCCTGGGACGAATACCCGCCCGCCATCGGCAAGCTCTTACAAACCCTCCGCGGCGATGCGGGCGAAAAGCTGGTGCTGGAGGATAATTTTTTCGTCGAAAAAGTCTTCACCGGCGGCGTCATGCGCGACATAGACGAGGCCACCATGACCGAAATGCGCCGCCCCTATGTGGAGCCCGGCGAGGCGCGGCGGGCGACGCTTTCCTGGGTGCGTCAAATCCCGGTGGAGGGCAGGCCCGAAGCGGTCGCCAAAATGGTCGATGAGAACGCCGCCTGGATGGAAGGGCAATCGATCCCGAAATTGTTCATCCGCTGCGATCCCGGCCAGATCATATTCGAGCGCGATTTGGACATTATCCGCTCCTGGCCGAACCAGACCGAAGCCGTTGTTACCGGCCTGCATCACCCGCAGGAGGATCAGCCGGACGATATCGGGGCCGCGCTGGCCGGTTGGCTGGCCGGGATCGGCTAGGCATTAGGCGCCCACCGCCGCTACCTCGATGCGCGCCACGCGGCGGCGGTCCGGGGCTGCGCGGTTTGCATCGCCTCGCCGCCTTCGGTCGGGGCCGTTGAAATTGGCCGAAAGCACGAACGAACGCTGGTTTTCTATCACCGCTACAAAACGGGCGTAGATGGATTTGGCGTTGAACGGCTTCACCAGATATTCGTTCATGCCGGCATCCCGCGCGGTGAGCACCCGGTTCATATCGTTGTAGCCCGAACAGACGATAATCGGAACATACGGGTCCGGGTTTAGGGGTTCGCGCCGAATTCGTTCCATGAACTGAATACCGTCCAGCCCCGGAGCCCAATCGGTGATAACGATATCCACCGGCTTCGCGGCCAGGATATCGAATGCCCATTTGGGATCGTCCGCCATGCGCCGGATCGGGATGCCGAATGTCAGGCACACGGTGTC
>CAUZTZ010000399.1:0-3732 GCA_963582805.1 Alphaproteobacteria bacterium
AGAAGCGTGTTGACCGAAAACGCCTCTTCCATGGCCTCTGGCCAATCCACCGGAACGACGCAGAAATGAACTTGACCCTGCTGCTTGGTAACGCACGGCTGGGGCTCGGCCAGTCCGCGCGGCAATTGCGGCTGGCCGGTGGTGACCGAGCTACCCAGGCTGAGCTGGATATCGGTCAACGGCCGGCGCAAGCGTTTGAGGGGCATGGCGCCATCGGGCCTCGGCGTATAGGTGCGCAGTTGCCTCTCGGACCGGGTCTCGGCGGAAATGCGCGCCAATTGCTGCTCGACAGCCGGCGCCGCCAAGGCCGGTTTTGCATCACCGGCATTTGCCGGCTGCTGCAGGCGGACCAGCGGCTCGGCCAGATCGGGCGGCGTATCGGCGGCGCCCGGCAGGCGGCGCGCCGTGATATTTATGCGCGGCACGGGCGGCGCCATTTGCACCTGAGGCGGGCGTTCGATTTCGGTGATCTTGACGGCGCGCAGCGGGCGCCGTTTGGGCGGCGGTGCCGCAAATGCGTCGGGCAGGCGCGCATCCACAGGAACCGCTGCCGGATCGAACGGATTGAGGTCCTTGGCGGCGGGCGGCGGCGTGGCGCCGGTCAGGTCTTCTGCCCGGGCGGCGTGGGTTTCCGCGCCGCCGGAATTTCTGGTTTCCTCTTGGTTGCCTTCCTCGGTCGCGCTTTCGATGCCGAGCAGATCGCCGATGGAGTTGACGATCCGGTTTAAAAACAACGGCTCGGCTTTGTTCGCCGAGACTTGCCGCTTCTCCGTCTTCTTCTCGGATATCTTCTTTTTGGTTTCGGTCTGTTTTTTCAAATCGCCGCGGGAAATGGTTTTCAAACGCCGGCGCAGACGTTCCAGGCCCGGACCCGCCGGGCGCCGGACGTCCGAAGGCGGCTGCGGCGCCAGCACCTTGGCCGGTGTATCGGTGATCGTTTTGAGGGGCACCCGCCTCGGGGGTCCGGCCAGCTTGCGCGCCGCATCGGCATCCGCGACGGCAAAGGAAGGCTTGCGCCCGGGCTGCGGCCAGAACGGCGGCACGCTTGCCGGCAAGGCGCCGCCGGCGGAAATTTCTTGCGCCGATTTTTGCGCCAGCGCCGCCTCGGCCAGCATGGTCTTGAAGGCATCATCGCCGATCGCCTGCAACAATCCGTCATTGCCGATGCTCACCAGCTTGCCGGCGCTTTCAATGGGGACCGGGCGCGCGCGTCTTTGCGTGACCTGGCGCGCTGGCGCCAGCCTCGGCGGCGTGATTTTGGCGTTGTCCAGATTGCTGAGCCGGGCGGCAATTCTGGGGATCGATTTGGCTGGCGCGCGCGGCCGCCGGCGCAGGTCGGCAGCGGCGGCAATATGTTCGGCGGCCCGCGTCAGGTTGCTGGTCACTTCCAGCAATTTATCGATGGGCGCAACGGCGGTCGCTTGGGGTTGCCTGGCCGGGGCGAGTGCCGGAGCCGCAAGCCGGGGCGGCGGCTGGGCGGCCACGATTGGCGGCGGCGCCGAAACCGCCTCGGTCAGGCTTTGCTGTTGTAGCCGGCGGGTTAAAATCAAATGCTGGGCGATACCAAAATGGCCGTTTTGCACCGCCAGATCCACCGCCGTTTGACCGTTGGCGTCGGGCCGCGCCACATCGATCCCAGCCGATATGATCGAGCGCAACTGGTCCAGATTGTTCTGGCGCACGGCGTCGAACAACAACAGCTGCCTGGTATCGGATTGCGATTGCAACGACGCAATTGTGGCCGCGCCGGTCAACAACCAGCCGGCGGCGAAGGCGAACCTGAAAAGGCTGGACCGGAAAACCGGGCTCAGCCACCTAAACGTCAATGCCACACACTCCTATCAGCAGCTTAAAGCTCTCTGATGACGTGCCTGCCAGCCATGTCTTAAATCAGGTCTCCCTGGAGTGAATTTGCCGTTTATTGGCGCGCCTGTCGATGCGGAGAATGAAATTGCCTGTGGAAAACCCGCAATTTCCTGTGGAAATCATGCCCCGCCCGGTTCTTCGGGCAGCCATTCCGCCAGCGCCTGGAGCGCCCGCTCCGCGATCGCGACTTTGCGCATTTTCCCCCTTAACTTTTTGTTAACCTTGGGTTTTTTGGGGGTCTCGGGGTCCTCAGGCGGCGCGATAGGGGGGAACAGGCCGAAGTTCACATTCATCGGCTGATAGTTGCTTGCATCGCCGCCGCCGGTGATGTGCCCCAATAGCGCGCCGAGGGCCGTAATCGGCGGCGGCGGCGCCAAATGCCTGCCAAAAACGTCAGATGCGGCGAATCGTCCGGCCAGCAATCCGACCGCGGCGCTTTCCACATATCCCTCGCAACCGGTGATCTGGCCGGCGAACAAGAGCCGGGGATCGGACTTGAGGTGCAGGCGGGGGCCCAGAAGCTTGGGGCCGTTGATGAAGGTGTTTCGGTGCAGCCCGCCGAGGCGGGCGAACTCGGCCGCCTCCAATCCGGGGATCATGCGCAATACTCGCACCTGCTCGCCGTGCCGCATCTTGGTCTGAAATCCGACCAGATTGTAAAGCGTCGCGAGGGCATTGTCCTGGCGCAATTGAACAACGGCCTTGGGTTTTTGGTCCGGTGCGTGCGGGTTGGTCAGGCCCACCGGCTTCATCGGACCGAAGGCCAGGGTCTGGGGCCCGCGCCCGGCCATTACCTCGATCGGCAGGCAGCCTTCGAAATAGGGGGTCGATGCCTCCCAATCGTGGAAGGCAACTTGGTCGGCGGCGATCAGCGCTTCGACAAAATCCGCATACTGATCGGCGTCCAAGGGGCAATTGATGTAGTCCTTGCCGTCGCCGCCGGGGGCGCTCTTGTCGTAGCGGCTTTGGAACCAGGCTTTATCGAAATCGATGCTGTCCCGGTGGACGATGGGGGCGATGGCATCAAAAAAGGCGAGGGCGTCTTCGCCGGTGCGCTTCTGGATTTGTGCGGCGAGGGCGGATGAGGTCAAGGGGCCGGTGGCAACGATGGTCAGCGCGGCGCCGGGCACCGGCAATTCGGTTACCTCGCCGCGTTGGATTGTGATCGACGGATTGGCCTCGATGGCCGTTTGCACGGCGCCGGAAAAGCCGGTCCGGTCTACCGCCAGGGCGCCGCCGGCGGGCACCCGGTTGGCGTCGGCGCATGCCATGATCAGCGATTGGGCGCGGCGCATCTCTTCGTGCAGCAGGCCGACCGCGTTATTCAAGTGATCGTCGGAGCGGAACGAGTTGGAGCAGACCAGCTCCGCCAACTGATCGGTCTGGTGGGCTTCGGTTCCCAACACGGGGCGCATCTCGTGCAAGGTGACGCTGGCGCCGGCCTTGGCCGCCTGCCAGGCCGCTTCCGAGCCGGCCAGCCCGCCGCCGATGATATGAATGGATTTGTCCGGAGCCGCCATGATCGCCAACTGATAGAGCCGCTTAAGGGGGCTGGCAAGCTTCCGGGACCGGTAATAGTCTGTTATGAAACTGTGTTATAGTTCCCTCAGGCGCCCCCCAAGGACGATCCGCACCGCCGCACCCCAGAGATTCCGCGTTTTCGGAGAGTATTCGTGAATTCAGATATCAGCGAAGACGACGATGCCCCGGTCGCGGTCGGCGACGCAATCCAGACCCTCGAACAGATCATGGCCGATGAGAATTCCATGTGGACCAAGATCACCCAGCCGCGCCTGGATGAGATGTTAAATGACCACGACAATTACCTGGACGGATTGCTGGGATCGAAGCGCGCCAGCTTGAAAT
>CAUZTZ010000400.1:0-3723 GCA_963582805.1 Alphaproteobacteria bacterium
CGAGACACAGAGCGGCAAGGAAGTTGTTTGCATTTTTGTCGTACCGGGTGGCGATGCGGCGAAAGTCTTTGAGACGCCCAAACATAACGAATGATGACCGAGCAGGCGTTGCACGAAGCGAATGTCGACGCCCGCCTCCAATAGCTGGGTCGCCGCCGTGTGGCGCAGCATATGGGGCGTGACCCGGCGTTCTATGCCCGCCTTCTCGGCCCGGCTGGCCAGCCTGAGCCGCAAAGCCTGGGCGCTTAAGGGACGCCCATCCCGATTGACCAATAGGGGCGAATTGTGGTCTCCATCGGCCCCGTTGCGCGCATCCATATAGCCGCGCAACATTTGCAACAGAATGGCGTTGGTAACGAACACCGTGCGCTCGCGGCTGCCCTTGCCGAGGATGCGCACGGCGCCCGAGGCGATGTTTATGTCGCCCGGCGTGATGCGCACCAACTCGCCCACCCGGACGCCGGTGGCAACCATGAACAGGATCGCAAGCCGGGTCGTCAGCTCAGGCGTCGGGCCAGCTCCGGCAAGGCGGCGGAACCCATTGTTGCCGCCGGTGCCGCCGATCAAGGCGCGCAGTTCCTGGACCGGCAGATACCGTGGCAATTGTTTCGGCAAGCGCAAATTCAATTTGAGATTTTGAAATGGGGTGACCGCAATCACCGCTTCGGTCTCCAACCATTTGAAGAAAGCCTTCAAGCAAGCCAGGCGGCGCTTCACGGTCCTCGGGCCCAGCCGGCGTGCCTCGCGCAAGTGCTGCACATAATCGACGATCACGTCCCGGTCCACGCATGACGGCGCCCGCGACGCGCCGATAAACCGATACAACTCGCCAAGATCCTGGCCGTAGGCGTCCAGGCTATGGCCCGACAGGCCGCGCGTTACCCGGCAATGACGCAAATAGGCCGCGCCGGCCTTCGCCAAACTCTGCATGCTTCCCCCCTGTTCCAATCGCACCCATGGCCACGGCGCCTTTATGAGGCCATGTTGGGTGCGGCTATAGCCCATAGCATTTCGGAATTAAGGAAACCTCACCGGGCACCGAACCCCATACATATTTCCCATGCATAGGAGCGGCGGCGAATGTCTTGTGGAGGCGTGCCGCATTTGGCACCTTGGCGTTAAGTGAAATCCGGGGGAAGGAAAGGAAACCGCGATGACCGATATCGCCGCCACCGATGATTTGTTCTTCACCCGCGCCGGGCTCGACCGGGCGCGCACCCAGGCCATTGTCGAGGGCGCCCTGGCCGGCGCCGACGATGGCGAGCTGTATTTGGAATACGCCCAATCGGAAAGCCTGGTATTTGATGACGGCCGCTTGAAGAATGCCAGCTTCGATACCGCGCAAGGGTTTGGCCTGCGCGCCGTCGCCGGCGAGACTTCTGGCTACAGCCATGCTTCGGAACTCTCGGAGGACGCCCTGGAACGCGCCGCCGCCACCGTGCGCGCCGTCCATGCGGGCCATGGCGGCGAAATGGCGGGCGCGCCGGCGGCCACCAACCAAAGCCTTTATATCGACGATAACCCCCTTGCCCTCACCCCGTTCGCCGACAAGGTCAAGCTGCTGGCCGATATCGACGCTTACGCCCGCGGCCTGGACAGCCGCGTGCGCCAGGTGTCGGCGTCGCTGTCCGGCGAATGGCAGGCGGTACAGATTTTGCGCGCCGACGGCAGCCGCGCCGCAGATATCCGCCCCCTGGTGCGGCTTAACGTCTCGTGCATCGCGGCCGAAGGGGACCGCATGGAATCGGGCTCCTACGGCACCGGCGGGCGCGAAACCTACGATGTCTATATGCAGCCCGATTGCTGGAAATCGGCGGTCGATGAAGCCCTTCGCCAGGCCTTGGTGAACTTAGGCTCGGTTGCGGCGCCGGCCGGCGAGATGCCCGTGGTGCTCGGCCCCGGCTGGCCGGCTATTCTGTTGCACGAAGCCATCGGCCATGGCCTGGAAGGCGATTTCAACCGCAAGAAAACCTCGGCGTTTTCCCAATTGATGGGCGAACGGGTGGCGTCCAAAGGCGTCACCGTGGTCGATGACGGCACCATCAATGACCGGCGCGGCTCGCTGTCCATCGACGATGAGGGCACGCCGACCCAGCGCACGGTGCTGATCGAGGACGGCATCCTGACGGGCTATATGCAGGACCGCATGAACGCGCGTCTGATGGGCAAAAAGGCCACCGGCAACGGCCGCCGGCAAAGCTACGCCCACGTGCCCATGCCGCGCATGACCAACACCATCATGGAAAACGGCGAGACGGACCCGGAAGAGATTCTCAAATCCGTGGACAAAGGCTTGTACGCCGTCAATTTCGGCGGCGGCCAGGTGGACATCACGTCCGGCAAGTTCGTCTTCACCTGCACCGAGGCCTATCAAATCGAGAACGGCAAGCTCGGCGCCCCGGTCAAGGGCGCGACGCTGATCGGCAACGGCCCGGACGTTTTGACCAAGGTCTCGATGATCGGCGATGACATGGCGCTCGACCCGGGTGTCGGCACCTGCGGCAAGGACGGCCAAGGCGTCCCCGTCGGCGTCGGCCAGCCAACCATCAAAGTGGACGAGCTGACGGTGGGCGGCACGGAAGTATAGGGAAAGAAGGCGGTGCCCCACACGCAAGCGCACGGTGCCTGCCCGGCGAAGCCAGAGCAACGCGACGGCGAAGACGGGTCGGCCCGCGCGCGGCCTAGCCGACGGGCACCCAGTGATTCTATTGAAGGCGTGCCGTTAAACCGATGCACGGCCCAGTCCCTTCCCCCCTGGAGGGGGAAGGTTAGGATGGGGGGGAGCGGTTAAATATCGCGGGTAATTTTGAGGGGCACCCAAATTCACAATTCAAAACCTGACCCCCGTTTGAATTATCTAAAGGTTGGTTTACAAGTACGTTAGAAAATGAACGGTAATTTGGTAAGCAACATGTACCACAGAAGGTAGCGTAATGGCATCAGGATCAACACGACCAAACAATGCCGATGACAAAATGATAGCGGCTATGGAGCGCGGTGATCGCGACGATTTTAAAGATCGCAACCCACCGAAAAATACGGATAAGAAACTCATCAATGAAAAAGAAGCAAGATCAGAAAAGGTGCGGAAAAAAACCGATGGGTTGAGAGCGTTGAGACTGGCTGCTGAAAAAGAAGCCAAGGCAAAATGAACGCAGAAAGGCATTGTTGGGCCGAATTGGATTGCTGAGGTTATAGAGATTTGGGGACACAAAACTTAATTGCGTTGCCTGGAATATTACGGCCCGAGAGATAATTAATATGTCCCCTTAATTCGTCTACGTCACACTGCCCGGTCACCGGCGTGCGACGAATTTATACGGATTTCATAGCCATCGGGCGCCAACAAAGTGAAGGTGTCGTGGATTGAACCACGCGATATCTCTGAAGTCTCGAACCCCTTCTTGGCATATTCCCGCCTGGCCGCATCCACATCGTCTACCATCAGATCTATGGCGGCGCGGGTGCCGGGCTCGATCGGCGCCTCGGCGCGGCTCAGGATCAGATGTGTGCCGCCGCGGAGTTCCATCACGGAGAAATTATCGCCCAGGGCAATGGGCCGAAGACCCAACTCCTCAAAATACTTGTTGGCCGCCGCTACGTCATTAACCAGCAGCCGCACATGACCGATGGCGACCGGCGGCCGGTGGTCGGATATTTTGTTCAATTTGTGTCGCGCCTCCTCAATTTTGATCGGCGCAGTTTACCATGAAAAAGCTCTAG
>CAUZTZ010000401.1:0-3681 GCA_963582805.1 Alphaproteobacteria bacterium
TTGTGGCTGGGCGCCAACCGCTAATGACGGCAGACCTTTCCGATCGGTCCCCGCGTCGGTCGAAATTCGTGGCGCAATTACGGTCGACTATTGTTCTACTTGAGATTGAATTAAATCGATTTTGGTCCTACTATTAGGCCCGGATAGCCTTTCAGTGCCAATGGTATGGAAGGAAGAAACGAGGTGGCCCTCATCCGTTGATCAAATGATCGAGTTGCCCGGATCAGAGCCTACGATTAACTTCGCACGAGTAGGAGATTTTGCAATGGCAGTAGATGAAAAGGGCGGCCCCAATTGGATAAATTCTGAGGAGGCGGAAAAGCTAGGCATTGACGATGCGTCTAAAGAAATCAAAGCGATGGCCGGAAATCAACCGGTAAAAATCACGCTAACGGAGGAGCAAATGAACGCCCTACGCCGGCAGTGGCAGGGGCTAGATAACGGACAGCCGGCAGAATTAACTTTCGAAGTGGAAAGCCAGGTCACTGGTAAAATTCGCGTCGCGGCCTATGGATATTTCTCGACCACTTGTTGCGCCTGATAGGTGTCAAGTCGCATAAATTCGGATATTGTTGTCCGACGTTCCGACTGTTTGGTCCTTCGTTGGGTTGCTGGCGAACTTTTAGCAAGTAATTACGCGCTTGGGCGAGAGGCGATTATTCCCAGTGCCTTGGTCGAAGCCATTGACTCGCTAAAAGGTCCAGTAAGTGTCTCGGATTTGCGGAAACGGTGGAGTTTTCATGAGAACGTTGAGGATTTCGTCGAGAGCTTGGTAAACGAGGGGATTTTGACCATAGTCGGGTCCGAGGCCGACCGCCACGAGCAAGATATCGATGCCGTTTGGCGTTGGGGGCAGCCAACCCGTTGGTTTCACTTTAGTACGCAACAACAGGAATTTCTTGGAAATCCAGAAGCCGAACGCGTGGTTCTTGCGGAGCGAGCGCTCGATGATCCACCACCTGAAGCATTTTTATCTCGCGGGAGTATCGATATTTTATTACCGCGCGAAATGCCTTCCCTCCCCGGATCGCTTGAAAATGTCCTCGAAAATCGACGAACATGCCGTCAGTTTGCACGAAAAAATATTTCGCTTGAGACTCTTTCTTGCATTCTGTACTCGGTTTGGGGCGCGCGAAAAAAAATCAAGGATCCACCGTTCGGTGAATTCGTTTTAAAAAGTAGCCCATCAGGCGGTGCGCGCCATCCGACGGAGGTGTATGCGATTGTTCGTCGAACAACTGATGTGGAGCCGGGTCTGTACCATTACAATGTCTCCCGTAACGGTTTGACCAGAATTCATAATGATGTTTCTGAAGAGGTTGTATCTAGGCTTTGCAGGGGCCAAGAGTGGTTTAAGGATGCAAGTGTCTTATTCCTCATGACGGGTGTTCTACCTCGTATAATGTGGAAGTACCCAATCGATCATGCCTACCGAGTCCTTCAAATGGATGCAGGGCACCTCGGCCAGACGTTTCATCTTGTTTGTACCGCATTGGGTCTTGGGCCGGTTACCACCGCGGCCATCGATTTCAAGATGGCAGAAACCGTCCTACAAATAGATGGCGTCCGAGAAGTTGTGCTGTATATGGGAGCTACGGGATATCCTGCTAGTCAATAGAGATTGAATATGTTGGAAATCGTCGAAGAATTATTTCCGGTGAACCGGTAGCCTCCATAATTTAACCGAATTTGCACATCAAAATATCGTCATCCCCCCACCGCCATCTTGCGCAAGGCCGCCTTGTCGATCTTGCCGACACTGGTTTTGGGGATTTCCGACACAATTTCGATGCGCGCCGGGACTTTGTATTTGGCGAGATTTTGGGCGCAGTGGGCGCGGAGCGCACTTGCGTCCGCACCGCCCGCCAGTACCACATAGGCAACGATCACCTCGCCCCGGTAATCATCCGGGATGCCCACCGCCGCCGCTTCGGCGACGCATGGGTGGCTGTAGAGCACTTCGTCGATCTCGCGCGGGTAAACGTTGTAGCCGCCGGTGATCACCATGTCTTTCTTGCGGTCGCGGATATAGAGGTTGCCGGCGCTGTCGATCTCGCCGATGTCGCCGGTGTAAAGCCAGCCGCCGCGCAAGGTGGCCGCCGTCTCATCGGGCCGGCCCCGGTAGCCGGACATAACTTGCGGGCCGCGGGCGCGTACCTCGCCCTGTTCGCCCACGGGTAATATTTGGGTGCCGGTTTCCACATCGACGATTTCGATCTCGGTCTTAGGGAGCGGCTTGCCGACCGAGCCCGGCACGATCCGCTTGCCGTCCCAGTTGACGGTCAGAACTGGCCCGCTTTCCGACTGGCCGAAGCCTTCCAGAACCACACAACCGGTGATCGCCTGCCATTGGCGCAAAGTTTTTTCCGGCAGCGGCGCCGAGCCGGAATAGACCGAGCGCAACGATGAGAAATCACGGCTCTCGAAGCCATCGAAGCCCATCAGCCCATGCAGGATAGTGGGGCCCGCCGGCAGCCGGGTGATGCGCTCGGCCTCGATGGCGTCCAGAACCGCACCGGGATGAAAGCGGGGCAGGATGACCATGGCGCCCCGGCAATAGACCGCCGGGTGCAGGCAGACGGAGGAGGCGAACACATGAAACAGAGGCATGACGCAAAGGATGCGCTCGTCCAAGCCGCTCAGGGGCCAGGCGGCTTCGCGCTGGCTGATATTCACCGACAATTGCCGATGGGTGATGTTGACGCCCTTGGGAATTCCGGTGGTGCCGCCGGTATATTGCAAGGTGGCGAGATCGTCCGGCGCCGGCAGTTTATCCGGCAGGCGCACCGAGACATCGGTGCGCCATGTATCCAACAATCGTCCGCCCTCGCCGACCGCGATTTGGTGGGCGATGCCGAGCCGGTCGGCGATAGGCGCCACCAAATCCGCTGCGCTTGCGTCATAGACCACGATGACCGGATCGGCGTCGGCAAGCACTAACCTAAGCTCCCGCGAACTATAGATGGGATTGACCGGCACGATCTGCGCGCCCGCCGCGTGGCCGGCGAAGCTGGCGATGGCCATATGGATGGAATTGCCGCAGATCAGTGCCACCCGCTCACCGGCGGCGCCAAGCGCGATCAATTCCGCCGAAAAGCCGCCGACACAGCGGATATATTCGGTGTAGCTGAGGCTATTGCCTTCGCATAACAACGCTTCCGTGTCGCCGCCGGCTCCGGCAAGCATATGAACGACGCTGTCATAGACTTCTGGCAGGCTCATTGGTCTGGGATGATGCCGCGGCTGCGAAAGGCGGTCAGATCATCGTCGCCATATCCGGCTTCGATTAGCACCGCGCCCGTATGGGCGCCGTATTTTGCCGGGAAGCTCATGTCGCCGCTCTGGCCCTCGATATGGACCGCGGCCGGCTGCATGCGGACGCTGTGGCCGTCTGGCGCAACTGTCCGGGTCAGGGCGCCGGCCAGGGCTTCCATATGGATCACGTCGGTAATGGTGTTGATCGGCGCGTGCGGGATTTGTGCGCCGGCTAAATCGGCGAGCATGTCCCGGGTTGAGTGCGCGGCCATGATGGCGGCGATTTCGGCGTGCAGGTTTACCCGGTCTTCGAGGCGGCCATTGTTGGATTTGCGCTGTTCGCTGGCCAGGCCGGCGAATTTTGGGATGGCGATGAAACGCTGCCATTGGACGTTCGAGCCCTGCGCCATATAGACGAAGCCGTCT
>CAUZTZ010000402.1:0-3680 GCA_963582805.1 Alphaproteobacteria bacterium
ACGGGCCTGGATGCGGCGCGCCCGTTGGCGGAGCCCGAAGCGCTGCTGGCCGAGGCGCGGACACGCTTGCGGCAGAAATTTCTGGCCGCCGATGTGGGCATCACCGGCGCCAATTTCCTGATCGCCGAGACCGGCACCAGCGTCATCGTCACCAACGAAGGCAATGGCGACCTCACGCAAACACTGCCGCGCGTGCATATTGTTATCGCCAGCCTGGAAAAAGTGGTGCCGAGCCTGGATGACGCGGCGACTTTGTTGCGCGTGTTGGCCCGCAGCGCCACCGGCCAGGAGATTTCCGCCTACACCACCTTTTCCACCGGACCCAAGCGTGGGCCCGATTTGGACGGACCGGACGCCTATCACGTGATCCTGCTGGACAATGGCCGCACCGATATTTTGGCCGGCGACAACGCCGAAATTCTCGGCTGTATTCGCTGCGGCGCCTGCCTCAACCATTGCCCGGTCTATGGCGCCATCGGCGGCCATGCCTACGGCAGCGTTTATCCGGGCCCCATGGGATCGGTGCTGACGCCGGCCCTGAACGGATTGCCGGGCGCCCACCATCTGCCGCAAGCATCGAGCCTTTGCGGGCGCTGCGAAGAGGTCTGCCCGGTGCGCCTGCCGCTGCCCAAAATGCTGCGCAATCTCCGCTTCCAGGCGGCCGAAACCGGCGCTCCCGGCGGTTTTGCGCGGCTGTTGGTGAAGCTCTGGGCGTTCGCTGCCCGGCGCCCCTGGCTGTATCGTTTCGGCGCCGGAATAAGCCTGGCCTGGCTGTCGGCGCGGGGCCGCAAAGACGGCTATTTGCGCTCCATACCGGGTTTGCGCGCCTGGACTAGCCGCCGGGATTTCCCGGCGCCCGAGGGACGCACATTCATGCACCAATGGAAATCGGGGCGCCGGTCATGAGCCGCGATCACATCCTGGCGCGCATGGTTGCCGCATTGGACGCCACCGGCTCCAGCATCGCAGAGCGCCAAGCGGGCGTCGCCAAGCGCCGGGGCGCGCCGCCAACCCCGATCATTCCGGTGCGGGCGCCCGCCGATAAGCACGGCCGCGCCGATTATTTTTGCGCCCGCGCCGGGGAAACCTCGGCGACCACGGATCGCATCGCCGGCTTTGCCGATTTGCCTGGGGCCATTGCCGCCTATCTCGGTAAATACGATCGCGGCGGCGCCATCAAGGCACAGCCGCGCGCAGCGTTCACCGATCTGGATTGGGCGCCCTTGCGGATTGCCTTCGGGCCCGCCGATGATACCGATGGCATCGGCCTGGTGCTGGCCGACGGCGCTGCCGCCGAGACCGGAACTTTGCTAATGATGTCCGGGGCAGAGGCGCCGACGGCGCTCAATTTCCTGCCCGAAACCCTGATCGCCGTGCTGCCCCTCGCCCGGCTGGCCGGCGATTACGAAGGCGCGTGGTCGATTTTGCGCGGCGCCGGCGGCAATGAATTTCCATCCCGCACGGTCAACTGGATATCGGGGCCGTCGCGCAGCGCCGATATCGAACAACGGGTGCTGATGGGCGTCCATGGGCCGCGCAACCTGCACATAATCTTGGTGGACGGCGATGGCGTCTAAAAAGAAAACCGATCTGGATGACGCGGCGCTCCTGGAGATGGCCTTTCAAGATGTGGAGCCATTGGACGGCAAGAAAATCGGCAAGGCTGCGAAAGCGCCGCCCCAGCCGAAGGCCAAAACCGCCAAACGGGCGCGACGAACGCCGCCGCCGCCGCCGCCGGTACGAGCCGAAAAGCCAAAGCCGAAACCGAAACCCTTGCCCGAGTTGGATCACGGCACGGCGCCCGGCGTCGATAAACGGACCGCGCAGCGCCTGAAGCGCGGCCGCCTGGATGTGGAAGCGCGCCTTGATCTGCACGGCCATACCCAGGCCGAAGCGCATCCGGCCCTGGATGCATTCCTGGCTGCTGCGCAAAGTTCGGGCAAGCGCTGCGTGCTGATCGTCACCGGCAAGGGCGGCGCCCGCCAGACCGACCATGAAACCGGCCTTGAGCGTCCCACCGGCGTGCTGAAAGATATGGTGCCGCGCTGGCTCAACCAGACGCCCAACCGGGCCCGCATTCTTTCCTTCACCCATGCCCGCCAGGCCGACGGCGGCGGCGGCGCGCTTTATGTATTGCTCAAAAGGGGCGCCGCGCGATGACCCCGTTCGGTGCCAAGGTGCGCCAATTGCGCGCCGAAAAAAATATCCAGCTCAAGGAAATGGCGGCCGAACTTAAGGTTTCGTCGGCGTACTTGTCGGCGCTGGAGCACGGCAAGCGCGGCCGCCCGGGCCCTGGCCTTGTCATGCAGATCTCCGATTATTTCGGCCTCATCTGGGAAAGCGTTGATGATCTCAAAGCCCTGGCGCAACTCTCGCACCCGCGCGTGCCGGTCGACACCGCCGGCCTCAGCCCCAAAGCCACGCTCCTGGCCAACCGTCTCGCCGCCCACATTCACGAACTGGACGACGCCGCGCTCACAGCCATGCTGGCGGAAATGGGGTTTGATGAGGAGGAGTGAAGACGTAGTTGGCCAGATTAAACGCTGGTCGTATATTATAGCTTTTGCCAATTGCCGACATATAGGAAAAAAACAGAATTGATTGAAAAATATAATTTCCGCGAAAACCTGCCTTAATTCATTTTTTGCACCGATGCCACCACCATATATTGTTAATAAAAACCATTATTCTATTTATGTTCTCCTATATTTTGTATGATAAGACCTTAAATATCTATAATAAAATCAACTATTTATAGGATAAGTAGCCGATAAAAACTCTTTAATATTGGACCCGCTATGCTAATATAGATGCATTATGGCCGGTCGCCCGAAAAACAAAGTACCCACTAAAAAAGTGGAGCCTTCGCTTCCAGCAAATGCTTATGCAAATTTGGAGTGGTTGGCCGAAAATATGAGTAATTATGGCAACAATCCGACAGATGTTGCGCGGTACCTTATTCTCCGAGAATTGGATGATCTAACCCGGGCGGGAGTATTGAATACCAAACGAAATGTATAAAGAAATTTTGGTCCAATTTTGAATATTGGACAATTTGGTGGGTGGGCTGAATGTTCATCAAGGACTCGCGAATTCGTAATCGGCTGAATCAGGAAATTGATTCATTTTGGGATAGTATTAAGCCCTGGCCGGAATTTGCGGGTGTTGCACAGGCGGTTAAGCATGTACCTACTCATATTGACGGAAGATCATGGCTTGAAATCCAAATCCGAAAGCGGCGGTTACTGGTATGGAATTTTTTACCCGCTTGCCAAGCAATTGTTCGAATAAAAATTGGCCAGCAGGAGCATACCCGGCAGATGTGTTGGCGGAATAATGGTAGTAACGATACCGCTTTAGAGACAGGACTTATTTCCGGTCAGCTCCGCTCAATTCCCCTCGCAATATCACTTGAGTCAGGCAAATCGTATTTAACCGATAATTCTTGGTATGAATGTATGGATCGCGGCTGCAATCCTAGGGACTGCCCGGGACTGCTAGGGTCAGAACTCATTAACCATTAATTGATTCAATGGTCTGGAACTTAATAATAGGAGTTTCAGATTATGAGGCGTTTATTTTGGTTATCAGATCAACAATGGGAACTGATCAGACCGCATTTGCCGTACCGGGCGGCAGGCAAGCGGCGCGAGGATGACCGGCGGATCATCAGCGGCATC
>CAUZTZ010000403.1:0-3676 GCA_963582805.1 Alphaproteobacteria bacterium
AATTCATCGGTACACGCTCCAAGAAAGGGAAGCCGCCGCCGGCTTCATTGAGCGGGCAGCTAAAGGAACGGCACGACGAAAAGAACGGCCAGACCGGCGACGGCTAAACTGGGGATGTCTCTGGGTCATTGACGGCTCTTTTCATAGGTTCAATTCCTTGGGTCGCTGCCCGGCGAATACAAAGAATCTACCGCACCAGAATACGGCAATGCGTAACGGCGTTATATTTATTTTATGGAGATTGAAGAGATGGGCGCTGAGATGAAATTAGAAAAAACACAGAAATTCGAGGTCCGCTTTGCCCCCGAAAGCGGACGTTCCCGCCAAATACGCTAAAGGTCTGCTGTTGACCCTTAGCGGACTTGCAGAGGAACTAAACAAATCCGCAACGGAATGTTTTGATCAGCTGTTTTTATTGCGTACCCAACCCCGCCTCCGAACTTTGGGCAAACTTATTGGATTGCAGAATTGTGCCAAAATTAAATTTGGTATAACTTCGGCTTCTAGCAAAATTTACTGGGGTTATTATTATGCATAAATATATTCTGAGCGTTGTTTCTGTAGCAGCGTTGGCGGTGATGCTTGCACCGGCGCCGGCGAAATCCGCCGAAGTTACTTTGCGGATGCAGACCTTCATCCCGCCGGTTGCCAATCCGGCCAAGCATTTTCTTGCGCCGTGGGCCAAGAAAATCGGAAAGGCATCGGGCGGTCGCATCGAAGTCAAGCCGTTTTGGGCGATGGCCCTTGGCGGTAAGGCGCCGCAATTGATCGATCAGGTGCGCGACGGCGTTGTTGATATTGTCTGGACCTTGCCGGGCTTTACCGCCGGGCGCATGCCAAGGGTTGAGGTGTTCGAATTGCCGTTTGTCCACCGCGACGCGGTATCGACAACCATGGCCTTGCAGGAGTTCCGCGAAACGCACCTGGTCGAGGAAATGAAGGATTATCACGTTCTTCTGGCGCACGCCCATGCCGGCGCCATGTTCATGACCACAAGACCGGTGATGAAGATGGAAGACCTCAAGGGCATGACACTGCGCGGCCACAACCGCATCGGCGTCTGGTTCCTTCAGGCCCTCGGCACCGCCGGCATCGCGACGCCACTGGGGCGCATCCCGTCTATGCTGTCCAAGGGCGTCATTCAAGGCAGCCTGTTGCCGTTTGAGATTTCGCCGGCGGTCAAGATGCACGAACTGACCTCTTATTTCACCCAATTGTCCGGTGACCAGAAGCGCATCTCGACGGCGGTGTTCACCTTTATGATGAACAAAAAATCTTACGCGAAGCTGCCGCCCGATCTGAAAAAGGTCATCGACGATAATTCCGGCTGGCATATCGCCCGCAAGACCGGAATTACCTGGGATAAGATCGAAATTCCCGGCGAAAAAGTCATGCGGTCCAAATCCAAGAACCATTTCAACACCATCAATATGGCGGAAACCAACCGCATCAAGGCAGCCTCGAAGAAGGTTCTTCAGCGCTGGTTTGATACGGTCAAGAAAGTCGGTGTCGATGGTCCGGCGCTACTGTCCGATGCTCGCGCGGCGATCGCCAAATATGCCAAATAGGCCGCTTATTTCGTCATTTCCGTTAAAGTGGAAATGCGGAAATGAGTGAGGGAATGGAGCAATCCTACCGGCCCGCCGATAAGGCGGGCCGGTTACTTCTTGGCCTCACCAAGGCGCTGGCGTTGTTCGGCGGCGCCGTGGTTGGCCTGATGGCGCTGATGACCACGACTAGCATTTTCGGGCGGGCGTTTTTATCGAGTCCGATCGCTGGTGATATCGAATTGATCGAGCTTGGCACCAGTACCGCCGTTTTTGCGTTTTTGCCCTATTGCCAGATGGTGCGCGGCAACATCATCGTCGATTTCTTTCTGGCCTCGGCGCCTTACCGGGTGAAGTCCTTTTTCGATTTTATCGGCGGGCTGATGTTCCTAGGTATCGGCTGTCTTTTGACCTGGCGCATGATCTTCGGCGGGATCGATTTGTACAAATACGGCGAAACCACCGGCGTGCTGGCAATCCCACGCTGGATATCCTTTCCCTATGGCGTTCTCTGTCTGTCGCTGCTGGTCGTGGTCGTCGCCTACACTTTGTTTCATCCCGCCCCCGATACCGGGGACGAGCCGATGATTCAAGAATGATACCGGCCGAATTCTTATGAGCGGATTGGAAATCGGCGTTACCGGTTTTGTGGTGCTGCTGGTATTGCTGGCGGTGCGCATTCCAATCGGGGTTGCCATGATGGGCGTCGGCATCGTCGGCTATATCAGCATCGCCGGGACCTTGCCGCTTTTGAGCTATCTTAAAACCGAAACCTATTGGCGCTTCACCAGCTTCGATCTGTCGGTGGCGCCGTTGTTTATTCTGATGGGGCAGTTCGCCGCCAAGGCCGGATTGTCGCAAGCCCTGTTCCGGGCGGCGAATGTCTGGCTGGGCCATCACCGGGGCGGCGTCGCCATGGCCGCTATCGGCGGCTGCGCCGGTTTTGCGTCGATCAGCGGATCATCTCTGGCGACGGCGGCGCTCATGGGCCAGGTAGCATTGCCGGAACTGAAGCGCTTTAATTACGCGGGCTCGCTGGCAACCGGCTGCCTGGCGGCGGGGGGCACTTTGGGCATCTTAATCCCACCATCGATCATTCTGATCATCTACGCGATCATGGTCGAAGCCAATATTGCGACGCTTTTTCAGGCCGCCTTCCTGCCCGGAATATTCGCCGCCCTCGGCTATTTGCTGGCCATTGCCATCGTTGTCCGCATCAATCCCGAAGCCGGGCCGGCCGCGCCGCGAGCGTCACGCAGCGAACAATGGGCGGCATTATTTGATATTTGGCCGGTGCTGCTCATATTCATCCTGGTCATGGGGGGCATCTACACCGGCATATTCACGCCCACCGAAGGCGCGGCGGTGGGCGCCCTTGGCACATTCGTGATCGCCGTAACCAAGGGCCGCATGCGCATCAGCGGCACCATCGACGCCGTGCTTGGAACCGCCAGCACCACGGCGATGATATTTTTGATCCTGCTGGGCGCCGCCATATTCAATGCCTTCTTAGGATTTTCTGAATTACCGAATTTGGCCGCCGATTTCTTCAAAAACTCAGCGTTGTCGCCGACGATGGTGGTTCTGGGGATGGTGATCCTCTACATCCTGATGGGCTTCGTCATGGACAGCCTGTCTATGATCTTGCTGACCGTGCCGATCTTTTGGCCAATCATCGCCGGGCTGGATTTCGGCATGGAAGTTGATGACGTCAAGCTCTGGTTCGGCATTATATCGCTGATCGTCGTCGAGGTCGGGCTGATCACGCCGCCGGTGGGGCTCAACGTCTTTGTTATCTCGTCCATGGCCAAGGACGTGCCGATGATCGAAACCTTTAAGGGCGTGATCCCGTTTTTCCTGTCCGACTGTGTCCGGGTGGGGATTATCTTGGCATTCCCGGTGGTCGTTTTGTGGCTGCCCAATGTGCTAAAATTGGATTAGCTCCCGTTTACAAATTAATTTGAATATAGATGCCAATGTCCGCTATTGGCGGTGGTCTCAATTGATCGACGCAACACTTTATCTTAGATGGAAAGATGGAGTGTATAAAATGAGTTATAGCCGTCGGATTTATTTTACGAGTGAACAGAAGTCTGAGATATGGGATCGCTGGCAGCGTGGCGAGTCGA
>CAUZTZ010000404.1:0-3660 GCA_963582805.1 Alphaproteobacteria bacterium
CCATTTTAGAGAGTATCTAGAATGGATATACACTATAATAGATCATATGCCCCGGAAGAAAAAATCAACGTTCTCTGTCTGGGAGTTCGGTATGACTATTTGCGCCAATTTCGCGGCATCGTGGGAACGGCCGACCGCTTTTATTGCCATGCCATCAATGGCCAGGATGCTGACCAGGATCTATTCAAGAATTCCCACATAATTGTATCGGAGTGCCCGACCTGCAATTTGCGCGGAAATATTCTCTATAAACAAAACAGGGAGGCGATCGAAAAGCAGGGGACGCCCACCTTGGCGATCATCGATTCAAATTGCCCCGGAAAACCGGAAATATTTGAATGGGGGTTCACGGACTATCTGACCACGCCTTTTGTTGCCGGCGAAGTGCTGGCGCGTCTTAAGGCATATGCGGACGTAGTGGACTGGTTCAAGCGCCACGCCGAAGGCGGCAAGGGCTGCCAGACGGATATCAACCGGGCGCTCCGGAATATGTGGCGGGGAGGGAGGGGTGGGGAGATAAGTAATGTGTCCACATAATTATGTCCCCATAATTAATTGATACGGAAGGTGTCGGCGAACTTGGCTTGCGACATGCCCAGCGAGCGGCGCAGGGCCTTAACGTCCACCACCTCAATTTGACACCAATTACATCGACACAATACTTAATTATTGCAATAATATAACAATAATTAGATATGCTGTCCCGAAACAGGGCGCTGGTAATCACGCATGCGCTGGCGTAAGAAAACGCTGGCTATAAAACGAACTATTGGGAACCAACCCATGCCCGAATTCTGGCTCGAGTCCGGATACCGATTGCTGGAGAGGAACGATGACGGCCATCTTTTGGTGACCGATGACTTCCTGCGCGCCTATTTGATGCGCGCCGAATTGGAGCCGGTTGAGGAATCCTGCGCGCCCGAGCGCGCCTTGCATGCGCGCCTGTTAGAGGACCCGAGAAGCCCGGTCGCGCCACTTCAGATCAGCGCCATGGCCGATGCCGACGTGCGCGAAAATTACACCATGTTCCTGGACTTTCGCGCGCGGCTTTTGGCAGCCGGCACCCTGGAGAAATGTTATCTGGGACTGTTCAAAGAAACATCGGTCACGGTTCCTCCGATGTTTATTGCCCAGATCACCCAGATCATCTTGCGCAATATCCTCGGGACCACATTGTTTCCGCTGCGCGTCCGCTGCGCCGAGTTATTGTTTCGCGACCAGAAAATATCCCTGCAGGATGGCGGTGTGCTGGCCGCCGACGCCATCGTCGTCGATATGAAATCATTGCCTGGCGGGGCTTTAGGCTCGAAGCAAGGCGGGGCGCAGGAAAAGACCGTCGAGCTGGATGTGTTGAACGAATCCAACGCCGAACTTTACTGGGTGCGTTCCGATGCCTTTGATACCGCCCTCGATCTTCGCCCCTGGGGAGAGGCGAACGAGGCCTTGTGCCGGGTGCTCGAAGCCTGGGTCGCGCATTTTTACGGGCTATCGGCTCACATTCACCCGCTCGACGAAATCAATGACCAGAATTGGAAATGGCATATCGGGCTGGACGCCGAAGCCAGCAATATGCTCAACGAGCTTTACGAAGGCATAGCCATGCCCGAAGACCGGCGTGCCCGGTTGTTGTCGCTGTTCGCAATGGACATCGACGACAAGCAACTGATGGCCCCCGATATGGCGGGCCGTCCGATCTATTTGGGCATGGCCATGACCGAAGCAAAATTGCTGCGCTTGAAACCGCAGAATATACTTATGAACCTGCCGTTGGCACAAACCGCCTGACACGGGGTTGGGCCAGGTGCCGGCTGCCATGGCCAAGGAGCAAGCGTATGGATGACGATCAATTCAACATGAATATCCGCCAGTTTCTAAAAAAAGTCGGCATCACCTCGCAGCGCGAGATCGAAACCGCGGTCAGGAGCGCCCTAGATGGGGGCGCCATCACGGGCACCGAAACCCTGGACGTGCGCGTGAGATTGTCGGTGGAATCCTTAAGCCTGGATGTGGCCATTGACGGCAAGATCGGACTGGAATAGCAGCCGCGAAATCTCGGTGGGGCGGATTTCTTTATTCAGGACTCGTCTCGGTCGTCGGTATCATCGAGGCCATGCTCTTCCATGAAATCGCGCGCTTCTTCGCGCAAGTTCTCGCGCTCCTTCAAGTAGTCTTCGGTGGTTACAATTTTCGGCCGGGTACCGCCGACCATCGGCGTGTCGGCCTCGTCGAAGACGTCGAAGACCCGGCAATCGGGGCACATTTTGATCCGGTCCAGGGCCTTTTCGTCGGGGAACATGGAATGTCCGCTTAACTTTTCCACCATCTGATCGATCGACGATTTCACCCCAAAAGGCTCCCCGCATTTGATGCAGGCGAACGGCTCTTCTTCCTTGACGACCATCGCCGATCGGGCGTCGCCGGTGAAGTTCAAGCGCGGCACCAGGGTGATAACGCTCTCGGGGCAAATGGTCCGGCAGAGGCCGCACTGAACGCAGGTGGTTTCGGTGAAGGTGAATTGCGGACTGTCCGGATTGGCCTTGAGCGCGCCGGTGGGGCAGGCGGAAACGCAAGACAAACACAACGTGCAATCGCTTGTATTAACTTCAATGGCGCCGAACGGAGCGGCGGCCGGCAATGGCAAAATATCCACGGGCTCGGGCGCCTGTTCGTGGAGATGGTTGAGCGCCAGATTGGCGATTTCCCGCTTGCCGCCGAGGGCGATGAAGCCGCCCGCTTCGATGACCGCACCTGCATCCATTTGATAGAGAAATTCCGCTAGTGCGTCGGGATCGGCGTGATCGACAATGGCGACACGGCCCGGGCCATAACCCAAACCAGACGTCACGGCTTCCATCAATTCCAGCTGGCTCTCAAGCCCATCGGTTTCGCCTCTGTTGCCGGGACCGGTGAGCACGGCAATATTGGCGGCACCGTAGCCCAAGGCCACCGCAAAAAAATCGAAGCCGATCTGGGTCACCTCATTGACCGCAAAGGGCAGAACGTTGGCCGGCAAACCGCGGCCCGCCCTGGCAATCGTGGAAATCATGTCCTCCCCGTGGCGGGTATCGTGGACCAGCAATACCGGGTCCGTGCCGCCGGCATCCCGGTAGCTGTCGAGCAGCAACTTTATCCGCTCGAACAGGAAGTTGCCGGCCGGCAGTTGGTATTTGGCGGCGCCGGTTGGGCAGACGCTGGCACATGATCCGCAGCCGGCGCAGATATAGGGGTCGATTTCGACCTGTTCGTTGCCCGGGGTTATGGCGCTGGTCGGGCAGGCATCGATGCAGCGGTTACACCCCACCTGTGCTGAGCGCGCGTGCACGCATATATCTTTGTCGTAGGTTATGTAACGGGGTTTTTCGAACTCGCCAATCAAATCGACGAGATCGAACAACGCTTTTTGCACCAACGCCGGATTGCCGGTATCGGGATGGAAATAGCCGTCCCGTTTTTCCGGCGCCGGGACCAGCGCATCGCCGCCGGTGAGATCGAGGAGGAGATCGGTGGACAATGTGACGCCGTCTTTTGTGTCGCTGTGATTGAGGCCGGCGCGAGACGAAACCTGTGGCGGCGCGTACCCATCAACCTTCGCTTCGAAGGCGCCGAGATGGCCGTTCAAGGACGAAATGTGTCCGAAAAATATGGGCACGTCCATCAGGC
>CAUZTZ010000405.1:0-3646 GCA_963582805.1 Alphaproteobacteria bacterium
CAGGACCGCGGCGGCGGCAATCAGGGCGTTCATGGTCAGCAGCCCCAGCGCCGGCGGACAATCGATCAGCACATAGTCAAATTCTTCCGTATGCTCCGCCAAAGCCAGCTTCAGCCGGTAAAAGCGTTCGTCCATATCGATCAATTCGATCTCCGCACCGGACAGATCGACCCCGGACGGCACCACGGAAAGCCCGGGAATTGTGGTTTGGCGAATGGCCGTGGTCAACGGCGCCTCGCCGATCAGCACATGGTAGGAATTGATCGCCCGGTCACTGCGGTCCAGCCCGAAACCGGTGCTGGCATTGCCTTGCGGGTCCAAGTCGACAACCAGAACTTTCTTATGTACGGCCGCCATGGCAGTGGCCAGATTGATCGCCGTGGTGGTTTTGCCGACGCCGCCCTTCTGATTGGCGATGGCGATGATGCGCGGCAGGCGCTTATTGACAAGTTGGGAATCGATGGGTTTATGGATTTGCATGGATCGGTTCTAGCCCCTTTATTATCAATATTCGGCCCGAAGAATCGCTCTCGGACGGATGCGTTTCAGCATTTATATGCCACCGTTTGCGCGAGTCCGTCAATTCTTGTTTGAAATTCTGACCCTTCAGAAACACGCAGACACCGTCCGCGGCCAAGTGAGGATGCGCCATTGCAATCAATTTATCCAATGACGCCAAGGCTCTAGCAGTTATTACCTGAGCCGGTTCGGTGGAATTATAGTCTTCAACCCTGCCCTCGAATATTTCTACGCTGGTTTCTGTCAATCGGGCCGCCTGGCGAAGAAAAACGCATTTTCTGGTATTCGATTCGATCAATGAAAAACCACCAACGCCCAATATTGCCAAAACCATACCAGGAAATCCGGCGCCGCTACCGAGATCGAGCTTCGGGCCACGGATGGGTTTGATAATTGGGTTCAGTTGGGCGCAATCCAAAATATGGCGGTCCCATATATGATCGATTTCCGAGGCGCCGATCAAATTCAGTTTGGATTGCCATTGAGCCAGGTGCGACACAAAGGCTTTCAGGCGGTCCAATGTTTCACGTGAAACATCGCCGAGCCTGGACAGGGTCTGAGCATCAATATCCGTTCCGGTCATGGCCCCTTATACAGGACCCATGTTTCACGTGAAACACTTTTCGAGATTTTACGGAATTTCAGACAGAGTTAACGGCGTATTTGCGCACATATCCCAAAAGCGCCGTCAGCGCCGCGGGGGTCACGCCGGATATACGCGCCGCCGCGCCCAGGGAGGCGGGCCGCGCCTGATCCAGTTTGTGACGGATTTCGTTGGAAAGCCCGCCCACGGACTCATAGTCCAGGGAGGCCGGCAGACGCAGGTTTTCATCCCGGCGAAAGTCACGAATATCCCGTTCCTGGCGTTCCATGTAGCCGGAATACTTGCCTTCGATTTCGATTTGCTCGGCGATTTCCGGCGCCATTTGGGCCAGCTCGGGCCACAGATGGGACAGGGTTTCCAGGTTGATATCGGGCCGCGCCAAGAGGTCCAGCACATCCCGGTAGACCCCATCCTGATTGACCACAAGGCCTTGTTTTTGCAAGGCATTGGGCGTTGCGGTGAGGGATCGGGCGAGGCTCCGGGCCCGCTCCAAAGCCGTCTGTTTTGCAGCGAACGCCGCGCCGCGCAAACCACCCACACAACCCGCCTCCAAGCCCAGGGGCGTCAGTCGGAGGTCCGCATTATCGGCGCGCAGATGCAGCCGGTATTCCGCCCGGGAGGTGAACATCCGGTACGGCTCCTGTGTTCCGAGGGTAACCAGATCATCGATCATAACGCCCAAATAGGCGTCGGCCCGGTCGAAGTGAAAAGCCTTGGAGCCGCCGGCGGCGCGGGCCGCGTTCAATCCGGCGACCAAACCTTGGGCGCCGGCCTCTTCATAACCGGTGGTGCCGTTTATTTGGCCCGCCAGATAGAGGCCGGGGGCTTTGCGGACTTCCAGGCTGTTGCTGAGCTCGCGGGGATCAACGAAATCATATTCGATGGCATAACCCGGCTGGATCATGCGCGCGTCTTGGAGGCCGGGAATAGTTTTCAGAAGATCAAGCTGAACGTCTTCCGGCAAACTGGTAGAAATGCCGTTGGGATAGACCGTATGGTCATGCAGGCCTTCCGGCTCCAAGAATATCTGGTGGCGGGACCGATCGGCAAAGCGCACCACCTTGTCCTCGATGGATGGGCAATAGCGGGGCCCGGTGCTTTCGATCTGCCCGGAATACATGGGCGAACGGTCCAGGTTGGCGCGGATCAGATCGTGGCTGGCAGGCGTGGTTTCGGTAATATGGCAATCGATCTGAGGGGTGGTTATCTGGTGGCTCATAAAGGAAAATGGGTGCGGCGGCACATCGCCTTTTTGCACCTGCAGATCGGTCCAATGGATCGTGCGGCCGTCCAGGCGCGGCGGCGTCCCGGTTTTCAGGCGGCCCATGGCCAAGCCTAAGCCCTGCAAGGTCTCGGCCAGACCAATTGCGGGTTTTTCGGACACCCGGCCGGCGGCGATCTGCTTCGCACCCAAATGAATCATGCCGCGCAGGAAGGTGCCCGTGGTCACCACCACCTGGCCGGTCCGGATAACCGCACCATCGGCCAGCACCACGGCGGTGACATGGCCAGCGTCGTCCAACTGCAAATCCTCGACGGAACCGGCCAGAATATCCAGGCCCGCCTGGGCGGCCAGCAATTCCTGCATATGTGTGCGGTACAAATGGCGGTCAGCCTGGGCACGGGGGCCACGGACCGCTGGACCCTTGCTTTTGTTCAGCATACGAAACTGAATACCGGCCTGATCGATTACTCGGCCCATAAGGCCGTCGAGGGCATCGATCTCGCGCACCAGCTGCCCCTTGGCCAGGCCGCCGATGGCCGGGTTGCAAGACATCTCGCCGATGGTGTCCAGATTATGGGTTACCAGCAGGGTGCAGGCGCCGAAGCGGGCCGATGCGGCGGCCGCCTCGCACCCCGCATGGCCGCCGCCGACCACCACCACATCGTAGCTAAGTTTGGGCTGCAAGTTCATGGGGCGGAATGTAAGCGGGCGGGCCTTAAAGGTCAATTCCCGAGGTAGGCGGTATTTCAAATCGATATCGCAACAATATCAATATCTTGTATTAATTTAATCGTATTATACCATACCTTGAGAAATCACTTTCCGATGCAAAATTCCGAGAAGATGCGGTCCAGAATATCCTCCACATCCACGCGGCCGGTGATGCGGCCCATGGCGCGTGCCGCCAGGCGCAAATCCTCGGCCGCCAGCTCGACCATATGGGCATCTTGAAACCGCCCGAGGGCATCCCGGCATTCCTGCAAAGCCAGGCGATGGCGCATGCGGCTGAGGGCAGGACTGCCGTCGCCGGCGCATTGATCGGTAACTTTATCCGCGAGTATTGCCAGCAAATCGTCAATGCCGGCGCCGGTTTTCGCCGACAAGCCGATAGGTTTTGCGGCCCCGGGCAGGGGAGATTCCAGCTTCAAATCGGGCCCAAGATCATTTTTGTTGACCACCACGACGGTATTTTCGTCCCACTGGTCCAAGGTATGGCGGTCCAGCTGCGGCCAAAGCGCGCCATCGAACACCAGAATTTTTATATGGGCGCCGTCAGCCCGGGCCAGGGCGCGGCGCAC
>CAUZTZ010000406.1:0-3623 GCA_963582805.1 Alphaproteobacteria bacterium
CGCTACCCTCTGAACGAACCCGCAGCTAAGCGGCTGCAATTACGGAGGCCAGACGAATGCCGATCATCGATTCTCAGGTCCATGCCTATGCCGCCGACACACCCGAACGCCCATGGCATTCGGTGCCCAACTGGCCCGCCCACGTCACCGGCGACGAGATGGTGGCGGCGATGGACGCCGTTGGCGTTGATGGCGCCATCCTGGTCTCGGCTTTCTCGCTTTACCAATACGATGCCAGTTACGCTGTCCAGGTACGAGATGCCTATCCCGGCCGTTTTGGCCTGATCAAGCCAATCGACCCCTCGGACCCGGCGGCGGCGGAGGTTATTGCCGATTGGAAAGACGCTGCGGGCACGGTTGGAATCCGCATAATGATGATCCGCGAAGCCGGCCATAAGCCGGGCGATGCCGGCATCCAGCTGATCGTGCGCGAAGCCGCGCGCCACGACTTGCCGGTCAATTTGCTCTGCTGGGACAACCTGGATGCCTGTGTCACGCTGGTTGAAGCGCACCCGGACACACGCTTCGTCATCGATCATCTGGGACTGATGCAGCCGCGCGTGCCGCCGGCGCCCGCCGAGCCCTTCGCCGAATTGCCGAAAATATTAGACCTTGCCCGCGCACCGAACGCCGTCATCAAGGTGAGCGGCGCCTGCACTTTATCGCAAGCGGGCTACCCCTATGCGGACATATGGGAGCCATTGGCCCGCGTGTTCGACGCCTGGGGCATCGAGCGCTGCTTGTGGGGCACCGATTGGACCCGCGCCCATGCCGTTCTCACCTACGAGCAGGGCGTCGCGCCATTCCGCCTTAACGATCGCCTGTCGGAGAGCGAACGGGCGATGCTCATGGGGGGCGCTTGTGCAAAGGTTTACGGATGGGCGCCGGGAGGAATTTGAGCGCCGCTTTGCCAGTATGAGCGGGCATTCCGTTGCAGGGCAGGGCGTGCCAACTTAGTCATATTTGTATGCTGGGAACCAATCGCCGGGCCGATCATCGAGCGCAATATCAAACAAACTCCACACCGGCCAGATTTGGTCTCGCTGGCGGGGATTTGGCTCATCGCCTTTAGGCATGAACATATTTTCATAGGCCCAATTGTGGAAGATGCCATCGTCCGATTTGCGGAAAACATTCATCATCATCAACTGATTTTCCGCGCTGTCTTCGGCATTATAATCAAGATTGTAAGTGGTGTTGGCGGAGGACAACATATTCAGGTTCGACCAATTCCGTGAATCGGCCCAAGATTTGATTTCCTGGACAGACGCTTTCGCGACAACCGCGAAATTTAGATTCTGTTTGATGTGGGGCGCGCTACCATTGAAGCCGTCCAGCAAAGATGTGCAGACGCGGCATGCGTCTCCACCAGGTTTGAACATGAAACTATAGATCAGGAGATTAGGGCTTTTGTCTGAAAATAAATCCGAAAGCCGCACGTCATTGCCGGACAAGTTTTGAAAAACGTAATCCTTTTTAAGAGCGCCGCCCGCCGGCAGTGACCGCCGCAACGCCGCCACTTTCTCGGCCTGACGCCGAAGTGTGATTTCCTCTGAAAACAAAGCGTCGCGTGCCACGCGATAATCCAAACTCTCGTTGGGAAATACGAGGTCATGATGTTGGCCCATCTTTGCCTCCTTGCGCTTAAAATTATCAAATGATCTGCGCAGATATCCTATGGGAATTCTGTTAAATGGCAATGCTAGTCAGGTAATGACCCAATATCGTGCCCTGCCACTTGCATCGTTCGTAAAACGTTCTAAATAGTATCTCATAGCAGTATCGGATGAGGCCCGGCGAAATATCGGTGAAAACCATAACTACCCGTCAAAAACCGTAACAAAGCGTCATAAACCGTCATAAACAGTCATAACCGTAAGGGGGGTCAAAACCATGTCGCACGAGTTTTTGGAAATAAATCCCGTTATAGGAGAACAGGCGCGCCAGTCTTGTTCCAAACGTAATTTTGAATTATTCTACTAGTAGAATAAACCCATGAAAATTGTTCCAATTTTGTACCGATCCAAGGAAGGAAAGGGTATGGCAAGCCTCGAAGCGCAAAGCAAATGGCGGCGCAAAAACAAATTCGTTAAACGCCAGCTCAACATTATGGCGCGCAAAAATGTGCATGACTATCTGGAGGAAATCGCCAACGAGCACGATCTGCGCGGCAAGGGCGAGGCGGTTGCCTTTGCCGTCTACACCACCATGGCGCTGATCCAGCAGGGCGACTTCAACGACGAGGCCGACCGGTTGTTGCAGATATTCGCCGATGCCTATCGCCGTGACCGCGAGGCGTTTGCGCCATGAGCGGAATTGGGTTGCGCGGGTGGGCCGCATGAGCGCGTTCGGGCGCCGGCCGGCGCCGGATAATCTGCCTCCCGTCGGCGATGTGGAAGCCGCCATCCGGCTGGTTGCGGCGGAAGAGATCATGCCCCGCTTCCAAGTATTGGAGGCCCACGAGGTTTCCGAAAAAGAAGGCGGCGAGATCGTCACCGCCGCCGATACCGAAGCTGAGCGCCGGCTGGAAGCCTTGCTTTGCGATTTGTTGCCGGGCAGCGTCGTGGTTGGCGAGGAAGGTTATGCCGCCGATGAGAGCGTCATGGACCGGCTCGGCGGCGCCGCACCGGTGTGGATCATCGATCCCCTCGACGGCACCCGCAATTTCGCCGGTGGCAAGGAAATGTTCTGCGTCATCGTTGCCTTTGTGCAGAACGGTTCCGTCGATGCGGGCTGGATCTTCGATCCGGTCGCCGATGACATGATGCACGCGGTTCGGGGCGGCGGCGTTCGCGACGGCAAGGGCGACATCTTGCTGGGGCCGCCGCCGCCGACCACGCCGGTGATGCGCGGCTCGGTCGGCAAACGCCGCCGGGAAAAGCTGATCGCGCTTGGCGACGCGGCAGTACCCCGCAACATGGTGCGCTATCGCTGCGTCGGGCGCGAATATATGGACCTGACCAGGGGCAATCTGGACTTCGCCGAATATGGCAGTCTCAAGCCCTGGGATCACGCCGCCGGGGTCTTGTTTCACGCCGAGGCGGGCGGCTATTCCGCTTTCACCGCCGACGGCGCCCGCTATATTCCAGGACCGGTGCGGCGCGGCCGCTTTCTGGTCGCGCCGGACCGGAACAACTGGCAAAAACTGATGGATGTGATGCCGGTCTGATGCGCCGGTCAATGGATTTTGAGAAGAGGGGAGAGCGGTAATGGCCAAGCTGGCATTTATTGGATTGGGGGTTATGGGCTATCCCATGGCCGGGCATTTGGCCAAGGCGGGGCATGATATTTGCGTCTATAACCGGACCGCGAATAAGGCCGAAGCCTGGACCGGAGAGCATGGCGGGCAAAGCGCCGCCAGCCCGGCGGACGTGGCAGCGGGCGCCGAAATCGTCTTTACCTGCGTCGGCAATGACGACGATGTGCGCGCCGTGGTTTTGGGCGCCACTGGGGCTTTGGCGGGCATGGAGGCAGGCGCCGTGCTGGTCGATCACACCACCGCATCGGCTGATCTGGCGCGGCAATTGGAAGCGGCTGCCGGGGCCGCCGGCGTGGGCTTTTTGGACGCGCCGGTATCGGGCGGCCAGGCCGGCGCTGAAAACGGCGCGTTGACGGTGATGGTG
>CAUZTZ010000407.1:0-3601 GCA_963582805.1 Alphaproteobacteria bacterium
AATTCTTGTCCGCCACCTGATTGCACTACCGGTACAGCCATGCCAAAGTTGGCACCTAGGACCGCAAAAACTTAACAAAATTTGGGCCATTTGATGTTCTCCAGCAATCCGTTCGCCGAGCTTTCATCGCTGATTTCCCCCACGGTCATGCAGACCTATGTGGTTGTCATGATCCTCCTGGTCGCCGCCGGTACCCTGTTCGATATCGTGCACAAGAAAAGCGCCAAGTACTTCTTCCAGAACTGGCGCAAATCGAAATCCCAAGGCACCGATGTGGGCGCCGCCGAAATGGTGTCCATCGCCGTAAAAACCGCCGCCATCGATGCCATAACGTCCGGCGAGTTCTGCAATCAAAGCCGCCGCGTCGCGCATTTGCTGACCATGTATGGGTTTGTGCTCTATGCCGCCGCCACTGCCGTCATGACGTTTGGTTTTCCGACAGCAGCCACCGCCACGCCGGCCATCTGGCCGCAGCTTTGGCATATCGGGGCGCTGATGGTGTGCGCCGGCGGCTATTGGTTCTGGTTCTTCATCCGCGTCGACGTGCTCGCCGAGGGCCATTCGCGCTTCCGCATCATACGCGCCGATCTGTTTATTCTGTCCCTGGTTATCTCCGTGACCCTGGGGCTTGTCTGGTCGTATCTGCAAGCCTCCGGTAATGGCGCGGCGACCATAGTGCTTGGCGCCTATATCGTGGCGACCACAATGTTGTTCGGATCGGTCCCCTGGTCCAAGTTTTCGCACATGTTCTATAAGCCGGCGGCGGCGTTCGAAAAGCGCGTCTCGGACGCCAACGGCACGCGCAGCAACCTGCCGGCGCCAACCAACAATCCCGAAACATTCGGCAAAACCCTGCAGCAGCAACAGTCCAACCATTATTGATCGAACCATCACCGGCTCTCGATACAGGAGTTAGCGAACGACCATGCCAACATTTGTTTATATGTCCCGTTGCGACGGTTGTGGACAATGCGTCGACATCTGCCCGTCCGACATCATGCATATCGATAAGACCTATCGCCGTGCCATCAATATCGAGCCCAATATGTGCTGGGAATGCTATTCCTGTGTGAAAGCCTGCCCGCAGGACGCCATCGATGTTCGGGGCTATGCCGACTTTGCGCCCCTCGGCCACTCGGTCCGAGTGCTGCGCGAGCCGGAAAAAGGCACCATATCGTGGAAGGTCAAGTTCCGCGACGGACGCGAAAAGAATTTCGAATCGCCGATCCGCACCACGCCGTGGGGAACGATCAAGGGGCCGGCGGAATACAGTGTCCCAGGCGCCGAGGATCTAAACTCCCAGGAGCTGGCGCATGAGCCCGATGCGCTCAACATCGAAGGCGGTCTGCCCGCCTTGCGCCCGGATCAACTCAAAGTGGGCGTGATCTGATGGGTTGGTTCGGTGGCAGAAAAACCATTCATGTGGAATCCGATATTCTGGTTGTCGGCGGCGGCATGGCCGGTTGCGGCGCGACCTACGAGAGCCGCTATTGGGGCCGCGATCTGAAGATCGTCTGCGTCGAGAAAGCCAATATCGAGCGTTCCGGCGCGGTCGCCCAGGGTTTGTACGCGATCAACTGTTATATGGGCATGCAGTGGGATGAGAATCAGCCCGAAGATCATGTCCGCTACGCGCGCAACGACCTGATGGGTCTGGTGCGCGAGGATCTGGGCTACGACATCGCCCGGCACGTGGATTCCACGGTGCACAAATTCGAAGAATGGGGCCTGCCGATCATGAAGGACCCGGAAACCGGGCGCTATCTTCGCGAAGGCTCCTGGCAGATCATGATCCACGGCGAAAGCTATAAGCCGATCGTCGCCGAGGCGGCGCGCAAGGCGGCCACCAAAATTTACAACCGGATCATGATTACCCACCTGTTGACCGACAAGAACAACCCCAACCGGACCGCCGGGGCCGTCGGCTTCAGCGTCCGCACCGGTGATTTTTATGTATTCCGCGCCAAGGCCGTCATTATCGGCGCCGGCGGCGCATCGCACATCTTCAAGCCGCGCTCCGTTGGCGAGGGCATGGGACGCACCTGGTATGCGCCCTGGTCGAGCGGTTCGGCCTATGCCCTGCCGATTCAGGTTGGCGCCAAGATGACGCAGATGGAAAACCGCATTGTCCTGACCCGCTTCAAGGATGGGTACGGGCCTGTCGGCGCCTATTTCCTGCACCTCAAGACCTACACCGAAAACGCCTACGGCAACGAATACGAAAGCACCTGGTACGACGATACCAAGGAGCTGGTCGGCGATTATATCGACCGTCATCCGGTTCCCACATGCCTTCGCAACCACGCCTTCTTGAAAGAGGTGGCGGCCGGCCGTGGGCCGATCCGCATGGTAACCACGGAAGCCTTTCAGGATCCGCACTTGGAAACCGTCGGCTGGGAAAACTTCCTCGGCATGACCATCGGCCAGGCGGTTGTCTGGGCATCGCAGAATATCGATCCCAAGGAGACCAATCCCGAACTGACCACGTCCGAGCCTTATGTGATGGGCTCCCACGCCACCTGTTCCGGCGCCTGGGCCAGTGGTCCGGAAGATTATGCCCCGTCCGAGTATCAGTGGGGATACAACCGCATGATGACCGTCGAGGGCCTGTTTGGCGCCGGCGACACCATCGGCGGCAGCGCCCACAAATTCTCGTCGGGCTCCTACACGGAAGGGCGCATCGCCGCCAAGGCCGCGGTCAGATACGTCATGGACATGGGCGATAATTCGCCCGAGGTGAGCGAGGCCGAGTTCGAGAACTTGAAACAAGTGGTCTTCCAGCCGATGGAGCTATACGAGGTTGGCCGCAACGAGATCGTCGGCGGCACCGTCTCGCCGAGCTACATCCTGCCGATCCACGGCCTGCAGCGCCTGGAAAAAATCATGGACGAGTATGTCGGCGGCACCAGCACCAACTACATGACCAACGAGCCATTGCTTTTGCGCGGGCTTGAGCTGCTGGCCATGCTGAAGGAAGATATGCCCAAGGTGGCGGCCGAGGATCTGCACCAATTACAGCGCACCTGGGAGCTTAATCACCGGCTGGTGACGTCCGAATCGGTGACCCATCATACCTTGTTCCGCCAGGAAACCAGGTGGCCCGGCTATTACTACCGGGGCGACCACATGAAGCTCGATGATGACGATTGGCACTGCTTCACCCTGTCCCAATACGACCGGGAAAGCGACGAGTGGAAGATGGAGAAGGCGCCGGTCTACCACATCGTCGATTAGGCCTGATCGGCAATGCGGGTTTCAGTGGTGAAACGCCTTCCCTCAAATCTATGAACATAATAGACGGGCGCGGTTTCGGCCGCGCCAGAATACGCACCGAGGCGCAGATCGATAGCGACGCTCGGCACGCTGCCGGCCGGTACGCCGGCGATCATGCCGCTGGCATCCCGGTGCGCATGGCCTGTAAAGACGCCAGCCACCTGGCCATGCCCCGCCATCGCTTCGGCCATACGCCCGACCGCATCCCAATCATCGAATTGAAAGCGGAATTTCGACTGGGTGACCTCGAACGGTGGGTGATGCATGAATATGGCCGTCGGCTTGGCTGTGTCCTCGGCCAACGCTTGGCCGAGGCTATGCGCCCGGA
>CAUZTZ010000408.1:0-3594 GCA_963582805.1 Alphaproteobacteria bacterium
GTGACCCCGAAAATTTGATTTCCGAATTTCCATCGACATCCGCCACCCGCTTGACCTGACACCCGCCATGGCGGATATAGGAACCATTGCAAGCCAAACAAAATCCCGCCAACCGGAGGACCCCATCATGGAATACCGTTATATCGGCAACAGCGGTCTGCGCGTTTCCGAAATGTGCCTCGGAACAATGAATTTCGGCGCCACCACCTCGGAAGCGGTGGCCCGCAAGATGATCAATTCGGCCAAGGATGCGGGCGTCAACTTTATCGACACGGCGGACGCCTATGTGAATGGGGAATCGGAAATTATTACCGGCAAATTGATCCGCAAAGACCGCGCCGACTGGGTCCTGGCGACCAAGGTCGGCCAGCAGGACGGCCCGCCCCAGCGCAAGCGCGGCCTGTCCAGAAAATGGATGATGGAAGCCATCGATGACAGCCTCAAGCGCCTCGGCACCGATTATGTGGACATCTACTACATGCACCATGTGGATTGGGACACGCCGCTGGAAGAAAGCATCGCCGCCATCGGCGACATCGTCGCGGCGGGCAAGGCCCATAGCTGGGGCTTCTCCAACCATCTCGGCTGGCAGGTGGGCGAGATGGCGCATCTCTGCGATCAATTGGGAGCGCCGCGCCCGATCATCAGCCAGCCGCACTACAATCTGGTTATGCGCGGGCCGGAAAACGATCTGTTGCCGGCCTGCGAATATTACGGCGTCGGCGTATTCCCCTACTCGCCCCTGGCGCGCGGCGTTCTCACGGGCAAGTACACGCAAACAGGCAAGCCGCCGTCGAACAGCCGCGCCGGGCGCGGTGACGCCAGCATCATCGGCCGCGATATGCGCAAAGAAACCTTCCAGGCCGTCGAAAAGATCAAAAAGCATGTGGCCAAGCGCGGCATGACGCCGGGCGATTTCGCCATCCGCTGGGTCTTGAACAACGACCTTATCACCGGCGTGGTGGCCGGGCCGAGGACGATGGCCCAATGGAAGGATTATCTCGGCGCCTTGAAGCACGATTTCACCGAAGAAGACGAAAAATTCGTCGACACGCTGGTGGCGCCGGGCCATGCATCAACGCCGGGCTTCACCTGGTCCCGCTATGCGGTGCGCGGACGCAAATCGCGCAGCGCCTGACCGGACCGGGATTGGTTGCGGAGAGAATAGGAAATGGACGGCTCGCAAACGCCCCTCGAAGAAGGCTATGAGCATCACCGCGCCGGGCGCCTGAAAGAGGCGCACGAGGTCTATAAGGCGGTGGTCGCAGGCGAGCCGGAAAATGCCGCCGCGCACTATCTGCTTGGCACCCTTTACATGCAGGGTGGCAAAGAGGATTTGGCGGTCGACCTGTTGGTCAAGGCGCTCAGCTTGGACGAAGGCAACAACGAATATCGCTGCAATCTGGGCACCGCATTGTTGCAGGCGGGGCGCATGGAAGAAGGCATCCAGACCCTAAAACAAACGCTGGAGGCCGAGCCTGATCACATATTGGCGCACACCAATCTGGCGCACGCCTATGCGGAAGCCGGCGACACCGACAGGGCCGAAAGCCACCTCAAGGCGGTCATCCGGGGCGATTCCCGCAACGCCCGCGCCTATGGCGATATGGGCGTCATCATGGCGAAAAGCGGCAATTTCGAGAGGGCCATAGAAAACTTCCGCCGCGCTCTCGATCTGCAGCCGGGTGATCCGGATTTTCAGATCAACCTGGCCAACGCGCTGCTGGAAGTGGGTGATTTCGATGGCGCCATCAGCCGCTATGAGCGGCTCCTCGAACAAGGGCCGAGAAGCGTCCTGGCCCGTTTTCATCTGGGGCTCGCCCATCAGCGCAAGGGCAACCACGACGAGGCCATCGCCCAATTTCGCCAGGCCACCGAGATCAGCCCCGAATTCGCCGAGGCCCGCGCCAGTCTGGTTTTGGTTCTCATTCAAGCCGGTCGCACAAAATTGGCGGAGACAGAGGCCCGCGAAGGCGTCCGCCTGACGCCGGATAACGCCCTCGCCCACACGGCCCTCGCCAACCTGCTGTTGTATATCGAAAAGCCGCGCGAAGCGCTGGAGGCGGCGGACCGCGCCCTTGGCCTTGATCCCGGCCTCGAGAAGGCCGCCGGCCTTCGCAGCGATGCCCTAGATGAGCTGGAAGCCGCCGAGCCGGCAGAGCCCGGCGCTAAATAAGGAGCCGGCCGATGGCACTGCAATATCCGCTTGTCCATGTGGACGACATCAAGCCCCGGGCGCAATCATTGGAGGATGGCTGGGCCATTTCCGAGTTTCGCATCCCGATCAGCGGCGCCGACGGCTCGGCAACGGCGGCGTTCCATTCCATATTCCGGCCCGGATCGAAGCACGCCAAACATATCCACCAACATTGCGACGAGGTGACGATTTATCTGAGCGGGGCGGGCGTTACCGGCATCGAGGGCGACACCGCCGATGTGAGACCCGGCCATTGCCGGGTGGCGCCCAAGGGGCGGGAGCATTTCTTCTACAACAATTCCGCCGAGGAGGAATGTCTGGTGGTCGGGTTTTACATGGGCGCCGCCGATGTGGACGCCACCGGCTACGAATTCAGGGGCGACGTGACCGAGGCGGACTTAAGCGCGGCGCGGGGGCCTTTGAGCCAGGGCATCATGGTGCATCTGGACGATGTGGAGCCGGCCGATATGGCGGCCGGAGATGGCTGGCTGATCAGCGATTTCCGCATACCCATCGGCAGCCATAACGGCTATTCATCGACCTTGTTCCGGGCGCACTTTCTGCCCGGCGCGGTGCACAAAAAGCACCGGCACGATCACTGCGACGAAATCTATTACGTCATTTCAGGGCACGGCCTGGCCGGCGCCGGCGATGACCGCGCCGAAGTGCGCGGCGGCCACTTTCATTACATCCCAAAAGGCGTAGAGCACTGGCTCTATAATTTGAGCGCAAGCGAGGCGCTGGAAGTTGTCGGCGTCTATATCGGCGCCGGCAACGTGGCGGCCACCGGTTATGTCTATATGGGCGACGTCGGCGAAGCCGACATCAATGCCCCGAGGACAGGCTAATAGGGGGTAATTCCTAGAACGTGACGCCGACGCCGATACCGACGATCAAGGGATTCAAATCGGTGCCCTTGGCGTTGATGGCGCCGCCATTAACGATGATATCGGTGTCCACGAAGACCTTCTTTACGTCGAGATTGAGCGAGAAGCTATCGTTGATTTTGAAATCCAACCCGGCCTGAAAGGCGTATCCGAATTCGTTGGAATATTTGATCGAGTTAACGCTGCGCCCTTTTTTCTCGTCAAAAGTAATCGTGTAGTTGACGCCGGCGCCCACATAAGGGCTGAACATTTTTTCCGGGAAGAAATGATATTGCAGCGTCAGCACCGGCGGCAAGGTGCGCACCGTACCCAGATCCAAATCACCCGAGGTGGAGCCTTTCACCTCAACGGAATGTTTGGTGGAGCCCAATATCAGTTCGGCGGCGATGTTTTTGGTAAAGAAGTATGAGAAATCCAGCTCCGGCACATAGGCGTTGCTGGTGCGGGCGCTGTCGCCCAAGGTATCGGTGGTGCCGTCGGTATCGGTCATAAAGGCGATAGCACGCAAAC
>CAUZTZ010000409.1:0-3556 GCA_963582805.1 Alphaproteobacteria bacterium
AAGCTCATATTCAGAACGCACGGTATGCCCGGGGCCTTTCGGCGCGACCATGAAGACATCAAGGTCAGGGCGCGGCTCGATCAGGCGGTAATGAATGTTGAGGCCGTGGGCGAAAGCGATTGCCGCGCCTTGCTTCATATTTTCGCGCAAGGATTCGCGCCACATCTGGCCCTGCAACTCATCCGGGGTCAACACCATCACCACGTCGCCCCATTTGGCGGCTTCGTCGACGCCCATGACGGTCAGCCCGGCAGCTTCGGCCTTGGCGACACTGGTGGAATCGGCGCGTAAGGCGACAACCACTTCCTTAGCGCCGCTGTCTTTGAGGTTATTAGCATGGGCGAAGCCCTGGCTGCCATAACCGATGATGACGGTTTTCTTGCCCTTGATGAGATTTACATCAGCGTCGCGATCGTAATAGACACGCATGGTACGTTCCTTTTGGTGTGTAGGCCTATCGTCGAGCCGGCCTTTTAATGAGTGGGCTGACCGTGTTGGTCAGATCGATTTCTTTCCGCGTAGCAAGGCAACGACGCCGGTGCGCGAAATCTCCGTGAGTCCCAGCGGTTCCATAAGGCGGATGAAGGCGTTGACCTTCCCCGGTTTGCCGGTCATTTCGAAAACAAAAGAATCTATTTCGCTGTCGACCACATGGGCGCGAAAAATATCGGCGATGCGCAGCGTTTCAACTCGCATTTCGCCTTTGCCGACGACCTTGATCAGCGCCAGTTCGCGCTCAACATGGGGGCCTTCTTCCGTCAGATCGCTCACCGTATGGATGGGCACGAGGCGATCCAACTGGGCCTTGATCTGCTCGATGATCATGCGCGGGCCAGAGGTGACTAAATTGATGCGCGAGAGCGCGGCACCGGATTCGACTTCAGCGACCGTCAGGCTCTCAATATTGTAGCCGCGGCCCGAAAAGAGACCGACCACACGGGCCAATACTCCGGGTTCGTTGTCGACCAGCACCGAGATTGTGTGTCTTTCGATGGGTTCAGCCAAGGCTGCCTCCCGCTAGTTCAAAGATATTGCTCACACCAGCACCATGCCGTCTTCGGCTTTCTCTTCAAGCTCGCCATGATCCGGGCCGAGCTTCATTTCGTAATGGGCGGCGCCGCCTGGAATCATCGGATATACATTTTCAGTCTTGTCGATATGAACATCGGCAATGAACGGCCCGGGTGTTTCAATCATGGTGCGGATCGCGTCATCGACGTCTTCCGGCTTGTCAATTCTGAGGCCATTGGCGCCAAATGATTCAGCCAGTTTGACGAAGTCGGGCAGTGAATTCATGTAGCTTTCTGAATAGCGTCCGCCATGGAACAGCTCCTGCCATTGGCGCACCATGCCCATATATTCATTGTTGAGGATGATGGTCTTAACCGGCAGACGATGCTGCATCATCGACGACAATTCCTGAATGTTCATCATCAAGGAGGCTTCGCCGGCAACGTTGATTACCAGGGAATCCGGATGCGCGACTTGTACGCCCATGGCGGCGGGAAAGCCGTAGCCCATAGTGCCGAGCCCGCCTGATGTCATCCAGCGGTTGGGCTCTTCAAATTTGAGGTACTGCGCCGCCCACATTTGATGCTGGCCAACCTCGGTGGTGAAATAAACATCACGGTCTTTGGTCAGCTCGTACAGGCGCTGAAGCGCATATTGCGGCTTAATGATATTACCCTGCTGCTTAAAGCGCAGACTATCGCGGGCGCGCCACGTATCAATCTGACGCCACCAGGCGTCGAGCGCATCAGATTTGGCCGGACTTTTGTCAGCCCATTTGGCCTGCATGGCTTTCAATACCGTGCCGACATCGCCGATGATACTGATATCCACCGGCACATTCTTGTTCATCGAGGACGGATCAATATCGACCTGAATTTTCTTCGAGCCTTTGGCAAAATCATTAAGGCGGCCGGTCACGCGGTCATCGAAGCGCGCGCCGAGGGCAATCATCACGTCGCATTCGGACATTGCCATATTTGATTCATAGGTGCCGTGCATGCCGAGCATGCCGAGAAATTGTTTATCGGATGCCGGGTAGGCGCCAAGCCCCATCAGGGTGCTGGTGATCGGAAAGCCGGTCGCGCGGACAAATTCGGTCAGTGCCTTGGCAGCGTCCGGCCCGGAATTGATAATACCGCCGCCGCTATAAAATATGGGCCGCTCTGCTTTGGCGATCAGTTCCAGGGCTTCATCGACGGCTGCGTCATCAGGCTCAGTACGCGGGCGATAGGAGCGGTGGGAACTCACATTGGCGTAGCTGCCTTCACTGTAATCGCCCATCGCCATGACCACATCCTTGGGCAGGTCGACCACCACCGGGCCGGGTCGTCCGGCGCTGGCGATATAGAACGCCTCATGGATGGTGCGCGGCAAATTTTCGACCGATTTCACCAGATAGTTATGCTTGGTGCAGGGCCGCGTGATGCCCACCGTATCGGCTTCCTGGAACGCATCATTGCCGATCATATGGGTCGGCACCTGGCCGGTCAGGCAGACCAGCGGGATACTGTCCATCAGCGCATCGGCGAGGCCGGTGACACTGTTGGTCGCACCCGGTCCGGAGGTGACCAGCACCACGCCGACGCGTCCGGTCGAACGCGCATAGCCTTCCGCCGCATGCAATGCACCCTGTTCATGGCGCACCAGGATGTGGCGAATCTTATTTTGTTTGAAAATCGCATCATAGATCGGCAGGACGGCGCCGCCGGGATAGCCAAAAATAACTTCGACACCCAGTTCAGCAAGACATCTTACGATCATTTCTGATCCGTTTATCTGCTGTTCGTTATTGTCCATGTTGGTTGCCACGATCCGATCTCCACAAGCACATGATGCCCGCATCGGCGCACGCAATCGCGCCCGCCGGCGAGCCTTTTCCGAAGCCATCCGGCCACGGGTTGAGCAAACTAGAACCTCGCCTGTCGCCGGTCAATAGCGCCGGTGATCGGGCGTTACATTGCGGCTGATCTGGAATGCTCAGTCGTCGCGTTTTACGGTGTCAGGGCTGAATGCCGGCGCGCAGACAGCGACATATTCGGCGCCGCCATCGTTGGGGCTACTACATTGCACCCACGCGCCCTTATAGGCGATCACTGCCTGGCCGGCGGTGACGTCGAATTCCTCTTCTCGGGTGGTGACCCGAAGCATGCCGGCCAGAACCAGGGTATATTCATCGAATGCGGGCGTTTGCCCGGGCTCGACCCAACCTTCTGGGCTGTTCATGTGCGCCACACTGGCGTTTTCAGTACCTGAATTTACCCGCCCAACATATTCCCTGATGATTTTAGGCTTGTTGCCGGCAGCTTCGATAACAGTCGGGGTGGGTATAAATGTGGCCATGGGTAAATCCCTTATTGTGTTAAGCGGCGGAACTTAGCCCGGAGGTGCTCAATCGACCAGAGCGGATGTTTGCAACAGATCCGCAGTGGTTTGGCGAATCTCGTCGGCCTGTTCCTCGCTATAGAGCGCGGTAATAACGGTTGCCTCCGGCATCTGGTGGCGAAACCAGGTGCTTTGGCGCTTGGCGTAGCGCCGGGTTGCCTGG
>CAUZTZ010000410.1:0-3552 GCA_963582805.1 Alphaproteobacteria bacterium
CGAGGAATTGGAGAAGCTGCGCTTTTCCTGGCGCGGCGGCGATTTTGAATATGATCTGTTGCGCAAGCTTGGTTCGCTGCACATCAAAAGCGGCGATTACCGCAACGGCCTCAGAACGCTGCGCCAGGCGGTTACCTATTTCAAGGACAAGCCGACCACCGGAAATGTCACCAAGCAAATGGCCAAAGCCTTTGCCGATCTTTACTTGAAGGACAAAGCCGATACCATGCAGCCGGTGCCCGCCATCGCCTTGTTCGAAGAATTCAAGGAACTGACCCCTTCGGGCGCCGACGGCGAAGAGATGATCCGTAAGCTGGCCGACCGTCTGGCCGCCGTGGATTTGCTTGGACCGGCGGCGAAACTATTGGAAGAGCAGATCAAGTCCAGGCTCAAGGGTGTTGAACGGGCGCGGGTCGGCGCCCGCCTTGCGGCGATCTATCTGCTGAACAAGCAGCCCAAACTGGCCCGCGAAGGATTGCAGAAATCGGCCTCCAGCGACCTGCCGCCGGAGGTCGCCGCCCAGCGCCGGCTGCTATCGGCGCGCGCCCTGATGGAAATGAACCAATCGCCCAGCGCCATCGCGCTTTTGGAAGATGACGACAGCCGAGAAGCCGATTTGCTGCGCTCGGAAATATTCTGGAAGGATACCGATTGGGCGAACGCTGCCAAACCGTTGCAACGGCTGGTGCGCTCGATGGGCGCCGGGCCCGGCGATCCGCTCGATGAGACGCAGGCGCAAACGGTGTTAAATCTTGCCGTTGCCCTGGCTTTAAGCGGTAATGAGCGGGGCATTGGGCGGCTGCGCAAGGATCACGCGGCGGCCATGGATGCGACCGAGTTTAAAGACGCTTTTCGCCTGATCGCCAGCCCCAATACGGTCGGCTTGCTGGATTATCGGACGGTGGCCTCGAAGGTGGCGACGGTGAACAATTTCAAATCCTTCATGAGCGCCTATCGGGAACGTTTGAAGTCCGGAAAACTGTCCTCGCTTAATTGATCCCAATCGGCCGGCCTAGAGATCCGCGATTGCGGAAATTGCTTGCTTTAAACAGCCAGCCTATTACAACGCCGTCTCCCGGAAATGGCCGGAAAATGGGGAAACGGGGTTGCCGATGAAATCCAATGTCAGCGAATATCAGCGCCCGGAACCGGCGCCGGTCAACGATTATTTCCAGCGCCGGGACGGCGCCCAATTTGCCGGCACCCACTTGCTGATCGATTTGTGGGGCGCCGCCAATTTGACCTGCGAAACAGCCATTGAGGCGGCGCTGAGAGACGCCGCCGCCGCCGCCGGCGCGACGATATTGGCCGTGCATTTGCAGCGTTTTGCCGAAAACGGCGGCATATCGGGGGTGCTGGTTCTGGCCGAGTCTCATATGAGCATCCATACCTGGCCGGAACGGGGCTTTGCCGCCATCGATATCTTCATGTGCGGCGGCTGTGATCCCTATGCCGCCGTTCCGGTCCTGGAACGCGCTTTCGAGCCCGAAACCCTTGAGGTGAACGAACAGCGAAGGGGCCTCGTTCGTTGACTTGGTTCGACGAGACGCTCTATTCCGAATGGGCCCACGGGGGCTACATGCAGCGCTTTGAAATCTCGCGCATTCTGCACCAAACGCATACCAGCCAGCAAAATCTGATCGTCTTTGAGACGCCCATGTTCGGGCGCGTGCTGGCCATCGACGGCATCATTCAGACCACCGAGCGCGATGAATTCATCTACCATGAAATGCTTGTCCATGTTCCGCTGTTTGCCCATGGCGAGGCGCGCCGGGTCTTGATCATCGGCGGCGGTGACGGCGGCGCTTTGCGCGAAGTTCTCCGCCACCCGGGGCCTGCGTTGGCGCGCTTGGTGGAGATCGATCCAGGCGTCATCGAAATATCGCGGCAATTCCTGCCTGGCCTCAGCCAGGGCGCGTTCGACGATGCGCGGGCCGATCTGGTCATCAACGACGGCTGCGACTATGTCAAAAGCTGCGGCGAGAAATTTGACGTTATTTTGGTCGATTCTACCGATCCCGTCGGCCCCGGCGAAGTCTTGTTCCGCGAAGAATTTTACGCCGATTGCCGGCAAATTCTGGCCGATGGCGGCATCCTCGCCGCCCAATGCGGTGTTCCGTTTTCGCAAGCCGGCGAATTAACCGCCAGCCATCAGCGGCTCGCCGGCGTCTTCGATGATGCCGCGGTTTATTTGGCCGCCATTCCCACCTATGTGGGCGGCGCCATGGCCTTTGCCTTGGCCGCGGACAGCCGGGCGCCAAAATCGGTGAATGCGGATGTGCTAACCCGCCGCCTCAAAGATGCGGGCTTCGAGACCCGCTATTATTCGCCGGCCATACACCGGGCGGCGTTCGCTCTACCGCCCTATATTGAAGCCCTGCTGGCGTGAGGCGCCCGGCGTCCGGCCCTGGTCATGGACCAGGCGGAATGCCGCCTTCGAAACTTTGCACCAGGCTGCCGACGATCAGGAACCAGCCATCGACCAGCACAAAGAATATCACCTTGAACGGCAGCGCGATGATGATCGGCGGCAGCATCATCATGCCCATGGACATCAACACCGACGCCACCACCATATCGATCACCAGAAATGGAATGAACACCAGGAAGCCGATCTCGAACGCGCGGCGCAGCTCGGAGACCATGAAGGCCGGGATCAAGGCGCGCAAGGGCACGTCCTGGGGCGTTGCCACCGGCGGCAGCTTGGCCGCTTCCATGAACAGCTTGAGGTCCGATTCGCGGACTTGCTTGAGCATGAAATCCTGGATCGGCTTGGCGCTTTTGACAAACGCCTCCTTTTCGTCGATGCGGCCTTCGATGAACGGCTGCACGCCCTCATCCCAGGATTTTTCGATGGTCGGCATCATAACGAAAATGGTCATGAACAGCGCCAGGCTGACCAACACCTGGTTGGGCGGCGTCTGTTGGGTACCCATGGCGGTTCTGAGAAATCCCAGCACAATGACGATGCGGGTAAAGCTGGTCACCATGACCAGTATCGAAGGCGCGATCGAAAGCACCGTGAACAGCAGGAAAAACTGGACCATGCGGCCGGTCGCCGTCGGCCCATCCCCAAGATCGAAGGAAAAGGATTGCGCCGCCGCCGGACCGGCGGTGCCAAGCGCCAGACCGAGCGCAATGAGGCCGACGGTAAGGCGGGTTGGATAGTGTCTCAAATACGTCAACCGGCCGCCTCCCGGCGCGTGTCGATGGCATGCAGTATCGGCTGCGCTTGCGGCTGCGCCGGCGCTTGGGCTGCGTTTTCACCGCCGCCTACAATCTGTTCGCTCGTCTGGCCAAGCAGCAAAAGATGTTCAGTATCATCCATGCGGACGATCACCATCCGCCGCTTGGCGTCCAAGGCCATGGTTTCGATGATAGAAAGGCGCTTCGCCGCGCCCCGTTTTACCGGGCCCCGGTTGCCGAGGCCAAAATGCTTGGCGGCCAGGGTCAGGCCCCAGATCAGGCCCAGCACAAACACCAGAGCCATGAGGAATTTCATATAATCGACGCCCGCGAAATCCATGATCTTCTATCCTTTGGAATAGGTGT
>CAUZTZ010000411.1:0-3541 GCA_963582805.1 Alphaproteobacteria bacterium
AATACCTGCATTTCCGACAATCAGGCGGCCCGGCTCGAACAACAGCCGGCAGTCCAGATCGCCGAGCATTTCGCGCACCAATTGGCCATAGGCCGCCGGCTCCGGAACGGCGCTATCATCGTAGGGAATTCCGAGCCCGCCGCCCAGGTCAAGGCGTTGAATTTCAACGCCCTGGCTGCGCAAATCGGCCACCAGAGTCTGAAGCCGGGCGAAGGCGCTGCGGAACGGATCCAAGCTCGTCAGTTGCGAGCCGATATGCATGGCCAGACCAACCACTTCGATATGCCCCAAAGCGGCGCTGCGCGTCACAACCTCGTGAACCTTTGTCCATTCGATGCCGAATTTGTCTTCCGAGCGCCCGGTGGAGATTTTGTCGTGGGTGTGGGCGTCGATATCGGGATTGATGCGGATGGCGATGGGCGCGGTCAGCCCGAGGCCGCCGGCGATATCATTCACCAGGGCCAGTTCGGGCTCCGATTCGATATTGATCTGCAAGACGCCGGCTTCGAGGGCGGCGCTGATTTCGGGCGCGGTTTTGCCGACGCCGGAAAAGACAATGCGTTCGCCCGGCACCCCGGCCCGGAGCGCGCGCACCAACTCGCCGCCCGAAACCACATCGACGCCGGCGCCGAGCCGGGCCAGAGTTTTGATCACCGCCAGGTTGGAATTGGCCTTCACCGAATAGCAAACCAGCGCCGGCAATCCGGCCAGGGCTTGCGCGAACACATTGTAATGGCGCGTGAGGGTGGCGGCGGAATAACAATAGAAGGGCGTGCCGACGGCTTCCACTATGGTCGAAAGCGCAACGTCTTCGGCCCATAAGGCGCCGTTTTTATACTGAAAATGGTCCATCGCGGGCGCTAATTTCTGGGGTAGGGGGCCGGGAACTGGCGTTCCTTGGCATCGGCGGGCGGCTCCAGGGCGGATTTTTTGCCGCACGCGCCCAACCCCGCTGTAAAAAGCAGGACCAAAATCAATGCCATGGCACGCCGAAATATCATTTGCTTCGTCCGCCTAAAAAGCGCGCCCGTGCTTCCTTGCAGGCCGCCTTGACCCGCCCCGGCGCGGTGCCGCCGAAACTGCTCCGTACCTGGACCGCATAATTTATATCCAAAACCTTTTGCGCCGCCGCCGTCAATAGGGGCTCGATATTTTGCAAATCGGCAAGGCTCAAATCGGCCAGCCCGCAGCCCTTCTCTTCGGCCAGACGCACCAATTGGCCGGCCACGTGATGGGCGCTGCGGAACGCCATATCCTGTTCGCGGACAAGCCAGTCGGCGATATCGACAGCGCCGGTTTCCGCCAGGGAGGCGGCGCGCTCCATGGCACCTGTATCGAAATTGGCGTCGCCGATCATGCCGGTCATGGCGGCAATGCAAAGGGCCAGCGTATCGGCGGTTTCGAACACCGGTTCCTTGTCTTCCTGCATGTCCTTGGAATAGGCCAGCGGCAATCCCTTCATGACAATCAGCAGACTATTGAGCGCGCCGATTAGGCGGCCCGATTTGGCGCGCACCAGCTCGGCGCCGTCCGGGTTGCGCTTTTGCGGCAGCATCGACGAGCCGGTGGTAAAGGCGTCGGACAATGCGACGAAGCCGAAAGCCTCCGAGCTCCAGAGCACAAACTCTTCCGCCAGGCGCGACAGATGCACACCGAGGATCGCCGCGGCGGCCAGATATTCGAGGGCGAAATCCCGGTCCGATACCGCGTCCAGGGAATTGGCGGTCGGCCTATCGAAGCCAAGCGCCTGTGCCGTTTGGTCGCGATCGATTGCGAACGACGCGCCGGCCAGAGCCCCCGATCCCAACGGCATTTCGTTCATGCGGGCGCGGCAATCGGCCAGCCGGCTCCGGTCGCGGCCAAACATTTCCACATAGGCCAAAAGATGATGGCCAAGGGTCACCGGCTGCGCCGTCTGCAGATGCGTGAAACCGGGCATGATCGATGCGGCATGGGTTTCGGCCCTGGCGATCAACGCCGCCTGCATGGCTTCAAGGCCTGCGTCCAGATCATCCAGCGCATCCCGCACCCAAAGCCGGAAATCAGTGGCCACCTGATCGTTGCGCGAGCGCGCCGTATGCAGCCGCCCGGCGGCATCGCCGATCAATTCGCCAAGGCGGGCCTCGATATTCATATGAATATCTTCCAGCTCGGCCTTGAACTGGAATTTGCCGGCCTCGATCTCGGCCAATATGTCCTTGAGACCGGCGGCGATGGCGGCGCCGTCCTCGGCCGATATAATGCCGGTTGCAACCAGCATGTCGGCGTGCGCCAGTGAGCCCGCAATGTCCTGGCCATAGAGCCGGTTATCGAAGCCGATAGAGGCATTGATGCGCTGCATCGCCTCTGCCGGGCCGCCGCCAAAGCGGCCGCCCCAGATCGAACTGGCTTCGGGTTTTGTTGCGTTGTCTTTCGCCATAATCTTATCGCTGTCAAAATTCAGGGCGGCCCCGTGCCGTCCGGCGGCCATTGTCGCCAAATCCGGTTTGCAATCAAGGAAAAGCGGCCTTTCAGTTTATCACCGAAGGCCGCACTTCTAGGAATATAATTTGATGCCTTATACCAAATTGCATAAATAAACACCAATTGTGATCTTCTTTCCCGCTTCCTCGGTAGGAGGGGAGGCGCAGGCGATGGCGTCCCATCGTTAAGCCTTCCCGACACATCGAGGCGGCGGGAAAGGCGACCCGAAGGGCGGCTTTGCGCGGCTCCCGGATGTCGTCGCGCACCGCTTATGATGCAAAGGCATCACAGCGCGGCGCGCTCCTAACCGGAAACCACGCAAAGCCGTCACAATGGGTGTTTATTTATGCAACTTGGTATTACCGCCCGGGGGCGGTCAAGTTTAATCGAAGAGCGCGTCGATATCGTTCTGATCGATGCCTTCGCCTTCGAGGGCGGGGCCGTTGAGCAGCCCCTTGTCGCCTTCCGTGTCGGGGGTCACGGATGCATCAACCTCGGCGATATCGTCTGCGCCCCAAATTTCGATCATGGCGTCGATACGCTCTTCGACGAATTTCAGGGTGTTGACCACTTTGGTAATGCGCTGGCCGGTAATATCCTGGAAATTACACGCCTCGAGCATTTTGGTGGTTTGCTCCTGGATATCTTCGGTCGCCACGCGGTCGTCGTCGTTGACGGTGTTCGATTGTATCTTGGCCGCCAGCCCTTCGATGGTTTCCGAGGCGTTGAGGATGGTGTTGGTGGCCTCCTCGGTGGCTATGACCACCGCGTCCAGCTCCGACGAGGCGGTCAGCAGCGCATCGTCGCCCGTGTTGCCGATGCGCATGGCCTTGATCTCGGCTTTGGTTTCCTTGATCGAGCGGGCCATGGCGCGCAGCTCGGAGCGCAGATCGTGAGCCATCTCCAAATCCCGCTCAAAATTGTGGCTGAGCTCGGGAATATCTTCGGATTTGGTAATATCCAAATCACCGGATGCATGGATTGTTTTGGATAAGGCGTTGATTGCATTCAGGAGAACCTGATTGCTGACGGAGCCATTGGACGCGCCATTAACAGGGCCGTGGCTGGCGCCATGAAA
>CAUZTZ010000412.1:0-3514 GCA_963582805.1 Alphaproteobacteria bacterium
AGCTCGGGAATATCTTCGGATTCGGTAATATCCAAATCACCGGATGCATGGATTGTTTTGGATAAGGCGTTGATTGCATTCAGGAGAACCTGATTGCTGACGGAGCCATTGGACGCGCCATTAACAGGGCCGTGGCTGGCGCCATGAAACGACGGCGGCAACTCAATCAGACCCGCGTCCGCGTTGCCTTGCGCTTCGCGCATCTTCAATTCCGCGCTGAACATTTTGCGCGTTCCATTCATCGCCATAATCGGTCGTCCCCTTTTCGTTTCCAAGCCTGAAGTTCCGGATTGGCGTGCACTGCGCCCTGCCGTTAATACCTTCAAAATACATGGGGTTTTGGCGCCGATATTCAATGATGCCGGGCGATAATTTATTGCCCTCGGCCGGAATTCTCGATCTACAACCGCGTTAAATGGCGCGCGTCGCCGTTTCCAGCCATTTGCGCGTATTCGGATCAAGCATTGGTGATAGGGTTCCGGCAACCCGCCGGTGGTAGAGGTTCAGCCATTCCACTTCGCCCCTGTCCAGCATGTCCCGGTCCACCAGGGTAAGATCGATGGGCGCCAGGGTCAGCACGTCGAACCCATAAAACGCCTTTGGCCCGGTTTCTTGGGGGTGCGCGCGCACATAAATCAGGTTTTCGATGCGAATGCCAAAAGCGCCGGTCTTGTAATAGCCGGGCTCGTCGGACACCACCATGCCCGGCTTCATGGCAACCCGGCTCGGCATTTTCGATATCCGGTGCGGGCCCTCGTGAACGCCCAAAAAGCTGCCGACGCCGTGGCCGGTGCCGTGATCATAATCCAGCCCGGCTTGCCACAAAGGCGTGCGCGCCAGGGCGTCCAGTTGCGAGCCGGTGGTGCCGTCGGGAAAGATAGCGCTGGCCAGGGCGATATGGCCCTTGAGGACGCGCGTAAACATCTCGATCATTTCCGCCGTCGGCGTGCCGATGGCGACGGTGCGGGTCACATCGGTGGTGCCGCCGGGATATTGGGCGCCGGAATCCACCAGATAGAGGCTGCCCGGCTCGAGGCGTTTGTCGCTCTCGTTGGTCACCCGGTAATGGACTATGGCGCCGTTGGCGCCGGCGCCGGATATGGTCGGAAAGGAAAGCCCCTGCAGCGCATCGCATTCCCGGCGAAACGCTTCCAGCCGGTCGGCGGCGATCATTTCGGTCAGCGCGCCGGAACCGCCTTCCATGTCCAGCCAGGCAAGGAAGCGGCAAAGGGCGGCGCCGTCGGTTCGGTGGGCCGCCCGCGTGCCGGCCAGCTCGGTTTCGTTCTTGCAGGCTTTCGGCAAGGCGCAGGGGTCTTCGGCCATGGACAATTTGGCGCCGGCGGCCTTGAGCGCGGCCAAAATGGCTTCCGACGCGCCGGCGCTATCGGCGCGCACCCGAAGGCCCGCCTCGCCGAGCGACGCAAGCGCCCCTTCAAATTCGCTCCGGGGCAGGATGGTGATGCCCGGCTCAAGGGCGGCTTCCACCAATCGTGTCAATTTCCGCCGGTCGGTGTAGATCGCCAGCTTTGCGTCCTTGTCCAGAACCGCGAAGGCCAGCACAAAGGGCGTGTAGGGCACATCGCCGCCCCGGATATTGGCCAGCCAGGCGATGGAATCGGGTTGCGTCAGGACCACCGCGTCTTCCCCCGCCGCGGCCAGTATTTCGGCAATGTCCTGGCGCTTGTCCAGGGACGTCTTGCCCGCATGGGCGACATCGTGGATGGCGATCGGCCACAAAGGCGGCGGCGGCTGGTGGCGCCAGACCGCATCGATGGGATTGGTGTCTTCGGCAATCAATTTGGCGCCGGATTTTTCGGCGGCGCGCCGGTAGCGCCCGGCACCGTCACCGGTGTGCAGCCAGGGATCGAGCCCCAGCCTGGCGTCTTTTGCGAGCGCCTCACTGAGCCAATCGGTGGGCGGCTGATCGGCCAAATGGCGGATCTCGAACAAATCGCCATCCACCTGTTCCGCCGCCTGCAACGTGTAGCGGCCATCGACGAACAGCGCGGCCCGGTCGGCCAGGACCACCGCCAATCCCGCCGAGCCGGAAAATCCGGTCAGCCATTTGAGGCGGCTGGCCTGTTTGGGCACGTATTCGCCCTGATGTTCGTCGGCCAGGGGCACCAAAAAACCGTCCAGCTTGCGCGTCGCCATCTCAGCCCGCAGCGCCTGCAGCCGTTCCGAATGAGGCCGATCCTCGCCGGGCGTGCTAGCCGCGGCGTCTTCCATGAGCGCCGCCAGGGCCCGGGTTTCAGGCGCGCTTAAATTTTCGGATATGAGGCGCATCCAGTCATCGGCGCCGCCCATGCGGCCGTCATCGCCGGGTCCGGCAATCACGCCGGCGATGATGCCATTGGTGCGCTCACCTTCGGTTTCGGAATGTTGATCCATGCCATCTATTCGCGGATAATTTCGGGGATATCGGTCGCCGCGAGCCTATCACGGCGGCCGGTTTCGGTCGAGACGCCAGCTTCGCCGCCATTCATCACCAATGCACATGGCGCAGGCGAATTCTGGAAATCGTCCCCTATATTACACAAAAAATACCCATAATTATAATTAAACGAGTTAATTCAATGGTTTACATACATGCAGATTTTGCATATCTGGGCTCGAATAATTGCGCTTTTTTTAGGGCCTCGGCAGGCATACATACCATGCAGCCAATAACGCTGAGCCATTGGGTGTCATTCGCAAGCACCCCAAACAGGCCAGTGTCAGGCCGGCCATTCCAGGCGCTGGCTGGGCCACGGATTTTAACAATCTGGTGTGAGAACGAACCCAATTTTTCGCGCGACCAGCGCGGGCGTTCGGAAATTTCTCTGCCGCTAATAAACGGAGTAACAAGACTATGAGCAATGACAATGTGTTTTTCGCCCGCAATCTGGTGGTTCAGGCGGAGCGCGATCGCGGTAATGTTCTGGCCGCCATCGGCAACAAGCTGATCCATGCCCCGAGCAGGATCATTCGCATGGGCATCAGTGATTTCAGGCGCTACCGTCGGCCCGCGAACACCGAGGTTAAGCTTCCGGGTGGTGGTACCATCGCCTAGCAGACCCGCTCCAGCCGGCTTGCCGGCACAAAAAATGGCGGTCCATCATGGCCGCCATTTTTGTTGCCCGCGCCTCGGCACCGCTCAGTAAATCGTATCCTTGGCGTGCTGCGGATAGGCGCGGTCATATTCCGCACCGCCGATCTCACCGCCTGATATGGCATTGAAGATATCGCCGGAGGTGGGCAATTCCGAGCGCGCCACCTGGGTTTCCACATCCCAGAGCTTGGAGCGGATCAGGGCCTTCGGGCATTGGAAATAAACCCGCTCCACATGCACGCAAAGGACGCTGCGCGGCGTCTTGCCGTTGGTCATAAATTCTGCGCACAAATCCGCATCGACAAAAATTTCGGCCGTGCCATTGATGCGCAAGGTCTCGCCGACGCCGGGGATCAGAAACAATAGCGAAGCCCGGGGGTCATCGATGATATTGCTCAAACTATCGGTGCGGTTATTGCCGAG
>CAUZTZ010000413.1:0-3503 GCA_963582805.1 Alphaproteobacteria bacterium
GTCTTGTAGTGGCGCGCCAGGGTCAGCGGCATGCCGCGGAAAAAATCATAAAGGGCGATGCCGCCGCCGGTCCACATGGTGCGGATCATGTGCATTTTTTTGCGCCCGGCCCGGAGCGATAAGGTGTCGGCATTTTCCAGGGTGTGGAACCTTGCCCGGTCGCGCAAGGCACCCCGCACCGCCGCCGGCGTCGCCCAGTTGCAGCGGTAGTGAATTTTGCCGTCTGGCCGGATGATATACAATACGTTGGGCATGGCGCCGTAGGCGCGGTGGAAATCGCCTTCGAAATTATCGACCAGGACGCGCCGATGCTCGGCGTAGCGGGGGCCCACCAGTTTCGCCGCCTTGATCTTGTCATCAAATTTTTTGTGGGGCCCAAGCCGCTCGCCGGGATGGGCTTCGCGCACATAGACCAAAAGGAACTCCACATCGGGAAATTCGCCGGCGATTGCCTTCATGTCGGGAATGTTCTTGGTATACATGGAACAGGTGGACGAGCCGGTCTCGACGACCACCCACTTGCCGGCGAAATCGGACAGCTTGACCGCCGCGCCGCTGGCCAGATCGGTCAGCGTGAAATCCTTGAAATCATCACCGGCGCGGGGGCCGACGAACATCTCAAAGTTATAATCGCTGACCCGGAAACGGGGGGTGTTGTATATGGGCGGCGCCGGCTGCTGATCGGACATGAATTTGACTCCTTCGATCCGGATATATCAGTGGATCAATGCCACCGGACCTTAAGTCAAATCATTCTAATCTACAAAAATAATTAAGGTTGCCCCGGTTTCCGGGTTTTACTGGGCGGCCGCCGATTTGTCGCGCTCTTTCACGTCCGTCAGATTAAAGACCCGCATTGCGTTTTTGTAGAAAATCTTGTCCCTATCTTCGCCCGACAAGAAATCGATGTTGTTGATGTAACTAACCACGTCGTCGTGCTTGCGCCCGGTATCGGGGTTGTCCACCGAGCCGGTGCCCGGGCATTCGGAGCCGAGCAGGCATTGATCGACGCCCACCGTCTTGATCAGCAATTCGATGGCGTCCTGGGTATAGAGGGTGGTGTCGAAATACAGTTTTCTCAATCGCGTCGAGAAACGCTTGCCTTCCTCGCCATATTTCAAACTGCCCGCCTCGAAGCGCCCCAATTGATAGGGGATGGCGCCGCCGCCGTGGGAGACGACGATCTTCAAGTCCGGGAAATCATCAAACACCTGGGAGTTGACCAGCCCGAACACCGCCGTGGTTTCCTCGTTGATGAAATGCAGCGTATAGGGTTCGCGCTCCACCGCGTGGGAGCCGACGCCGTGGATATGGGCCGGCACGCCCAGCTCGCACAGCTTCTCATAGAGCGGATACCAATATTTGTGGCCCATGGGATACATCTTGGGCCCGGTGTTTTCGTACGGGTCCGGGTTGAGCAGGCAGCCCTTGAACCCCAGCTCGTTCACCATGCGCTCCAACTCGGCGATCGGCATGTCCAGGTTTTCACCCGACGGCTGCGGCAAGCCGCCGACGCCAAGGAAATGATCGGGCAGCATCTGCACCTGCTGGTGGATCACATTGTTGACCTCTTCGTGCAGCCACTGGACGATCTTGGCCGGCTTTTCCGAATGCATCATCTGGTAGGGCCGAGGCGAGATCAGGTGCATGTCGTGATGCAATAAATCCATATAAGGCAGGTGGCCGAGGCGCCCGCCGGGGCCGCCCGAATTCAGGGCCGCCATCATTTTTTCTTCGGAAATGTTGACGCCGCCGCGCCCGTGGCTGCCGCGCGACGCCAATAGCCCTGCCTTGTAGGCCCACAGATCGGCCGGCGCGCTGACATGGGAATGGCAATCGATAATCATAGGTTTTCCTCCCAATTCGCGACTTAAATCCCGGCGACCACCGGGTTCGACAACTCGCCGATGCCGCCGATGGTGATGCGCACCGTATCGCCGGGGCTCAAAAACGTGCCGTGCGGCCGGCCGACGCCGGACGGCGTGCCGGTGGCGATCACGTCGCCCGGGCGCAGGGTCAGGCGGGCCGAGATATATTCGATCTGTTCCTCGATATTGAAGATCATCATGCCAGCGTTGGCGTCCTGCTTGTGATCGTCATTGACCCAGAGATCGATCTTGCATTCATAAGGGTCCGGGATCGACGAGACCGGCACGATCCAGGGGCCCAGCGGCGCCGAGGTTTCGAACGATTTGTGCGCGAACCAGTCGGTCTTGAAGCGCGGCCAGTCTTCGCGGGCGCCGTTATCGCGGGCCGAGAGATCGTTGAAGATGGTGTAGCCGGCCACCACCGAGCGCGCATTTTCCTTGGTCAGGTTGCGCCCGTAACGGCCGATGACGACGCCCAGCTCGGCCTCCCAATCGACGGTCTTGGTGGTGTGCGGGATGCGAATTTCCTCGCCCGGCCCGATGACGCAGTGGGCCGGGGATTTCAGGAACATGTAGGGTTTGACCACCGATTTGTCGGTCTCTTTATCCTCGGCGCCCATTTCAAGCTGGTGATCCTTGTAGTTGGAGCCGGCGTTGAAGATGGCGGCGGGATAAAGGATCGGCGCATTTAAGGTCACGTCCGATAGCGCCATGACATCCACATCACCGGCGGCCATCTTGTCGGCGATGGCTTCCAGGACCGGCAGGGCGTCGTCCCACTTTTCCAGGATCGTGAGCGTCGAGGCGGTGGAAAAGGCGGCATTGCCGCCGGTCTCGGCCGCCACCGCGGCTTCCAGATCGCAAACCGCGTCGCCCACGGAAAGGCCGGGCCGCGCCTGGCCGTTTTGGTCATTGTAATTGAGAAGCCGGTAATCGGTCATGATGTCCCCCTGAACTGTGGATTGGAATGAGATTTGTTGGCATCATTTGAGCACAATGCCTTGGCGAAGCCAAGATTAGGCCATGGCGAAGCCAAGATTGGGGCTATGGCGAAGCCAAGATTGGGTATCGCCAAGCCAACCCAGGATTCCCGATCGAACGCATTCGCATTCCGTGGCGCTGGTGGCTTGCAACAGGCATTTGCCGGGCCATGAAAACGGCTTGCATATTTACCGGCGGCCGGCGCCCGCTTTGGCCCTTGAGAATCAGGCCTTGCGACGGAGCGAATTTGACCCGGCTATTCTGCCGCTTGAGAAATTTCGGCGCTCTGCATTTGGTGAATCGCCTGCCGGCCATAAGCGACAGCCTTGTCGTGCTCGCGCAATATCAGCTTGCGGTTGGGGTCTTGGCCAACCGCCTTTTGCTGGGCCTCGATGAACAGTTTGTCCTCCAGGAAGGCTTCCCGGTTGGCTTCATGGAACAAATTGTTCGCCGGCCCATCGGTCGCCTGGCCGCGCACCGCGCTTGAAAAGAAATAATGGTAATTGTTTTCGTCGGCCGGTGTCGCCTGATGGAGCAGCCGAAAGACCAAACCACCTGGCTTGTTGCGGTCTTCGCGGCCGCCGGTTCCGGCGTCATGGCCGCCCGCCCATTGCAGGACCGTTCCCGGAGCCAGGTACTCAAACTCACCCCAAC
>CAUZTZ010000414.1:0-3484 GCA_963582805.1 Alphaproteobacteria bacterium
ATGGCCGCGCCTCACCGAAGACATCAAATTGCTGCTGCTGCGCATGGCGCCGGTGGCCATCGGCGCCGGCGTCTATCAGATCAATCTGGTCATAGACATGATCATCGCCTCGTTGCTGCCGTCGGGTTCGATCTCTTATCTGTTTTTCGCCGACCGGGTGAACCAGTTGCCCTTGGGCGTCATCGGCGTCGCCGCCGGCACGGCGCTGTTGCCTATGTTATCGCGGCAATTGCGTAGCGGCGATGTGGCGGCGGCGATGAACAGCCAGAACCGGGCGCTGGAAATTTCATTGTTCCTGACCTTGCCGGCGGCGGCTGCCCTGGCGATCATAGCTCAGCCCATCGTGCTGGTTTTTTTCGGGCGCGGCGCGTTCGACGCAAACGCCGTTGACGCCACCGCCCGGGCGCTGGCCGCCTATGCCTGGGGCATTCCAGCCTTTGTGATGATCAAGATCCTGGCGGCGGCCTATTTTGCGCGTGAAGACACCAAGACGCCGATCCTCATCGGGCTGGCGGCCATGGCCGTGAACATCATCCTCAATTTGTTGTTGATGGGACCGTTCCTGCATGTGGGGCTGGCCATGGCGTCGGCCATATCGGCCTGGCTGAACGCTGGCCTGTTGGCCTGGGTTCTCATCCGGCGCGGCCATTTGCGCATCGATGCGCGCCTGATGCGGGCGTGGCCGCGCATGCTCGCCGCCACCGGGGTGATGGCGCTCGGGCTGTGGTTTTCCGCCCCGGCGCTGGCCGCGTGGTTAGAGGCGGGCTTGAGCCTCCGCATCATCGCCCTGGCGCTTCTGGTGGCCGGCGGCTTAGCAGTTTATGGATTGGCGGCGCTTTTGTGCGGCGCCGCCCGGCGCGAAGATTTGCAGCGGATTTTGCGGCGGCGCGCGGCTTGACCTCCATAGCCCGGCCCGCCATAACACCGCCCTTCGAAGGGTAGGGAATAAGTATGGACAGAATTTTTTCCGGCGTTCAGCCGTCCGGCGATCTGCACCTCGGCAATTATCTGGGGGCGCTGCGCAATTGGGTGCGGCTGCAGCATGATTACGACTGTCTCTATTGCGTCGTCGATCTGCACGCCGTCACCGTCTGGCAGGACCCCAAAACCTTAAGCGCCAGCACCCGCGAAGTGACCGCCGGGCTGATCGCCGCCGGGCTCGATCCGGCCGCCAACATCATCTTCAATCAAAGCCAGGTGCCCCAGCATGCGGAACTGGCCTGGATATTCAATTGCGTGGCCCGCCTCGGCTGGCTCAACCGCATGACCCAGTTCAAGGAAAAGGCCGGCAAGAACCGCGAAAACGCCTCGGTCGGCCTGTACGCCTATCCCAACCTGATGGCCGCCGACATTCTTTTATATAAAGCCACCCACGTGCCGGTCGGCGAGGACCAGAAGCAGCATCTGGAGCTGGCCCGCGACATCGCCGCCAAGTTCAACAACGATTACGGCACCGAGCTGTTTCCGCAGCCGGAACCTTTGATTTTGGGGGCGGCGGCGCGGGTCATGTCCTTGCGCGACGGCGCGGCGAAAATGAGCAAATCGGATCCGTCGGAAAATTCGCGCATCAACATGACCGACGATGCCGAAATCATCGCCCGCAAATTGCGCAAGGCCAAAACCGATCCGGACGCCTTGCCATCGGATGTGGCAGGGCTCGAAGGGCGTCCCGAAGCGGCCAATCTGTTGGGGATTTTTGCGGCACTGTCTGATCGGAGCCTGGCCGACGTGGTCACTGAGCAGGGCGGCCGCCAGTTTTCCGAGTTCAAAGAAACCCTGACCGAGCTTGCGGTATCGGTATTGGCGCCCATCGGCGAAGAGATGGCGCGCCTGAAGGCGGACCCGGCCTATCTGGATGGGGTATTGGCCGACGGTGCGGCGCGCGCTGGCGCCATCGCCGCACCGATCATGGACGAGGTGTTCGCCGTCATGGGCATCCTCAGACCCGGCGCCGCCGGGTAGCCGCAATCGAAACATGATGGCGCCCGATTCGCTCAATACTGTTGCTCAAATAGCACATCCCGGCCAGCGCACCGTTCAAGCGTTGGGCGAAGCATGAGGGTTAAGCCGTTGCCGGATTTATGGAAATTTCACCCCCGATTATGGGCCGAAAAAACGGCTGGCGTTGGCAGCCGCTTGTTCCATATTATTCGCAACCGGCCAGGGTTAGGCGGGATGGTGATGCGAAAACATCGCGGACCGGACCGCACGCATGGAATTGCGCAATTGTGGGGCGTTAAGGGCAGGTATTTTCAAGATGGACGTTACCCAGAGGGTTCTCGAATGAGCGTGTTCGAGAGGGCGTTGATTGGTTTCGTATCGGTGGGCGTGGGCGCGTTGTTCGTGGCCGCGACATTGTATCCGATCGACAGCGCCACCCGCTCGCCGAGCGCCGTCTTTGCATTGCCGGGCAGCGCGGTTGGCGGGGCGGCGAAAAACAACAGCGATAATCTGGCGCTTGGCGGCGCCCCGACGGTGGCCGTTGTTGCGTCCAAATTCCATCGCCACAAATATGACATGGCGACCATCCGCGCCGGCAAGGCGCCCGTGCCGCCGTTGTTTTTGACCGCGTTTCCCCGCGACATCGTGCGCATCCGGGCGCCGGAGATGCGCAAGAATTTCTTTTTCAAGATGGTCCTGCCGCTGGTGCTTCGGGTCAATGACGCCATTGCCGAAGACCGCCGCCGCTTGATGCCCTTGGCGGCGGCAAGCCGCGCCGGCAAGCGTCTGGCCGCCGAGGACCGTTTGTGGCTGGCCGCCAAGCTGGATCAATATGGGGTGCGGCGCGCCGGACTGGTGGAATTGGCGGGGCGTATGGACACCGTGCCGCCGTCCCTGGCCATCGCCCAGGCGGCCGAGGAAACCGGCTGGGGCACATCGCGCTTTGCCCGCGAAGGCAACGCCTTGTTTGGCCAATGGACCTTTGCCGCCGCTGGCGGGCTGGTGCCCAAGGACCGGGCGAGGGGCAAGCTGCATAAGGTCAAGGTGTTCCAGACCCTGACCCAGGCGGTCGGCGCCTATGTGGCCAATTTGAACACGCACCGGGCCTATCGCGGCTTCCGGGCCGAGCGGGCGCGCATGCGCAAATTGGGCGCCACGCCGGACGGCATGAAGCTGGCGCAGAGCCTGGCCAGCTATTCGGAGCGTGGCCGCGCCTATGTGACCTCGATCCAAAGGATCATCCGCGCCAACCGGCTCAGCCAGTTGGACAAGGCGCGGCTTGGCGGCACGCCTAACGCCAATTCTAAAGAGCCGGCGATCTAATTCATTTTATTTGGGCGGCACGTAAAAAATGGTGCCCAGCCAGCGCCAGCGCCCGGATGCATCGCGCAAGGTACAGTTGATGCGCGAGCGCCCACGGGGCAGCGGTTTTTTCAAGCGCACCTCGACGCGGCGCTCTCCCAAAATCTCCACCCGGGCGCGCCCCTCCGAAGAAGAAAAACATCCGAGGCTTTTTAAATTGCCGATATCGCCGGTGACGGTG
>CAUZTZ010000415.1:0-3483 GCA_963582805.1 Alphaproteobacteria bacterium
GCCGTCTCGGCGGTTTATGGTGCAGGTATGCACCCGGGCCGGGTCCTTTGGGTCAATAAACCGCGGGAACCGGTAAGGACGGCTTTCGTGCCGTCGAACAAGTTTCGCGTGGGTTCCGGTAAAGCATTCTAGTGGTCCTATTCTAACGGATGGTTTCCATCCGTGAGGGTTGAAAGTCCACTAGGTTCTAAAGAAACGTGATGCACAAGACACCAAACCGAAGGACTCTTCTGTTTGGTTCGCACCTCTAGTGCGCTTTCCACGGACTGGCTCCGCCACCGCCTTTGGCGCGGTACTTTCGTGCTTTGTGGTTGGTGGGCGTGGCGGGTCGGGTATAGGCTTATCTTCACGGTGGCGGAGCATAGTTTGGTCCTGGCGCCAGCAGAATTTATCAAGGAGAGGATTTGCAATGTTGAAAATTCATAGAGCCGAGGAACGGGCGACGAAAAGGGCTGCTGTGGAAATGTTCACCGGCGATGTCTTTCAGGATGAAGTGCTGGTCGGCGAAGCGCCATCGCGGATGCGGGCGACGAACGTCACCTTTAATCCGGGTGCGCGCACGGCCTGGCACCAGCATCCGGTTGGCCAGACCTTGTGGGCTGTCGCGGGGGTGGGGCGGGTCCAGGTTGAGGGCGGGCCGGTTGAGGAGCTTCGGCCCGGTGACACCGCGATCATCCCGCCCAACGCGCGCCATTGGCATGGCGCCGCGCCGGACCGGATTTTCACCCATCTCGCCATGTCGGAGACGGGCGAGGACGGCGGTGGCACTGAATGGTTCGAGAAAGTCAGTGACACTGATTACGAACGTTAGAGAAATTCCGAATCGATGAGTATCGTGAAGCGGCTCTATGTGATTAGAAAAATTTTTCTAATTCTAAAGATCTGACAAATTTTAGAATGACAAGTGCTCTAACTAGGGAACTTGGTTGATTGCCAGGCGACCATGCGCCACGTGCCGTTTTGATTCTGGTAGACGTCTGTAAACCGAACGGTAAATTCATTGGGCGTGCCGTTCGCGGTGACGTTGATCTGGGCGCGGCCAGTCAACACCACCACGTCGCCTAAATCTTGCGCCACGACGTCGGACGGCTCTACGGAAACATAGACCGAGATACCGGATTCCATACCCCCGATCAGGCTCTGCTTGGTATCCAGGCGCGCCGATGAATGGGTGTAAATTAAGTCCTTGCAAAGCAGATTGTTAAGCTTGGCGATATCCTTGTCTGCCATGGCCTGCATGCGCTCTTTGTCTAGCGCAATAATGCGGGCGCTATTTTCACTCATGGTATTTCTCCATTTCTGGTTTGCAAGTGTTGAATTAGGGATGAAAAATTATCCGCTATAGATGCACCGGACCCGGCCTTTAAGTTTCGTCAACGCCGTCAAGGCATCGACGGTGGGGGCGGGAATACCGGCGATGCGTGACATCGCGGCGACGGAATTTGCCAGGGCGTCAATTTCGATGGGCCGCCCGCGCTGTAGGTCCTGCAACATGGACATGGTGTGATCCGTTGCGCGCACGGTCATTGCTATGCGCTTTTCCATGGGCACCGGCATTTCCGCCCCTAATGCTGTGGCGATAGCCTCCATCTCGGTCATCATGCGGCGGACAACCTCCACCGCGTCGGGCGCATCGGCGAACCGGCCATTGATGGCCTCGGTTAGGAACGCCGTTTGGTTCCAGCACAGGCTGTTGATCATCTTGGTCCAAATCTGGCCGCGAATGTCCTTCTGGATTGGCGCATGCAGGCCGCTCGCCGTCATCGCCTCGACCAGCGCCTCTAGGCGTCGCGACGTTTCACCGCTTGGCTCGCCGATGGGATAGGCCGCGCGCATGCCGTCTTGATGCACGACGCCGGGCTCCAGAACCTCCGCCGCCGTCCAAAAGGCGCAACCGATGGCTCGTTCCGGCCCGATCATAGACCACTGCCGGCCATCGGGGTCCAGTTCCGGCAGGCGGCGATCCGTATGGGGACCGGCCAGCCCATAAAAATACCACCAGGGAATGCCCGTGGTCGGTGGAATGACCGCTGTTTCGGGGCCGAGCAGGGGCTGCATTGCGGCCAATTCACCATCGACCTGGTGCGACTTCAGCGTGATGAACACATAATCCTGCGGCCCAAGTTCCGCCGGGTTATCGGTGGCGCGCACGGGCACGGTGAAATCATCTTCCGCCGATACGATGCGGATGCCGTTTCGCCGCATCGCCTGCAAATGCGGGCCTCGGGCAATTAGGTTGACGTCGACCCCGCTGCGCGCCAGATGGCCGCCAATGTGGCCACCGATGGCACCTGCGCCGTAGATGCAGACCTTCATTGCATCGCCGTCATAAAGGCGCGCATCGCCGCAATCTGCTTGTCAAGTGGCCCGATACCCAGGCCCGAGGTATAAAACGTCGTGTGGGTCGCGCCCAAGCTACGCCAGGCATCGGCCGCCGCCCGCCACTCCGCCTCTCCACCGAGGCTGGAGCGGATCCAGGATTCCAGGCCAAAGGCGGCTGGGTCGCGGTCTTCTTCGCGTAAATAGCCGTGCAGTTTCCGCAGCTGCGCCTGGGTATTGGAGCTGGGGTTGCCCAGCGGTATCCACCCTTGGCCATATTTTGCGGCGCGCTTTAGCATCGCATCGACGCCGCCGCCAAACCACACCGGGATCGGCCGTTGGATAGAGGGAGGGCTTACCCCGGCGTGATGGACAACGTCAAATTCACCCGTGAAATCCACCGTTCGCTCGGTCCAATAGCGGTTCAGCAACTCGATCTGCTCGGCCTGGCGGCGGCCGCGTGTACGCCAATCCTGGCCAAGCGCTTCGTATTCCACCGGGTTCCAACCAACACCGACGCCAAGGCGCAGTCTGCCACCGCACAGGATATCGATTTGCGCAGCTTGCTTGGCGACCAGGGCGGTTTGGCGTTGCGGCAGGATCAGGACGCCGGTTGAAAGGCCCACGCGCTCGGTCACGGCCGCCAGAAAGCCCAGAGTTACGAAGACTTCATGGAACGGATCGCTGATATCGTAGGGGCCCTCGAAATCGGGCAAGGCGCTGCGGTTGGCGCCAAGCACGTGATCGGAGACTTCGATGTAATCAAAGCCAATTTCTTCTGCCGCTTGGGCCCAATCGCGGATTACGGCACGGTCGGGGGGCATATCGCGGGTTGGGAAAAATGCGCCAAATTGCATGCTGATCTTCCTTTTCGGCGCTAGGGGAGGGGAGATAGTCCTTCGCTAGCGCGGATGTCGTTGATGACCTCCTTTACCCGTTGGCGGAGCGGTGCGTACTGAACGCTGAATTCCTCGATGACGCGGCTGTTGTCGATCAGGTAGTTGCCGGAAATTGCCCGCCCGCCGGTTTCTGCTTCAAAGCGGATATCAGCCTCGGGCAGGAACTCGCGTACTTGGCCCGCCAGTTCGGCTAGGCTAACCATGGCGCCGCCGGAATTATAAGTCTCGTATTTTGGCTTATCGGTCAACACGACGCGGGCAAAAA
>CAUZTZ010000416.1:0-3480 GCA_963582805.1 Alphaproteobacteria bacterium
AACAATCCTCGGAAACCGTTGATAGAGTTGGTGTTTTGAAAAGAGTCGGGTACTGTGCGGAGTTAGATACGATTATGTGGTATTCCAGGCGTTATCGAAGTACAATCATGTGGTCGATGGGGGGATTTATTCAACTAATTCAAACGAATTAATCGACCTTCCATGCCGACAATTGACGGCCCAGACGGGCCGCAAAATTTGGAGGATTTGACTATGGACGCACTGAAATTATTTGGCTTTATCGCGGCCTCCGCCGTTGTTGGCGCCAGCGCCATGTTCGCCGCGCCTCCTGTGGGCGCACAAGAAGTGACTATGCGCCTGCATACTTTCGTGCCGCCGGTGTCGCGTTCTTTCAAAAACGTCACTTGGTGGGCCCAGCAAGTGGAAAAGAAATCGGGAGGCAGGATTAAGATAAAACTGTTCCCGTCCCGCCAGCTGGGCGGCAAACCGGCCGAGCTTTACGACCAGGCACGCCGGGGCTTCGTCGACCTCATCTATTCCCTGCCGGGATACTCGCCGGGCCGCTTCCCGCGTTCCGAAGTGATCGAGTTGCCTTTTATCGGCGGCAAGTCGCCGAGTGTCATGTCGCCGGCGATTATGTCGATGTATGATCCTTGGCTGAAGGATGACTACAAAGATACCCACCCCATCCTTATCTTCTCGGCGGGCTCCATGGGGCTGTTTTCCCACAAACCCTTGAGCAGCATTTCCGACCTGAAGGGGCTTAAAGTTCGGGTCTCCGGGCGGATCCTCGGCGAGGCCTTCAAGGTCATCGGCGCGACGCCGGTCGGCATCCCCGGCATCAAGATGGCGGAAGCCTTCCAGCGCCACGTGATCGACACGGTGTTGACCGCCTGGACCATCTCGCTGCCCACCAAGATTGTCCGCATGGCCAGTCACTTTGCCTTGCCGGGACTGAGCAACCCGGTCCTGATGGTGGTCATGAACAAGAAAAGCTACAACGGTTTGTCCGCTGATCTTAGAAAGGTCATCGATTCCACCGCCGGCATGGGACTGGCCAAGGAGTTCGGAACGCGCTGGGCGAAGGACGACCTGCCGGGACTCGGCGTCGCCAAGAAGTCGGGCAAGCCGTTCCGCGCCTTCAGCGCCGACGAGAAGAAGCGCTGGAAATCGGCAACCCGCTCGGTCACCGCGGGCTGGATCGCCGACATGAAGAAAAAGGGTATTGATGGTGACGGGCTGATCAAGGCAGCCCAGGCGGCAATCGCCAAGTACGACAAATAGCATCCGGGAAGGGCGGCGGGGCCAGCGAGGCCTCGCCGTCTCCGTTTCAAATTCCCCTACCGCCATGGCCGACGTTGTTCCCCCAGAAAAGCCCGCCGGGCGCCGTTTCAGCATGGATCGGCTTATCCACGGCGTGGCGCTCGCCGGCGGGTTCGCCGTGGTCGCAGTCTCCGCCATCACCGTGATCAGCGTCATCGGCCGCTACACCTTCTCCATGCCCATCTTGGGCGACTATGAGATCGTTGAATATGGGATCTCCTTCGCCGCCTTTGCCTTCCTTGCTTTCGCCCACGTTCACAACAGCCACCTGGTCGCCGAATTCTTCTCGTCGCGCATGTCGAAGCGAACCACACAGATCATCGATTCGATCCAGAACCTGATTCTCTTCGCTATTTTGGCGGTACTCATCTGGCGGGTGGTTGTCGGCGGCTTCGACAAGTTCGAGACCGGCGACGAATCCATGTTACTCAGGATGAAGGTATGGTGGCTGCATGTGGTGGGCACGGTGGGGCTCGTGATGTTCGCCTGGGTGGCCTTTCGCAAGATTTTTAAGGGGGCGGACGATTGACCGGACCGGTGCTCGCCCTCGTAATGTTTGTTGTGCTCCTGGTGTTCATCGGGCTCCGGATGCCGATCGCCATCGCGCTGTTCACGGTGGGCGCCATCGGCATGGCCTACATAACCAGTTTCGAGCAGCTTCTGATATGGCTGGAAGCCGCTCCGGTGGGGCGCACAGCGAGTTATTCCCTGTCCGTGATCCCAATATTTCTCTTGATGGGGCATCTCGCGATGCATTGCGGGCTAAGCGCGGTGCTCTATAAATCTGCCCGCGCCTGGTTCGGCCACCGGCCCGGAGGCATTGCGGTCGCGACCATTGGCGGCTGCGCTGTTTTCGGAGCCATCTGCGGTTCGTCCATCGCCACCGGCGCCACCATGGCCACCGTGTCTTTGCCCGAAATGCGCAAATTAGGCTATTCGGGGGCTTTGAGTACGGGTTGTCTGGCGGCGGGCGGCACGCTTGGGATCCTAATTCCGCCCTCCATCATTTTGGTCATCTATGCCATCATTGCCGAGCAGTCCATTGGCGACTTGTTCCTGGCCGCCGTCATACCCGGCATCATCGCAACCATTTATTATGTCATCGCCGTCATGATTTATGTCCGCGTCAAACCCGACGCGGGGCCGGCGGCGGAGCGCGTCGGCTGGCGCGAACGCCTGGAAAGCCTCAAATATGTCTGGCCGATCTTGTTCATCTTTTTTGTCGTAATCGGTGGCATTTTCAAAGGCGTCTTCACGCCTACAGAGGGCGCGGCAGTGGGTGCCGCCTGCACCGGGATCATTGCCCTGGCCCGGCGCATGACCTGGCCCGCCTTCAAGGAAGCGTTGGTCGATACCGCCAAGATCACGGGAATGATCTATCTGATCCTCATCGGTGCCGAGATCTACGGCTCGTTCATGGCCTTGTCGGAGTTGCCTTTGACCATTGCCGGCATGATCACCGGGGCGGAGCTTTCGCCCTTCGCCATCATTACCGTCATTTTGGTCATCTACATCTTCCTCGGCGCGATCATGGACGGGCTCGCTATGATCCTGATCACGGTGCCGGTGTTCCTGCCTATTATGCTCGATCTCGATATCCCCATGTCCGAGGAGGCCAAGGCCATCTGGTTCGGCATCATGGTGCTTTCCGTGGTCGAGACTGGGCTGATTACGCCGCCGGTAGGGATCAACGTTTATGTGATCAATTCCATGGCTCCTGAGGTGCCGTTAACGGAGACATTCGCCGGCGTTATGCCCTTTGTCATCAGCGATTTTTTTCGCCTGGCGACCATCGTCATTTTTCCGGCGGTGGTACTTTGGGCGCCGGGCCTTCTTTGACATAGGTCTATGCTGGGCTATCGGATATCCATTGAGGCTGTGACGTTTTATTGGGATCCGTGACAAAGTTTATTTTGTCGGCTTTGGGTCCAGGCTGTGTGAAAACCAATTCCGAGGGTCCGACGGCGCAAGATTGATTAACTGAGTTTCGGTTCTCAGTAACATCAAAGCAAAATCTCGGTCACGTCGATTCCATTATTGCGCCGGATCAGCAAGTTGAAACGTTTTCACACAGCCTGGGTCAGAAGCCGACATTCAGATGATAACGCGAGAATGTCCTGTGTGGATGGCTCCCGCGTTGCAAGGACTTTTTGACGGGTTGACGATTGGGTCGGGTGCAGTCTTGTGTCCGGCCTG
>CAUZTZ010000417.1:0-3479 GCA_963582805.1 Alphaproteobacteria bacterium
TTTCCTGGTTGTCGGCATCAACCCGGCGGGTCTTGCCGTTGATCGACAGGCTGACCAGCTTCGGCTTCGCCGTTTGCGCCATGGCGCCGGAGCCGGCGCCCCGGAACACAAATCCGGCGGCCGATACGGCGGCGCCGGATGCGATGGCGCCCTTGATGAAGGCGCGCCGGGACGTTTCCGTCCGGGCCAGCTCGGTGATCGGATTGATCGGCGCTTCGTCCATTGCCGCGGCGGCTTCATAATCGAAGTCGTCGGGCAAGAAACGTTCGTCAGGTGCAAAATACTCGGTCATGCGGAACCTCCCTTTTTAGCGTTTAAACAAACGGTTTTTTGACATGTCATTTGCAGACATTTTTTACGATGTCATGAGCAGACATGGCTGCATCGTTGATCGGTGAAAACGGCTCAACGATCGCTTCTGTTTTTCGCGAATTCTTGGTGCAACCTCCCTGGCTACCACCGGCCCTAATCCACCTTGAAAATCGTTGCGTATTTTTTTATCAGTCGTCGGAGAAATTATAGGCACAGTTTGGATTAGCGGGCAACTGCGAATCGCGGCCAAAGCGCAAACAATTTACCGTGAACGGGATTTAAGAGGCGTATTTGGCGGCGCCGGGCCTAGGGAAAATAGTGCTGGCGCCATTCCGAGGACAGACGCTGGGCCTGCAGAACCTCGTCGCCGCTCAAATATTCGGCGATGGTCAGGCGCACATAGCTGGCCGCCTCGTGGCCGGCGCTGACCGCGATATCGCACCACATATAGGACATGACGTAGGATTGCCGAACGCCATCGCCGCGCCGGTACATGAGGCTCAAAAACATTTGCGCTTGCGGAATATTGCGCTTCGCAGCCTCCAGAAACAGTTTTCGCGCCCGCCCATAATCGGTTTGCACGCCGCTGCCCGAATAATAAAGCAATCCCAGACTGCTTTGCGCGTTTGCCGAGCCCTGGTCGGCAAGACGGCTCCAAATTTGCGCCGCCTCGGTGTAGGCGCCGGAATTATAGGCGGACAATCCGCGCTTGAACGCGGCACCGGCTTCATCGACCGCCCGCGCCGGCGACGCGAGGACCAATAGCGCCATCGTTGCGGCGGCGGCGATCACGGCAAATTTGCTTTTTCCGGTCATGCCTTCAATATGGCATAGGCCGGCGCCTTGGATCGAGTAAAATCTCCGAAAGATTGGCGCTGCAACGGAGGAGGACGCAACGCCTATGAAACGCGCCGTCGTTACAATAGTGATCGCAGCCATGCTGGCCGCCATTGCCCCAGCGCCGCTTCATGGCGCGGACGCCGACGCCTTGCAAATGGGCAAGCAAGCCTATGCGGCGCGCGCCTTTGCAAAGGCCTTTCAGCTCTTGAAGCCGCTTGCCGAAGCCGGCAACGCCGAGGCGCAAAGGCTGGTGGGTGATATGCACAATCTTGGCGCCGGCGTCGCCCAGGACAATTCGGCGGCCATCGAGTGGTACTGGAAATCGGCCATGCAAGGCAACGCTCAGGCCATAGAGATGCTTGGCCAAGGCATGCGCCTGTTTAGCGAATCCACAAACTAAGCGATGCAGCACATATAATAAGGGGGATGCAGGCCCGGCGCTTATTTGGCGGCCGGTGAACCGGTTTCGGCGACTTGCTCCGGCTTTTGGCTAACGCCGACGATATCCGGATTGTGGCCGGAATAGCTGACAATGCCGTGGCCTTCGACCGGGCACATCACATCGGCGGCGCCGGCGGCGGTCAGGCGGCGCAGCTCGGCGTCCATTTCGGCGTCGAGCCGGGCTTCCAGTTGCTTGTTCAAGGACGCTGTCTGTTGGATGGCCGGCGTGGCGATATCGGCGGCGCGCGCGCCGTTGTGGGCGCTCACCAAGCTTAAGCCGGCAACCGCAATAATCGTGGCAATTGCGGCGGCTCCGATCTTAAATCCGGCGATCTTGGTCATGGCCTTCTCCGAAATGCCCATATGCGCGCTGCCTTCACTCACATTATATACGGAATTTTGGGCAAATTACCATCGATTGCGGGTTCAACATTTCTTGAGCGTGCGGAGAGCGGCTAATATGGTTATAATTTCCGCCAACATAATAAGTGGTATTCGATTATGGGAGGTATTTAGATGCGAAGCGACAATTGCGCGTGGAAAATCCATGGATTAAAGCTTTTTGCGGCGGCCGGTCTCGGTGCCGCCATCTTGATGACCGGCGCATCGCCGGCGGTCGCGTTTGGCCACGATAAGCTGCGCGATACCCTCAACCGGCTGAGCCAGCCGCCGGCGGCGCCGCGCCAGGCGCCGGCCCCTGCCGCCAAACCGGCCCCGGCGCCAGCCGCGCCAGCCGCGCAAGCCCCGCCGCCGCCCCGGCGCCAAGCGCCGAAGCGCACCATCACGCAGATCGCCGGCGACGTCTATCAGTTCAAGAACAACTTCCACAATTCGGCCTTTATGGTGACGCCGAGCGGCGTGATCCTGGTCGATCCCATCAACAAAGAGGCCGCCGCCTGGCTGAAGGCGGAGCTGCGCCGGCGCTTCAACCGGTCGGTCCGCTATGTGATCTACAGCCACGATCACGGCGATCATATTTCCGGCGGCGAGGTGTTTGCCGATACCGCCGTGTTCATCGCTCACGCCGCCGCCAAGCGCGACATCATCGCGGAAAACCGACCGACCCAGGCGCCGGACATCACTTTCACCGAAACCATGACCATCGCGCTGGGCGGCAAAACGGCGAAGCTGAGCTTTGTCGGGCGCAACCATTCGGACAATTCCATCGTCGTTGCCTTCCCCGCCGAGCGGGTTCTGCACGTGGTCGATTTCATCCCAGTCAAGTCGATTGCTTTTCGCGATCTTCCCGACACCTATCTGGATGACTGGTTCACTTCGATCAAAAATGTCGAGGCCATGGATTTCGATATCCTGTCGCCGGGGCATGGGTCCTTGGGCGCCAAACAGGACGCAACCGCGTTCCGGAGTTATCTTCAAAGCCTCCGCGATCAAGTGACCCGGCTGGCCCGGGCCGGGCGCTCTTCCGACCAAGTGGTCGCCGCCGTCACTATGGACAAATACAAAAGCTGGGGCGGTTATGGCCGTTTCATCAAACATAATGTGCGCGGCATGTACAATCTGGTCCAGCTGAACCGGCGCGGCAATCCGCGTCCCCGCCGGTAGCGGGCGCAAGGCGACGCTATGATCAAAACCACCACCGCCGGCAGCCTGCCAAAACCGTCCTGGCTGACCGAGCCGGAAAAACTGTGGCCGCCCTGGAAGCTGGAAGGGGCCGCCCTCGCCGAGGGCAAGCGCGATGCCGCCCTCGCCTGGATCAAATGCCAAGAGGTCGCCGGTATCGATATCGTCACCGATGGTGAACAGTTCCGCCAGCACTTCGTGCATGGATTTTTGGAAACCATCGAGGGCATCGATTGGCAATTGATGACCACCATGGGCATTCGCGGCGACCGCTATGACGCCGACGTGCCGACGGTCACCAGCGC
>CAUZTZ010000418.1:0-3435 GCA_963582805.1 Alphaproteobacteria bacterium
CCCGGGGGGCAATCTGGGTGCGAGAATCCCGGTCCCGGTTTTGGCGGAACTCGGCAATCTCGCGGGCCCGTTGTTCATTTTCGACAACCACCATATCATCGCCCGCCGCCGGCGGCGCATTGAGGCCGGTCAGCTCCATCGGCTGCGACGGCCCGGCTTGCTTGGCGGCGTTACCGTGATCATCGACCAGGGCGCGGACCCGGCCCCATTGGGCGCCGGCCACAAATATATCGCCGATTTTCAAGGTTCCCCGCTGCACCAGCACGGTCGCCACCGGACCACGGCCTTGTTCGATCTTGGCCTCGATCACGACGCCTTCGGCGGGGCGGTTCGGATTGGCTTTCAAGTCGAGCACTTCGGCCTGCAAAAGAATGATTTCTTTGAGCTTGTCGAGATTGGTTTTCTGGGTCGCCGACACTTCCACATCGAGCACCTCGCCGCCCATGCTTTCCAACACCACTTCGTGTTCCAGAAGCTGGGTGCGGATGCGCAAGGGATTGGCGTCGGGAAGATCGATCTTGTTGATGGCGATGATCATCGGAACCCCGGCGGCCTTGGCGTGGCTGATGGCTTCGATGGTCTGCGGCATGATGCCGTCATTGGCGGCAACCACCAGCACCACGATATCGGTCGCCACCGCGCCCCGGGCGCGCATTTCGGTGAAGGCTTCGTGGCCCGGCGTATCGATGAAGGTGATCTTTTGGCCGCCCGCCAGGGTCGTCTGATAGGCGCCGATATGCTGGGTGATGCCGCCGGCTTCGCTGGACACCACATCGGTTTGGCGCAACGCATCCAGCAGCGATGTCTTGCCGTGATCAACATGGCCCATGACCGTAACCACCGGCGCGCGCGCCTCCATATCGCCCTCGGCGTCATCGCCGCCGGCCATGCCAATCTCGACGTCGGAAGCGGCAACCCGGTTCAGCTTGTGACCAAACTCGGCAACCACCAGCTCGGCGGTATCGGCATCGATGGTCTGGTCCATGGTTACCATGGTGCCGAGCTTCATCAGCGCGCCGATAACATCGACGCCGCGCTCGGCCATGCGATTGGCCAGCTCCTGCACGGTGATGGTTTCCGGGATCGTCACTTCGCGGACGATCTTCACATGTTCGATCGGTCCTTCTTTTTTCTTTTGCCGTTCGCGGGCGCGTTTGACCGATGCCAGGGAGCGAACCCGCTCATTCTCATCCAACGCCTCGGTAATGGTCAGGCGCCCGGCCCGGCGCCTGGGCTCGCCGCGGCGGCTTGGGCTTGGGCGCCGGGGCGCGACCTTGCCGCGCTTGCCGCGCGCCGCTTCGTCGCTCTCTTCTTCCTCGGCTTCGCCAAGTTTCTTCAACTTGGCCATGCCGGCATCGGCGGCATCCTGGCCGCGTTTTTCGCGGCGTGCGGTTTCCTCGGCCTCGACCTCACGCCGGGACGCATCGGCGGCGAGATCGGCCTGGGTGCGGGCATCAGGCTCCGCCTCGGTTTCGGATTTGGCGGCGGCGGCCTCCGATTTGGCGGAGGCGGCGGCTTCGATGCTCGCCTGCTTTTCGGCTATTTTTTTGTTTTCTTCTTCGGCGCGGCGCGCTTCCTGCAATGCCTTGACACGGGCGGCGCGTTCCTGTTCGGTTAACTGGCGGGCCGGTGCGGGTGCGGCGGGTTCGGGCGTCACATCGGGGGTTGGCGCGGCTTCGGCCGTGATCTCGGCCGGCGCGTCATCGACCGGCTCGTCCAGTATAACTTCCTCGGCGGCTTCCTTGACCTCCTGCATGGAGCCCGATGAGCCGGCTTCGAAGGTACGTTTTTTGCGCACCTCGACGGCGACGATCTTGGAGCGCCCATGGGAGAAGTTTTGCCGGACCTGACCGCCCTCGACTGTCTTTTTAAGCTCAAGCTTGCCGGGCCTGGCCAGGCTCAGCGTTTTCTTCGCCGGCTTGTCTTCGGTATCTGTGGTGTCCGTCGTATCCGTCATCGCATCAATCTTTCTTACCAACAATTCCGTCCCGGCGTCATCAATAACGGACCGGGAAAACTTCAGCCAATTCAGCCAGCCAATGGGCCCGACATGGGCTGGCTTTGATCATCGCCGCCGCCAACCAGACCGGCAAGGCGGCCACATTCCATGGACAGGCGTTCGGCCAGCTTGCCCTGGTCCACAACCGCGTGCACCAGCCTGTCGCGCCCGCAGGCGCCGCCCAGTTGGGCGCCATCGAACAAATCTATAAGCGGCGCCTGGGGCGCCAAGGCGCGAACCTTGGCGCGGCCATCATCGCCGCCGTCCGACGCCGCCAAAAGTATGCCGGCATCGCCTTTGCGCAGGTGGGCGCGCACTTTCTCATAACCCGCCACCAATTCTCCGGCGCGCTTGGCCAGACCGATCAAATCCAGGCAGCGCCGGCGCAAGTTAGCTTCCGCCTGATCGGCCAGATTGTCCGGCGCAGCGACGTTGCGCCGTGCCGCAGCCGAGAAGGCGCCCTTGGCGCACGCGGCGCGTATCATATCGCCCTCGGCGCGCATCCACAAACCCCGGCCGGGCAGCTTGCCCTGGACGTCGGGCACCACATTTCCGTCCGGATCGATGGCAAAACGGATCAACCGGTCCCGGGGCAGGGTTTCGCCGGTCAGAATGCATTTGCGCATATTTGTCTCGTCTTTCGCCATCAGCTTTCGTCTTTTGCCTCCTCGGGCAGCGCCGCGGCAGCGCCGCCATCTTCAGCATCCGCATCGCCGCCATCTTCGGCATCCGTTTCGGCACCATCATCGGCAACCGCTTCGGCTTCACTCTTGGCCTGGTCTTCGTCTTCGAACCAGTGGGCGCGCGCCGCCATGATGATCTCATTGGCGGCATCCATGGAAAGGCCAAACTCCTTGAGCACGCCATCTTCGGCGCTGATCAACTCGTCGGCCGCCAAATCGGCAAGATCGTCCAGCTCCTTGACGCTGGCTTCGCCCAAAACCACCAGCATTTCCGGCGTCAGGCCGGCAACCGCGGCCAGCTCATCGGTCACGCCGGCCGCCTTGCGCTGCGCGGTCAATTCGGCGTCGCGCGCTTCCAGGAAATTGCGTCCCCGGTCGCGCAATTCGTTGGCCACATCTTCGTCGAAACCTTCGATCCCGGACAATTCTTCGATCGGCACGAAGGCCACATCTTCGATGGTCGAAAAGCCTTCGGTCACCAGCAATTGGGCGATCACTTCGTCCACATCCAGATTGTCGATGAACAGTTGCGAACGGGTACGGAATTCCTCGATACGGCGATCCGATTCCTCGGCCTCGGTCAGAATGTCGATATCCCAACCGGTCAGTTGCGAGGCCAGGCGCACATTCTGGCCGCGCCGCCCGATCGCCAGGCTGAGCTGGTCATCGGGCACCACCACTTCGATGCGGTTGGCTTCCTCGCCGAGGACAACCTTGGTAACCTCCGCCGGCGCAAGGGCGTTCACGATGAAG
>CAUZTZ010000419.1:0-3431 GCA_963582805.1 Alphaproteobacteria bacterium
GACAGACCCAAGCTACCTATATAGAACATACGCCGAACAATTCAAGTGATAGAGGCTGGAAATATGGCGCCGGACAGGGGCGTTGATAATTATCTCTATAACTGTACAATAATATGACCATGGTCATGACCATGGTCATATAGGAGCGCGGCCCATGAAAACCATGTCGGCGTCCGAGTTCAAGGCCAAGTGCCTGAAAATTATGGATGAAGTGGCGGATAGCGGTGAGCCGGTGACCATCACCAAGAACGGCAAGCCGGTGGCTCAGCTAGGACCGTGCAAAACCAGGCCGAAGACATTATTCGGCATCGACAAAGGTTCTATCAAAATTACGGGCGATATCATTTCTCCCATCGACGTGGAGTGGGAAGCCAATAAGTGATTTTGGTGGACACCCACGCGCTGCTTTGGCTGGTGACCGGCCATTCAAGATTGGGGCCGAAAGCGCTGGAGCTGATAGATATGGCGTTTAAGGATAGGGCCGGCCACGTCTCGGCGATGAGTTTTTGGGAAATCGCCATGCTGACCTCCAAGGACCGGCTTGAATTCGAATATCCTCCAGCAGAATGGCGGCGAATATCGCTGGATCGGGGCTTTTCCGAATTACCGGTTACCGGAGATATCGGCATTATGGCCGTAGAAATTGCGGATTTTCATGCCGATCCGGCAGATCGGATAATTATGGCCAGTGCCGTCCTAAACGGGTTGACGCTGATAACCGCCGACCGGCGCATGCTGGATTGGCCGGGGCAGTTGCGCCGCCACGACGCGCGTTTGTAAGGGCTAGGATTGCGCGATCACCTTGTCTTCGGGAAAGACCACGCGAACCGTGGTGCCGACCTCGGGCTTGCTGTCGATCAGCATTTTGCCGCCCTGGATTTCGATAAGGCGCTTGGTCAGGGGCAGCCCCAAGCCGGTGCCTTCCTGATCCATCTTGCCGTCGTGATGGACCTGGCCAAACGGCTCGATAGCCCGGGCAATTTCGCTGCCGGTCATGCCGATGCCGGTGTCTTCGACGAATATCGCCGTTGATCCATCGTCGCGGGCTTCGGCGCCCACAATGACCGAGCCGCCGGCACGGGTGAATTTGACGGCGTTCGATAACAAATTGACCAGGATCTGCTTCATGCGCCGTTCGTCGGCGAGAATGACGGGCCGGTGGCCGTTGAGGGTTTTGACCAGTTTGATGCTGTTTTGCTCGGCTCTGGATTTGACCAAAAGCAGGGACGCGTTGACCATTGTATCGATATCTACCTCGGCCTCGTACACGTCCATTTTGTCGGCCTCGATCGCCGATACGTCGAGGATATCGTTGATCAAATCGAGCAAATGGCGGCCCGAATCGTGAATATTACCCACATATTCTTCCTGCCTCTCGTTGCCCAGGGGGCCAAACAATTTTTCCGTTAATGCCTCGGAAAATCCCAGAATGGCGTTCAGCGGGGTGCGCAATTCGTGGCTCATATTGGCCAGGAACTCGGATTTTGACCGGTTGGCGATCTCCGCCTCGACCTTCGCGTCCTGGAGCTGAAATTCCGTTTTTTTCTGCTCGGTGATATCGCGCGCGAATATGGCGACCTGCACGATTTTTGCATCGCGCCCGGCAACCGGATAGAATCTGGTGTCATACCAGACGCCGTCCTGCTCATCGATTTCGCGCCGCGCCTCGCCGCTCCCGATGACCTCATTGAACCACTGATTTCTACGCTGCTCGGTGGCCGATAAGGGGCGGGCGAACATGGGCTTGCCGATAAGTTCCTGCTGCGAAAGCCCGTACCGGGCCGCCATTGTTTTATTGGCGACGCGAAAGGTTCCGTCGGCATTGACCAGCGCCGCGTGATCGATGGTCGCATCCAGGAAGGCGTGCACGGTTTCCTCGCTTTCGCGCACCGCAAATTCCGCCATTTTCCTGTCCGTTATGTCCGATGAAATCACCAGCGAGCCGCCCTCCGACGTTCTGTATTCGCTGATTTGCACCCAGCGGTTATCGCCCCATTTCAATTCATGGCGGGACGGCCGGTTCTGGTGATTTTCAAACATCTCGCGCAAGATAGCTTCGCGCTCCTCGGGCGTGTCGCCATAGCCTCGAATTTCGCTGATGGCCCGGCTGATGGCCTCAAACGATTTGCCCGGCTGCAACAGGTGCGCGGCATCGGCATATTCGCTGCGGCTACGGCTGTTGCAAAAGACAAAATTGTCGTCGGCATCAAAAAGGATGATGCGTTCCGACATATTATCGATGGCTTCTGCCAAGCGGCTCTCGGCGTCTTTGGTCCGTTTTTCCATCAATTTCCGGTCTGTGATATCGGACCGGATTTTCAAGATACCGCCTTCCTTGGTTTTGAAATGACGAAACCATATGTAACGGCCATCGGCGCGCTGAACTTCGTAACTTTCCCGGCTGTTGTGGCGGTCAACCGATTCCCGGACGCGGGCCTTGATCGTGGCGGCGCTGGTATCGCTGCTCGCGTGCTCCGAAAACCTCTCGGTCAGGGCCTTGAAGGTTGTGCCCGGTCGCAGCAGATCAGCGGCATAGGGATAAGCCTGGCGGTATTCATTGTTACACAGGACCAAGCGGTCTTCGGCGTCAAACAGCGCGATCCCCTCCTGCATGCCCTCAAAGGCATCAAGGAGCCGGCTTTCGGCCATTTTTATGCGATCATCGGCGCGGTTCCGTTCGGTCAGATCCCGGACGATACCGGTGTAAATTTTGCGGCCCGATACAATGACCTCGCTGACCGCCAAATCCGTGGGAAATATTGTTCCGTCTTTCCGCCTTCCCACCACCTCGCGGCCAGTGCCGATGATTTTGGCCTCGCCGGTTGCCTGGAAGTGGGCAAGGTACCCGTCGTGGCCGGATCGATCAGGCTCGGGCATCAGAATATTGACGTTGCGCCCCTGAAGCTCGCCCGCCGGATAGCCGAACAGGTCCGCGGTTGCCGCGTTGGCGCTTTCGATGATGCCGGCGTCATTGATGATGATGATCGCATCGGCGGCGGTATCCAGAACGCCTTTCAGGCGGGCCTCGCTTTGGGCAATAGCATCCTTGGCATTTTTTCGCTGGGTAATATCGATGACCACGGACCGGGTTTCGACCAGCGTACCGGTTGCATCGAATACAGGCGATATCGATGTCTGCACCCAGATCACACCGCCGTCTTTGCGCCGCATGGTCGCCTCAATCTTGATCTCTTTTCCGCTTCGCACGGTATCCAGGATCTTCCGGGCCTTGGGCGCGCCGTTTTCGTCGTCGGTATAGATATCCAAGACGGTCATGGATTTGATATCTTCGGCGCTGTAACCCAGCATTTCGGTCAGATTGCGATTGTGCCGGATAATCGAAGCGTCCTTGACGTCCACCGACAGCTGCGCGGCGGGCGAGTTTTGGTAGATATCTTCGAGGGTCTCCTGATAATCCGTCAGCCGCTTTT
>CAUZTZ010000420.1:0-3420 GCA_963582805.1 Alphaproteobacteria bacterium
GATAGCCATGTCGTCGTCCTCCTTCTGTGGAGTTTATAACATGGCCGCTTACACAGTTAATCTGACACCCTCGAGGAATGCGCCGCGCGCAGCGCAATATTTCCTTCTCTTCTCATTTTCGCTCTTCTCTGTGATCTCTGTGTCCTCTGTGTTAAATCCCCTTTCTTCTCACCGTCTCACCGTCTCACTGTCTCACTGTCTCAGTGGTAATTCACATTTTCCGTAAAACGTGCAAAGCCGCCAATAACTCGTGCGACATGGTCTGCACCCCCCTTACGGTTATGACTATTTATGACTATTCATGACGGTTTGTTACGGTTTTACCCCTTGGCTACGACATGCAACACCCGAATTACCATGGATATCATCACCATTTATGGACATTTATGGACATCCACGGACCTAATTTGATCCCATCAATCGCGCAACGATAACGGCCACGATCCGAGGGCACGGCCTGGGTGGGATCAAGTCTGCGTATTCACAATGTCCAAGAGCACGAGCGCTCGAATGCGCTGTTACTTAAGTAGTCTGCTGAGGGCTCGGCGCAAGGGGGTGGGGGAAATTAGCGACAATTAATTATACTGCCGCAAAACTCCCGATTCCTCTTAGGGCCGGTCGATTGGACGTGGGGCCAGGTTGGTTACCACACCCACGTCATGGGCCGCTCAAGCGCCCGCCGCCTTCAATGCCTCGCCGGCGATGATCAGTTTTTGTATTTCCGAGGTGCCCTCATAAATGCGCAGCGCCCGGATTTCCCGGTAGAGCCGCTCCACGGGCACGCCCGACACAACGCCGGTGGCGCCGAAAATCTGCACCGCCTGATCGATGCTCTCCTGCGCCGCTTCGGTGGCATAGAGCTTGGCCATGGCGGCCTCGCGGGTGACGCGCGCGCCTTGCACGTCTTTCACCCAGGCGGCGCGGAACACCAGCAGCGCGGCGGCGTCGATTTTGAGCGCCATGTCGGCGATCTTCTCCTGGATGAGCTGAAATTCGGACAGGTTCTGGCCGAACAGGTTGCGCGATTTGGCGCGCACCGTGGCCTCGTCCAAGGCGCGCCGGGCAAAGCCGAGGGCGGCGGCGCCCACCGTGGTGCGGAAAATATCGAGGGTCGTCAGCGCCACCTTGAAGCCTTCGCCGGGCGCCCCAAGCCGATTGGCGGCGGGCACCCGGCAATTGTCGAAGGTGATGGTGCCCAAGGGGTGCGGCGCAATGATGCTGACCCGCTCGGCAACCCTTAGCCCTGGCATCGCGGCATCGACCACGAAGGCGGAGATGCCTTTAGCGCCGGGCGCCTCGCCGGTGCGCGCGAACAAGACATAGAAATCGGCGAGGCCGGCGTTGGATATCCAGGCCTTGGCGCCGTTGATGATGTAATCGTCGCCGTCCAATTCGGCGCTGGTGGTCATGGCGGCCACGTCCGAGCCGCCCTCGGCCTCCGATATGGCGAAGGCGGCGATTTGCGTGCCGGCGGCGACGCCGGGCAGGTACTTGGCCTTTTGTTCATCCGTGCCATAGAGTGTGATGGCGCCCGAACCCAGCCCCTGCATGGCAAAGACGAAATCGGCGAGGCCGGAATGATAGCCGAGGGCTTGGCGGGCAATACACAACGAACGCGCGTCCAGATTTTCGAGGGCCCCGCCATAAGCGGCGGGCACCGTGTATTTGAGCCAGCCGGCGCCGCCCAATTTGGCGGCCAGCTCGGTGGCTGCGGCATCGAGCGCGGCGTCATCAGCGGGCTCGGGATGGTCATCGCCGCCGATCTCTTTCGCCGCCCACCCGGTTATGTCGGCGGCCAGTTGGCGGTGGCCGTCATCGAAAAACGGCCAGTCCAGATAGGATGTATCGGCCATTGCGTTGTCTCCCCCTTGGGCTGCTCAGTTGGTGACCGAGCCGCCGGCGACGACGATGGATTGTCCGGTGATGGCCGCCGAAGACGGCAGGCACAGCCAGGCCACGGTCTCGGCCACTTCTTCGGTGGTGATCAGGCGCCCCATGGGGCTGGTGCTTTCGATCTCGCCGCGGACGCTGCCGGCTTCGCGCCCGGTCTTGCCGACGATGACATCAATAGCCTCGTCCACCAGATCGGTATCGGTGTAGCCGGGGCAGACCGCGTTTACGGTGACACCGGTCTTCGCCGCCTCCAGCGCCAGGGAGCGGGTCAGCCCGACGACGCCGTGTTTGGATGCCGAATAGGCGGCGATATAGGGGTAGCCGCGAAGCCCGACGGTGGAGGCGATATTGACGATGCGCCCATAGCCGCGTTCGCGCATGGATGGGTACACCTGTTTGCAGCACAGAAACGTGCCGGTGAGGTTAAGATCGATGATCGCCTGCCAAAAATCCAGCTCCATGCGGTGAAACGGCGCGCTCTTGCCGATGCCAGCATTGGCCACCAGAATATCGACGGGGCCGAGGGCGTCCACGGCGCCTTCGAAGGCGGCCACAATTTCGCCCTCCTTGGACATATCGCCGGGGGCGGTGAAGGTCTCGGCGCCGTGGGCCTCGCGCAAAGTCTTGGCGTGGGTATCCAGGGTATCGGCGTTGCGCGCCGTCAGGCTGACGGATGCGCCCATGCGCGCCAGGTACTCCGATACGGTCGCGCCGATACCGCGCGAGCCGCCGGTCACCAGCGCATGCTGCCCGGCCAATGGTTTGTCGGCGAACATGTTGGCGCTTGGCGTTACAACTTCCGTCATCGTTCTCACACTTTCTGATTTGCGGCGGATGCCAATTTCGGTCTGCCGGGTTTGCGCGCATGGACGCGCGCCAGCAATAGGGATTTGTCTTTCTCCATGGCGTCACAGGAAATCTTGATGGCGTAGGGGACGGTGTTTTTCTTTTTTCGCCGGTAGTTCTTGATGGTGTCGCGATTGACATCCAAGGCGTCGGCTGCTTCGGCGTTTGAAAGCCCAACCCGAAGCTGCCAGGCAACGAACGCATCACCGCTCATGGATTTCTGCGCGTCGGCGACGTTGAGAATTGAGGTCGCGGAATAATCCAATCCGTTCGGCCAGCCGACGGCCATGCCGTGGGAGACAATCTCCGCCTGGGCAAACAGATCGGGGTCCTGAAGCGCGGCGAAGGGTGCGAATTTCATCACAACGCCGCTTAAATCAGCGCTCGCCTTGCCGCCACCCTTCAATATGAGCTTAAGGCCAAAATCGGGTATGACCTTGAGGCTGGTAATCTCGGGGACCTGCCGGTCGGTGCCGACATCTGCGGTTTTTAACATTGTCTCGTCCGTCCGGATTTCATCATGGGCAATATTCGTTCCATTTGGTCATTGCCAATTGCCTGTTGCGGTCCAGCCAGGCGCGAACCTTTCTATATCCACCGAGAGTTATGCCCGAATCTGGTGTTTGAGGATTTGAAAAGAAGCGGCGTATCAGGTTGATTTGTTGTTGCAAGACACCAAAA
>CAUZTZ010000421.1:0-3406 GCA_963582805.1 Alphaproteobacteria bacterium
TCACCGCGATGACGCTGCCATAGGCGGCCGGATAGGCCGGCCGGTCGCGGCGCCCCCAATTGCCGGCGGCGGCGACCAGCACGACTTTTTTTAAGGCCGCCCGCTGCACCGATTTTTCGACGATCCGATTTTTCTTGCCGGCGATCGAGAGATTAATGATCTGCACCTTTTGGCCGATCAACCAGTCGGTGCCGCGCAGCATGGCGAACACGTTGCCGCGCAGGCGCCCGTTGGGCAGAAGCTCGAAAATGTTGGCGGCGAACAATTCGGCGCCGGGCAGCAGCCCGCCCCAGCCGCGGCCCAGCTTGCCGACCATCATCGCGGCGATGGCGGTGCCGTGCCCTGGCGGCCCCTGCTTGCGTTTTTTGTTGTGGAAACTTTGGAAGGTGACCTTTTGGCCGCGCAAGGCGGGATGGCGTATATCGACGCTGGTGTCGATCATGCCGAGGCGCGCGCCGGCGCCGCAATTTGCCGGTGAGTCCTGCCATTCCGCCGCCCACATGGCCCAGCTTTGGCCGCGCTCTTCGGGCGAGGGAAATAAGGGCCGCTTGCCCAGCTTGATGGATTTGGGATTAGACTTGGAGCTGGCCTTGGAGGTGGCCTTGGAGGTGGGCTTGGGCTTGGCCGGCGGGATCGTCAGGCTTTTGTCTTGCGCCAGCTCATAGAGGTGATTGGCGTCGGCATTGATGCCCGGAAACTGCCCGCTGATGGTGGCCAGGGCGGCCGGCACGTTCTGGCCGGGCGGAACCGCCAAGCGCAGCAAAAGCATGCCGAGATTGGTCAGGTTGGCGGTATCCAGGGTGACAAAATTCAAATTGGCGGCGGCGGCAGCGAAGCCCGGCGGCGGATCGGCAACCACGATCTCGCCAATCTCGAAATCGATGCCGGCGCCGGGTGATAGCGGCAATGCCTGGCCTTGCGCCTGGCGCCCGGCAACCGGCGCCGCCGGCGGCGCGCCCGATCGCAGCGGCTTACCGGCGCCGATCTTGACGCTGCGGCCGCCGGTCTTTGATTGCGGCACCTGCGCTTTTTGCTTTTTCTTCTTAACCGGCTCGTCGGGGCTGAACAGGCTGTCGAAATTTGCGACCAGCGCCCATCCGGCCAACCCAACAACAACAAAAACAGCGACGGAAATAATAAATCGTTTCATGTCCTCGGCCCGGTTTGTTTGTTTTGAAGCGGGCGAACATTAACACGGAACGGTTTCCGAAACGTAAAAATATACAATGCCCCTGGAACAGGCGCGCCGGTGCTGGCATAGTGAAACGGTGGGCGCCGATCAGACGCTGCACATCTAGGAATTGCAATGGCGGAACCGCAAGATAGCAGCAGCACCCAGAGCAGCGCCGGCGATGCGCAAGCGCTGGCCGCCGCCATCCGCCTGCACCAGGACGGACGCATGGATGAGGCCATCAACGCCTACCAGGCGCTGCTCCAATCCTACCCCGAAGACGCCGGCGCGCTGTCGGCGCTTGGCGTCGCGCTCCGATCCAATGGCCGGGGCGTCGAAGCGCTGGAGGTATTGAACCGGGGGGCCGCACTGCATTCCGATGACGCCGATCTTGCCTACAATCTCGGCAACGCCCGGCGCGACGCCGGCGACGCGGATGCCGCCATTGCCTGCTACCGCCACGCGCTGCAATTGAAGCCCGCCTATCTCGGCGCCGCCATCAATCTGGCGCAGGCGCTGAACGCCGCCCGGCGCAACCGGGAGGCCGCAGACGTGTGCACCAAGGCGCTGGTACTGCACCCGATGCAGCCGGCGTTATATACCAATCTCGGCGTCGCCCACTGGTATCTGGGCGAGCACCGGGCCGCCGCCGCCGGCTACCGGTGCTCACTTACCTGTGAGCCGGACGATGCCCAGACCCTCTTCAATCTAGGCTTGGCGCTGGAGGCCTTGGGCGAGCATAAAGACGCCGCCGCCCAATTGCGCCGCGCCGTCGAAATAGTTCCGAAATCTGCGGATTTTCTTTCCGGATACGGGCAAACTCTGGTTAGCCTCGGTGATATCCCAAGCGCCGTCGAAGCCTTCAAATTCGCGCTCGCAGAGGACGCCGACAATCTCGACGCCCATCTCGGCATGGCCCGCGCCAATCTGTTGTCGGGCCACCTGACCGCCGGCTTCGAGGAATATGTCTGGCACCGGCGGCGCACCATCAATGGGTTGCCCGAGCTACCGGGCCCCGCCTGGGACGGATCGGACCCGGCGGGCAAAACTATTCTGGTCTATTGCGAACAAGGGCTCGGCGACAGCATCCAAAATGCCCGCTATATTCCGCTTCTGGAGGCGCGCGGCGCCCGCGTCATTCTGTCCTGCCATAAGTCCCTGATACGCCTGTTTGGCACCCTTTCCGGCGGCGCCGAGATCATCGATCAAGAGACGCCGCCGCCGGACTACGACCTGCATGTCCCGATCATGGAATTTCCACGCCTGTTTGAAACCGCGCTCGATACCATCCCCGCCGACTGCCCCTATCTCAGCCCGCCCGAGGGCCAGGAATTCACCAGCCCGAAGCACATTTTCCGCACCGGCATCGTCTGGTCGGGAAACGCCAGACACCAGAAAAACCGGATCCGCTCCATGGCACTGGATGATCTGGCGCCGCTGTTCAATATTCCCGGCTTGATTGTGTTTTCTCTGCAAACCGGCGAAGCCGCCAAAGACGCCGGCAATTCAGAATTTGGGCATCTGCTGCGCGATCTCGGTTCCGGTCTGACCGATTTTGCGCACACCGCCGACGTACTGCGCCAGTTGGATTTGCTGATCACCGCCGACACCGCCATCGCCCATCTGGCCGGCGCCCTGGCCTTGCCGGTCTGGGTCTTATTGCCGTTCGCCCCCGATTGGCGGTGGATGCTGCGCCGCGAAGACAGCCCGTGGTATCCGACCATGCGCCTGTTCCGCCAGCCGGCGCCCGGCGATTGGGCCGGCGCCATCGACAACGTCGCCAAAGCGCTCAGCGACGCGGCGGCGGAGAAAGTCCGGAACGCCGACAAAGAGGCGGAATAATTTTCGGCTGCCCCTTGCGCCGCGTTCTTTTCAGGCTATCTATTACTTAAGTGGCCCCGGTTATGGGGAGCCGTGCTCTTGGACATTGTGAATAGGACGACCCGGCAACGCCCCGCCCACCGGCGATCAGGCGATGGCTTCGTATGCCGGAACCTGGCGAAATCGCCGGAAACATGACGCACCAAGGGCGTGAAAACCGTAAGGAACCGTCACAAACCGTCATAAACCGTCATGATCGTAAGGGGGGTGCCGGACGATGTCGCACGAAATTATTCCTGCAATACACGCACGGATTTAAAGTGGCGGCGGCCGCCTGTTCTACATAGACCGGCGCCAAGATCGACGCCCGGCTGGCCGAGCCTACTCCGCCGAAGTAGCCACTTCGGCTACGAA
>CAUZTZ010000422.1:0-3404 GCA_963582805.1 Alphaproteobacteria bacterium
CCTCGAACAGATCATGGCCGATGAGAATTCCATGTGGACCAAGATCACCCAGCCGCGCCTGGATGAGATGTTAAATGACCACGACAATTACCTGGACGGATTGCTGGGATCGAAGCGCGCCAGCTTAAAATTTCTCGATATGTCTTATCTGGATCTTTCCGGGCGCAATCTGACCCAGGCCGATTGCACCGGCGCCCGTTGTGAGCACGCAACCATGGAAGAGACCATTTTGCGCGCCACCAATCTCTATGCGGCCGACCTGCGTTTCGTGTCCTTCATCGGCGCCGATCTGAGCCGCGCCGATTTGCGCGGCGCCTGCCTGCGCGGCGTCGATTTCACCAACGCCAACCTGACCGAGGCGGATATGCGCGACGGGCTTTTGATGAAGTCGGTGGAGCGCGGCGAGATCATGCCGATCATGTCGGAATCGGAAAGCGCCACTATCGACCGCGCCATATTGAAAGGCGCCGATATGTCCGGCGCCAAGATGTCCAACGCCTTCGTCGTGCAAACCGATCTGTCGGACGCCAATCTTCGCAATGCCCGTTTTGTGCGCGCCGATCTGTCCTTTGCCAACTTTACCGGCGCTATACTGGACGGCGCCGATTTTACCGACGCCAACCTCACCGGCGCCATATTTCACGGCGCCGTTCTGTCGCGCACTATTCTCGACAACGCCAATCTGACCGACGCCAATTTGACCGGCGCGATTATGGAATCGGTGGATTTTGAAAATGTCGATACTGCCACCGCGCACCTGCCCAAGCACGTCGCCAAGCTGGACCGGGAATTGCAGGATATCTTAAGCGATCACGTCAATTGGATGAACTCGAACGGCTCCGAGGGCGAGCAGGCCAACTTCACCGAAGTGAACATGGCCGGCTATGATTTGCGCGACGTTAATCTGGCGGCGGCGGATTTTTCCTACGCGATTTTGAAAGACGCCGATTTGTCGTCGGGCAATTTCATGATGTGCGATTTTTGCTTCGCCGATATGCGCGGCGTCGATCTGACCGGCGCGGATTTTCGCGGCGCAAAATTACAGCGCGCCAATCTGTCCGGCGCCAAACTGGCCGGCTCGCGCTTTGACGGCTTGCCGGTGGGCTCCGGCGGCGGCGGCATGTGGCCGGCCAATCTGCAATTCGCCAAATTGCGCGGCGCCCAATTGAGCGGCGTCAATTTTTCCAACGCCAATCTGGAAGGCGCCGATCTGTCCAATTCGGATTTGCGGCTGGCGGATTTGCGCGGCGCCAAGGGCTTTCCTCGGGATTAATACCAAGGATCACTGATCTTTGGTATAGCGCGTCTCCGCCCATTCCGTCACCACCGTCAGAATAGCATCGGTGAGGACCGTCAGGTCTTCGGCGCCGATATTGAGGGCCGGGGTGAGGTAGACGATCTTGCCGAACGGGCGCAGCCAGACGCCGAGCTCGATAAAGCGGCGGCGGAACCAGGCGACGTCGGATATGTCTGCAAGCTCGACCACGCCGATGGCGCCCCTGGCGCGCACATCCACGACGCCGGGCAGGCTCCGGCACGGCTCCAGGGCGCCCGCCAGCGCCGCCTCGATGGCCCGCGCCTCGGCAATGCGGTCTTCACGCTCGAACAAATCCAACGACGCGTTGGCGGCGGCGGCGGCCAGCGGGTTGGCCATGAAGGTTGGCCCGTGCATCAGCGCCGTGGCCGCGTCATCGGATAGGAAGGCCTCATACACATCTGCGCTGGCCACGGTGGCGGCCAGGGACAGGGCGCCGCCGGTCAGCCCCTTGCCGAGGCACATGATGTCCGGCGCAATGCCAGCCGTGCCGCAAGCGAACAGGGAACCGGTGCGCCCGAACCCGGTGAAAATCTCGTCGCCGATGAACAATAATCCGTGGCGTTTGGCGGTGGCGTGAATGGCGGCCAGAATATCAGGCGCATGGAACCGCATGCCGCCGGCGCCCTGGACCAAGGGCTCGATAATGACGGCGGCGATGGTCGATTTGTTTTGGGTCAGGAATTCATCGAATGCCGCCAGCCCGTCCGCATCGGAAGGAATATCGGTGAAATAATGCTTCGGCAATATGCCGGCGAACAACGCGTGCATACCCTCATTGGGGTCGGTTACCGACATCGCGCCGGTGGTGTCGCCGTGATAGGCGCCGTTGAAACTTAAGAACCGCCGCTTATGGGGCTCGCCCTTGTTGATCCAATATTGCAGCGCCATCTTCATGGCGACTTCCACCGCCACCGAGCCCGAATCGGTGAAAAATACATGATCCAAATCACCGGGCAGCATGGCGGCCAGCCTTCGCGCCAGATCAAAGGCCGGCTGATGGCCGAGGCCGCCGAACATCACATGCGCCATCTTGTCCAACTGCGCATGCAGCGCGCCGGTGATATGCGGATGGTTATAGCCGTGGCAGGCGGTCCACCAGGACGCGATGCCGTCGATCAGTTCGCGCCCGTCTTCGAGGCTGATGCGGCTGCCTTGGGTGGTGGTGGCGGCCAGCGGCAGATCGGCGCCTTGCATTTGGGTATAGGGCAGCCAGACGTGGGGCCAGCCATCGGTTAGCCAGAGCGGTGCCTCGCTCATTCCCCTTGGTCGGTTTCCAGGCTGAGGCCGAGGCGCCCGAGCAGATCCCGGTCGCGGGCGCCGCCGGGATTGGCGGCGGTCAGCAGTTTGTCGCCGATGAACATGGAATTGGCGCCGGCCAGGAAACAAAGGGCATGCAGCTCATCGCTCATGCTTTCGCGGCCCGCCGACAGACGCACGTAAGAGGCCGGCATCATGATGCGCGCCGCCGCAATGGTGCGCACGATCTCGAATATGTCCGGCGGCGCGGCGTTTTCGAGCGGCGTGCCGGCAATCGGGATCAACAGATTGATGGGCACGCTTTCGGGCGGTTCCGGCAGGCTCGCCAAGGTGAGCAGCATGCCCACCCGGTCGCCTCGCCCCTCGCCCATGCCGATAATGCCGCCGGCGCAGACATTGATGCCGGCGGCGCGCACCTTGGCCAGGGTATCCAGCCGGTCAGCGAAGCTGCGCGTCGAAATAATCTCGCCGTAAAACTCTTCGGAGGTGTCGATATTATGATTGTAGTAATCGAGCCCGGCCTCTTTCAGCCGCTCCGCCTGACCATCTTTCAACATGCCGAGGGTGACGCAAGTCTCCATCCCCTCGGCCTTGACGGCGCCGATCATGGCGGCGATCAAATCCATTTGCGAGGCGTTCGGGCTGCGCCACGCGGCGCCCATGCAGAAACGGGTGGCGCCTTCGGCTTTGGCGCGCCCCGCGGCCTTGGTCACTGCGGTGATGTCCAACAGGCTTTCGCGCTCCAATTCGACGCCGTGATGGATGCTCTGGCTGCAATAGGCGCAGTCTTCCGAGCAGCCGCCGGTCTTGACATTGAGAAGGGCGCTGG
>CAUZTZ010000423.1:0-3357 GCA_963582805.1 Alphaproteobacteria bacterium
TGTTTGGGCGTCTCAAAGACTTTCGCCGCATCGCCACCCGGTACGACAAAAATGCAAACAACTTCCTTGCCGCTCTGTGTCTCGCGGCCCTAATCTGTTACTGGATTTGAATGAGTCTGGACCCTAGTATAGCCGTCAAATAAATCGGCCCCAAAAGAGGATCAGGGAGGATCATGGCGGATCGGGAGGTACAACGTAGGCTGGCTGCCGTACTCGCCGCAGATGTGGCTGGCTATACGCGTCTCATGGAAGCCGATTCCGAAGGCACTGTCGCCGCCTGGCAGGACGCCCGCGAAGACGTCATCAAGCCCACGGTTGCCGATCATACCGGCAAAATCGTCAAGCTTACCGGCGACGGGTTTTTGGTGGAATTCCAGACCGTACAGGACGCCGTCAACTGCGCCATCGCCATGCAGCAAGGACTGGCGGCCTCTAGCCTCGATTTTCGGATCGGCGTCAATCTTGGCGATATCATCGACGACGGCGAAGATATCCACGGCGAAGGTGTCAATGTGGCCGCCCGGCTTGAGGGTCTGGCCGAGCCGGGCGGCATCGTTATATCGGGCAGCGTCCACGAGCAGGTGAAAAACCGGATCGAAGCGGACTACCAAGACATGGGCCGCCAAGAAGTGAAAAACGTCTCCGACCCGGTGCAGGCCTTCGCCGTGAAATTCGCGGCGCCCGCCGGAGCCGTAAAGTCCGATGTGGCCGTTTCCGACAAACCGTCCATCGCCGTTCTACCCTTCGACAATCTGTCGGGCGATACGGATCAAGAATATTTTTCCGATGGCGTCGCCGAAGATATCATTACGGCGCTGTCCCATTTCCCATGGTTTTTCGTCATCGCCCGCAATTCCAGTTTCTCCTTCAAAGGCCAAAGCCTGACCATCGGCCAGATAGCCAAGGAATTGGGTGTCCGTTATGTGCTCGAGGGCAGCGTCCGCCAAGCCGGCGACCGCGTGCGCGTGACGGCGCAGCTAATCGAAGCAGAAACCGACCGGCATATCTGGGCGGAACGCTATGACCGCGATCTCAACGATATCTTCGCCGTCCAGGACGAAATCACGGAAAGCGTTACCCGCGCCGTAGCGCCGGAATTGCTGGCCGCCGAAATGCGCCAGGCGGGAAGGCGCGATACGCCAAAGTTGGATACCTGGACCCAAGTCATGCGCGCCCATTCGCTGATCAATAATCTAACGCCGGAGGACAGCCGGGCGGCCAAAATTCTCCTCGAAGAGGCCATCGCGGCCGATCCCTCCTCCTCCATGGCCCACGCTGATCTAGCGACGGTTCATTTATGGTCGGGCATTTATGGCTGGACCGCCGACACCATGGCCGCCAATCTGGCCGCCGTAGGCTCTGCCGAGACCGCCGTCGATCTCGATAGCCGGGATGCCTGGGCGCGCACGGTGCTCGGTTGGACCAAACTGTTTTCCAAACGGCACGAAGAAGCCATCCGGGAATTGGACGCGGCCATCGACATCAACCCCAATCTTTCCATTGCCCATAGTGTTTTGGGAGTGACCCACGCTTTTTCCGGCAATGCCGACATCGGTCTTAGGCAAACCGAGTACGGTATTCAGTTGAGCCCTCGCGATTCCCTGCTTTCTATCATGTACGGACTTCGCGGCATCGCACATTTTGCCGCAGGAGATTACGCGGAGAGCGTAGAGTGGGGCCGTCGATCAGTTGAGCGCCGCCCGCCAATCAATGTGGGTTACCGGATAATCGCGGCGTCTTTGGGCCTTCTCGGCCGCATTGATGAAGCCAGGGAAGCGGTCCGGGAATTGCTGGTGCATATGCCCGATATGACCATCCAGGCGACCATCCGCCAAATGCCCTGGAAACTTGAAGAGCATCTACAGGCCGTCACTGACGGCCTCCGCGCCGCCGGATTGCCGGAAGGGGATTAACCGGCGCATGGACAAGAAACTACATCTGGTGGGCAGCATTCCGTTCGACACCGCCGAGCAGGCGTTCGGCGAATTCGGAGCGGCGCTCGGCGAACATCTGCATACCATGCCCGATGGCGAGGTTGGCCTCCGCTCCCATTGGATCAGCCGCGTTCATTATCAAGTTCTGGCGCTGCACCCGGATATCGACGTGGTGCGCCAGCCGGCCCTCGATGACGGCGCCGAGCGGCTCAATCCGCGCAACGCCGGCGACAGTTGGCTGTTCCGGCTGCGACGCGGCGCTGAAGCGGTCCATTTCGGCGATCCCGGCTGGCGCTTGGGCTTTGCCCGCGACGCGGTGAATTCCTATTTCATATTCCGTACCCTGCGCATCGCTGGTAAGCTGGCCGCCCATCTTCGCTTTCAGGTGTCCATGCCGAGCGTCACCAGCGCCCTGCCGGGGCGCATTTTCGAAGACCCCAAGGATGCCGAAAAGATCAAGCCGGGCTACGAAGCGGCCCTCGCACGAGAAATCGAAACCATCATCGCCAATATCCCGGCGGCCGATCTGGCCATCCAATGGGATTGCACGTCCGAGTTACAGGACGCCTATGGCCGCATTGCCGAGGAGCCGGCCGGGGATTTGATCGAACGTAACATGGGCTCGCTCGGGCGGCTCTGCCCGCTAATCCCTAAGGACGCCGAGCTTGGCTATCATCTTTGCTACGGCACCCTCGGCGGCTGGCCCCGGTGGGAGCCCGATGATTTGGGCGGCGCCGTCATCATGGCCAACGCCTTTGCCGCCCATTCCGGGCGGCGCGTCGATTGGATCCATATCCCGGTGCTCGATACCTCCGCCGACAGCTATTTCGCGCCGCTGGCCGATTTGGACGTGAACGGGGCGCGCATCTATCTGGGCGCCGTCCATAATATGGAACGATATTCCGAGCGCCTTAAAGCGGCGCAAAATTATCTGGCCGATTTCGGCGTCGGCGCCTATTGCGGCTTTGGCCGCATTCCGCAAGACGAATTGGCCGAAGTCTTAGCCCAGCATGTGGCCGCGCTGGAAATGTAACGCCGCGCGGCGCGTCTTCATCTTTTGGTAATCCGAATCGCCCTATCAGGGTCCTGCGTGTCCGTGCAGGGGCGCGCGCATCTGGTTAATCTAGCAAGCCGTCTCCCGTCGGGGGCGGCTTGTTCGCTTGTGCAAGGCCGCGTTCGCCGCTTGCTCCACGAGCTTCAAATGTTTGAGAGCACATTCTGAATTCCGCCCGCTTCCGGCGCGCCTTCGAAGATAGCGGCCTCGGATTACCCTAGAGCGAGCCGGATACCGGGACCACCGTCAGGATAGAGTTCCCCCCGGCCCGCCTCGCCGGCGAGGCTTGAGCTGCCTCTATGGATAAATCTTAAGCCTCCGCCAAGCGGCTTTCCACCAGGACTTCCGCGTGCAGGGTTCGGTGCACCG
>CAUZTZ010000424.1:0-3346 GCA_963582805.1 Alphaproteobacteria bacterium
TATCCAGACAATTGCCCTCCACATCGAACAGCCAGCCGTGATAACAGCAACGGATGCCATCATCCTCGACACGGCCGTAATAGAGCGTCGTGCCCCGATGGCAGCAGCGCGCATGGACCAGGCCCGGGCGCCCAGACTTGTCCCGAAACAAAACCAGATCTTCGCCCAGAAACCGCACCGCCAGGGGCAGTTCGGCCACCTTTTCGGCGACCGCCACCGGCTGCCAATAGCGGCGCATGAACTCACCGCAGGGCGTGCCCGGCCCGACTTCGGTGAGCAGCGCATCGTGGCTTTGCGCGCCGCGCCCATAGCCGGTGCCCTTGTCTGGGTTTTTAAGTTGCTGGGTGTCCATGATGGTCTCCTCTCAAACGCCGGCGGCGATGATTTCATGGCGCATGACGCCAATGCCGTCGGCCTCCATTTCCAATACGTCGCCCGGGCGCAAAAACTGGCGGGGCTCTTCGGCCATGCCGACGCCGGACGAATTGCCGCGGCTGATAATGTCGCCGGGCATCAGGGTCATCCAATGGGACAGATATTCGACCAGCTCGCCAAGGCTAAAGAAGGCGTTTTTGACATTATCGCGCTGCTTCAATTCGCCGTTCACTTTCAGCGTAAATTCGTAATCGTCGGCGTTGGGCACCTCGTCTTTGGTTGCGATGCAGGGGCCCAGGGGGCAAAAGCCGGCGAACTGCTTACCGAAATGATTGAGCGCCATGTTGCGTTCGGGATTCTTGTCCAACTGGAAGCCCGGCACCCAGTCGCGGGCCGAGACATCGTTCATGATAACGTGCCCGGCCACGTAATCGATGGCCTCATCGCGTTGGACGTTGTGGCATTTGCGCCCGATCACGAACGAGGTTTCCATTTCCCAATCCACATAGTCGGGCGCATTGGCGGGCAAGGGAATGGGCGCGCCGTCGCCGATGATGGCGTTGGTGTTTTTGAAAAACCCGGAAGGATGCAGCGGTTTTTTGAGGTCCGGCTCGCGCCCCTGGGTGCGCGCCATTTCTTGCTTGTGAGCCGGATAGGCGCCGCCGTGGGACCAGGTGATACGCGGCCGGGGGATCGGCGCCAGATACTGGTTCTGATCATAAGCCGTCAGGGCGCCGATGGCGCGCAGCCGGTCCTTCTCAGGCTCACCCGCGTCTTCGGTGTCTTTCACCAGCCGCTCGATTATGGCCATGCCTTCGGCGCCGGCCTCCAGGATTTCCATAACCGAGGCCGGTATCCAACGCGCCGCCGAGCCGGTGTCCGAGCCCACGGCAAGGGCGAAGTTTAAAACCTCGCCGCCGATTATGGCGCCCGACTGGCCATATTCCGAGGTCTTCAAGGTTACCAGCTTCACGCCACGTCTCCGGCATCGAACGCGGCGTCGAACCAGCGGCCCATGGGCTCTTCCCGCCATTGGTATTCGAACCAGTTGCCGTCCAGGTCCTGGAGCCGCATGAAGCGCGCGTCGCCGTCATCCTGGATCGGCTGGATCTCGCGGATGCGGTAGCGCTCCTGCATTTCCTGGGCGCTATCGTGGAAGCGCTGTAAATCCTGCATAGAGCCGACGCCGAACACCCAGCGGATTTCTTCCGGCTGGGGAACGATATCGGCGCCCACCGGCAGGCAGGCTACGTACCATGTCCGGTAGGTCGCGAACCCGCCGGAGCGGTAGCCTTCGCGCAAAGGCGCGCCGATGCCCAAGAATTCCGTATAAAAATTGCGCGCCGCATTGCCGTTGCCGCCGCAGCGGATGGTGCCGTGGGACATAAAGATCGGGCTCAGAAGCGGATTGCCAGCATCATACCCGGCGCCGTCGTCGGTGCGCAGAGCCGCATCGCCGCCAAATCCCCCGCCGGCGTGAAAGGCATCGGCGCTCCTTGGATGGCATTCCACCTCCATCCAGTTGCTGTCGAAGTCCTTGATCATGAAGGCATAGCTGCCGTGCTGGTCGCGCGGTTTCTGCACCACCTTGAAGCCGAGCCGGTCCTTGTGCGCCAGCGCCAAAACATGCGCCCGGTCGACTTCTTCGTTGCAGGCGAGATCGACGCCCCAATGGTTTTCGCGGCCCTGGGGCACGGTGATTTCGGGCACTTCGGTTACCTCCCACACCCAATAGGGATGGCCGCGCCGGTGCCCGTCGGGCTGCCAGCCCCGGTCGCGCACCAGCATGGCGCCCGCCTTGTGACGCACGCATTCGAGGCCGAGAAAACTTTCCAGATAGTCGCGCATGCGCGCCAGATCGGTGGTGGCGAAGGTGCCCGCCGCCATGCCGTCGGGCCGGTTGAAAGGCTCGACGGAGCGGAAATCAAGCAACGCATCATCGTCGCTGACCATTTTAACGGAAGCGTTCACGGCAGCTCTCCTTTTGAATTTGCGCGGCGGCGCTATTTCCAGTTCACGTCGGACATATAAAAACCGGAAGGCTGAATGCGCCCGCCGCGTAACGTTACGTCCGATGAATGCACAATCGGTAACGGCAGACCCGACACCGGTATGATCAAACGTTCCCTGGTAACGGTGTCCAAAAGCTGCTTGGTCAAGGCGCGGCGCTTGGCGTCATCCATGGTGCCGTTGATCTGGCGCGACAATTTGTGCAATGCGGGGTTTTGGATGTAATCACGCGAGCCTTTGGAGAAGTAGAAACCCATGGTGCCGGCCACATCGGCCATGGCCCCGGCGCTCCAGGCGTTGGCCATCAGCTCGATCTTGCCGTCCCTTTGCCGCTTACGGTAGGCCGGAAAGGTGACCGCGTTCACGGTCGCCCGGATGCCGACTTTGCGCAGCTGGCCGGAGATGACCTCGGCAAAATCCTTGACCGAATTGAAGGCGGTCAATTTTACATCGAAGCCATCGGCAAGGCCGGCTTCGGCGAGAAGCTTCTTGGCCTTGGCGATATTGAATTCCGGTAGTTTGGCGGAGAATCCACAGCCGGTTTGAAGCGACCAGCAGAGCGCCTTGGGATTACCGCGCGGCAGCTTTTTGCTGCCCGACCGAACGGTCGGAATCTCGTCGCGGTTCACCGCCATGGCAACCGCTTCGCGCACCCGCTTGTCCTTGAAGACGCCAATGCCGGATCGGTTGGCCAGATCAAAATAGAGATAGATATAGGATAGGCTCTGGGCGAGGGTGAACGTATATCTGGGATCTTTGGCCAAGCCTTCGGCCTCGTCGAAGGTCAGGGCGCGGACGATATCGATATTGCCGGCCAGCATCTGGGCGATTTGCGTGCCCCGGTCGGTCACCGGAATGACGTGAACATTGCCAATATTACTGGCCGTTTTCCCCGTTGTGCCGTGCATGTAGCCGGGGTTCTTGACCATCTTGACGCCGGTGTTACGATTGACCTGGATGG
>CAUZTZ010000425.1:0-3344 GCA_963582805.1 Alphaproteobacteria bacterium
GGGCCATTTCCGGGGCTCATCCACTGCTTTACAGCGGGCGCGGACTTGGCGCGCAGGGTCTTAGGCATCGGCTTTTACATCTCCTTTTCGGGCATCGTCACCTTCAATAACGCCGGTGATTTGCGCGACATCGCCAAAACCGTGCCTTTGGACCGGATTTTGGTGGAAACCGACGCGCCGTTCCTGGCGCCGGTGCCCATGCGCGGCAAACCCAATGAGCCGGCGTTTGTGGTCCATACGGCGACCAAAGTCGCGGAGTTGCTGGGCCGGACGCCCGAAGATATGGCGCGCATTTCATCGGACAATTTTTTCACCGCGTTTGCCAAGGCGACTGCCAACTAATGCGCATCACGGTCCTTGGCTGCGGCCATTCCGGCGGAACGCCGCAGATCGGCGGCGGCTGGGGCGCCTGTGATCCCGAAAACCCCAAAAACCGGCGCCTTCGGCCATCGATTCTGGTGGAAGACGGTGAAACCCGTATCCTGGTCGATACATCGCCCGATCTGCGCCAACAATTGCTGAACGCCGAGGTGGATCGCATTGACGCCATTCTCTATACCCACGCCCATGCGGACCATCTGCACGGGATCGATGATCTGCGCGCCATCAACCGGATCATGAATGCCGATATTCCGGCCTATGCGGATTCCGAAACCTGGCAGGCTATCGAAGAGCGTTTCCGCTACATCATGACGCCGCTGCGAAGTGGTTCTGAATTTTATTACAAGCCGCAATTGACGCCCCATACCATCAGCCCCGGTGATCAATTCGATATCGGTCCGATGACCATTCACGCCTTCGATCAGGATCACGAGGTCATGCGCACCGTTGGCTACAGGTTCGGAAAATTTGCCTATTCCACCGATGTGGTGCGCATGCCGGAAAATAGCTTCGCCGCATTGGCCGGGATCGAGGTCTGGATGGTCGGCACCTTGATGCCGAAACCGCACCCGACCCACGCCCATGTGGACCGCGCCGTGGCATGGTCCGAGCGGCTTGGCGTCAAGCGCACCATCCTCACACATCTCAGCCATCGGGCCGATTTCGCCGAACTTCAGGCCATGACACCGGACAATGTGGAACCGGCCTATGACGGCATGATTATCGATGTTGGGTGATGGTATTTTATTTTAATATTTAATTTAGATAATCTAAATAACATGCTGATTTAAAACATTAATTATTAAATATAATATTATATTCCATAATATACATTATGCGACATTAAGATGTGCCTTGTTCGGACGAGAGGTGCGATTTATTACGATTCCTGCTGGTTTGGGTTGGTGGGTATTTTGGGGCTTAGGGATTTTCTTATATAACGGTCTCCTCTCTAATTGCCGCTCTTTGATCTGGCAATTTCGGGTCGCTGCGTTTAAGCCTATTGCATGGACCCGTTGCATGGCATCGAGCGGTTGAAGGCGATCATGACGCGGCTGCGCGATCCCGATGGCGGATGCCCTTGGGACCAGGAACAAAATTTCGCCAGCATCGCTCCCTACACAATTGAAGAAGCCTATGAGGTCGCCGACGCGATCGAGCGCGGTGACATGGCGGCGCTGAAAGACGAGCTCGGCGATTTGTTGCTGCAGGTCATCTATCACGCCGAAATGGCCCGCGAAGACGGCGCCTTTGCCTTCGATGATGTGGTCACCGCCATATCGGACAAAATGGTGCGCCGCCATCCGCATGTTTTCGGCGATGAAACCATCGCCGATGCGGGCGCGCAAACCGCGGCCTGGGAAGAAACCAAAGCCAGGGAACGGGCGAATTCGGACGCCGCGGGCTCCCTTGATGGGGTGGCGCGCGGATTGCCGGCGCTGCTGCGCGCCCTCAAATTGCAAAAACGGGCGGCCAGGGTGCGCTTTGACTGGCCCGACGTCGCCGGCGCCATGGATAAATTGCGCGAAGAACTGGACGAGCTGGACGCCGAGTTGGAGGCGCCCGCCGGTGCCGATATGGCGCGCATCAAAGATGAGTTTGGCGATGTCTTGTTCTCCTTGGTTAACGTGGCGCGAAAATTGGATATGGACCCGGAAGATGCCTTGCGCCAGGCAAACGCCAAGTTCGAAAGCCGCTTCCGCTATATGGAAGATGCCCTCAGCCTAGCCGGGCGCTCCCTGCAAGACGCAGACCTGGACGAAATGATGCGCCATTGGGATGCCGCCAAGGCCGGGAAATAGCCGAAGAAACAAGTTGCGGGATCGGGTGCTTGATGCCTATCTCCTATCTGTAATCATGATAGTATGGAACCCATGCGAAGCCTTTTGAAACGGACGCGTTCCGCCCTCCTCCTTCTCGCCCTTTTGGTTTTGAGCGGCTGCTACCTGCCGGCCAGTTTCGATGCCGAGTTGGAGCTGTCGCGCACCGGCCATTACAAAATAAGCTTCGACGGTTTTATCGTCGATACCGGGCTTTATAACGCGATCCGCCTGGACAAGATCGACAAGCCCAAAATCCAGGAAAAAGTCACCGTGGTGCTACGCGATTTCACGCGCGACAGTTCCACCAAAAGCGTTTCCCATTTCGGCAAGGGCGCCTTCAAGGTGGTCTGGTCCAAAAGCGGCGATATTATTCGCTCCCGCCAGGTCATGTTCTTCCGGCGCAACGAGAACATTCTGTCGATCTCCTACAACAAAAACACCGGGCGCATCGGCCTCGCCGGGCGCTACATCTCAAAAAAGAACGGCGACCGCATCCAGGCCATGGGCCTCGACGTCAAGGGCGTCATCCGCATCAAGACCGACGCCAAGGTGCTGTCCCACAACGCCCAAAAGACATTCAAAGAAGACGCCGTCACGGTCTATTTCTGGGAGCTGAAATCGGTCTATGACCGCGCCCCGAAAATGGAAGTGGTGCTGCGCTAGCCGCCCCCTCTGCCGGCCGCCCTCCCCCTACTTGCGCGTCAAGCGCCGGATCAAACTGGACGTGTCCCAGCGCCCGCCGCCCATGGCCCGAACTTCCCGGTAGAACTGATCCACCAGCGCGGTAACCGGCAACCGGGCTTGGTTTTTGCCGGCCTCGGCCAGGGCGATGCCCAAATCCTTGCACATCCAATCGACGGCGAAGCCGAAATCAAATTCATCATCGACCATGGTGGCGCCCCGGTTGGTCATCTGCCAGGAGCCCGCCGCGCCTTTGGAAATGACATCCACCACCCGTTTGCCGTCCAGTCCGGCGCGCACCGCGAAATCCAACCCTTCGGAGAGACCTTGCACGGTGCCGGCGATGCAAATCTGGTTGGCCATCTTGGTCAGTTGCCCGGCGCCCACCGGCCCCATTAGCGTGACGGCGGCGGCATAAGCCTCCATCACCGCCCGCGCCCGCTCAAACTGCGCCTCGTC
>CAUZTZ010000426.1:0-3305 GCA_963582805.1 Alphaproteobacteria bacterium
TGAGCCTGTAATTTCCGCGCCCGGCGCCGATGTGCGCACTGATTTACCCCGCTACCGGGTGTTTCGGGATGGCGTGCTCGTCGCCGAGCCAACCCATATCCAGGATTTTTGGCAAGACGATCTGGTGACCTTTTTGCTGGGCTGCTCGTTCACCGCCGAAGAGGCGCTGCTGGACGCCGGGCTGGCGCTCACCCATATCGAGGAGACCGGGTTCGTTCCCATGTTCACCACCAATATCGCCACCGAACCGGCGGGTATGTTTTCCGGTCCCATGGTGGTGACCATGCGCCCGTTTGCGCCAGATGATGCGGCGCGCGCCGCCGAGATTACATCCCATTACCCCATGGGCCACGGCGCGCCGGTCCACAAAGGCGAACCCGCCGCCATCGGCATTACCGATTTGAGCGCGCCCGACTACGGCATGCCGGTTACTATGCCGGGCGGACACGTGCCGCTGTTTTGGGCCTGCGGCGTTACCCCCCAGGAGGCCATCCTCAAATCCCGGCCCGCCTTCGCCATCAGTCATGCGCCCGGGCACATGTTTGTCTCCGACGTCAGCGCCGCATCGACGCGGATTTAATTCTCGGCGGCGATGGCTTCCACTTCGATGCGGAATTCCGGATTGGCGAAACCGGAAATATAGACCAGCGTATGGGCGGGGCGCGCCTCGCCCATGATGCCGAGGCGTGATGCCCGCCAGCCCGCCGTATCGTCCCGATTGACCAGATAGGCGGTCATCTTGACCACGTTTTCGAAGCCCATGCCGGCTTCTTCGAGGATCGCCTGGATGTTGCGGTAGACATGTTCCGATTGCTGCTCGACGCTTTTGGGCACCGAGCCGTCGGGCGCCGTACCGGTTTGGCCGGCCAGATACAGCATGCGGGCGCCGGCGCGAACTTCGGCGCCGTGATGATAGCGGTTGCCCGATGGCTGGGCGATGGAAGCGGGATTGAAAAAGCGTGGCATAATGGCGGACCTCCCTCTTAGAAAAGGATTGCGGAATGCGCTTCGCAATGTGAGCGCCGATTTGATCCGCATCAAGGTGAAACCCCCAAATCCGGTCACAATCGGCGCTCAATACAGATACCCAGAGGGACATTTCCATGACCGAGCAGGAATCCATAGACGGCACCGTCATGTTCGGCGGCGCCCAGGCCATCAAGGGCTATGCGCTCAACAAGGTGCGCTATTCGTTCAGCGACGCCGCCGGAATGATGTGTCTGGAGAACGCCACTTAGCGCGGCCCTAGCGGGAATCCATTTCCTCGATCAGCATGGCGCCGGCGTCCTGCATGGTCCGGGCCGGGTAGAGGGCGCAGTATTCATCGGTCATGCCGAAGATGCCGGCGTAATCGAGGCCGGCGTCGCTGCCCGGCGCAATCGGCGCGTTCCAGCCGCCGGTCACGGTGTGTGTCAGCCAGGCTTGCAAACGGGTCCGCGCCGCATCGCGCGGCAGCCCGCGCATCCCGGTCCAGGCGCGGCAGGTGGTGGCGTTGGCGATGGCATCGAAACCGCTATTCATCGCCGCCGCCGGCGCGCCCGCCGCCAAGCCAGCCATCACCAAGCCAACCATCACCAAGCCAACCATCACCAAGCCAACCATCACCAAGCAGAGCCCTAGCCGCATTGCAATCTCCTGAAGGCGCACCTGAAATAACCGGGATCGCCGTCGATACCATCACCCGGCTACCCGGCACGGTTGGCAGTCTTTAGGCGGGCGGGCGGCCCAATCGCTGGCCGCCGATCAGCCAGGACGCATAGCCTTGGCCCTGCTCGAAGATGCGGGATTCCCAATCGTCGTCCATGCGGTCCATGTCGGAGAAATATTCGGTCGAGCCGCCCGACGGATTGGTGGTGTACCAGAATATATTGGAGCCGTGATAGTGCCGCCCGGGCCCGGACTCGGTCTCCCAGCCCTTGGAATTCATGTAGGTGCCGCCCATCATGACGGCGTCGATGTCGTCCACCTCGAAGGCGATGTGGCTGAACTGGGTATGGTCGGGCCGGAAGTTCAGAAACAGGGAATGATGATCGGTCAGCCCCGGCACGCGCAAGAAATCGCCTATGTCCTTGCAGCGGTCGGTTAGCTTGAAGCCGATCCGGTCCATGTAAAAGGCGCTGGCCCGCTCGGCGTCGGCTTTTTTGATCTCCAAAACCACATGGCCCATGCGGATCGGCTTGACCCTTGCGTCGGGCATGACGGTTTTGTTGAGGCGGGTGATGTTGTTGTGAAAATTCAAGTCCGGCGCCGCGATATCCACGGCTGTCCGGTCGGCCATCATAAAGCCGATGGCAAAGCCGCTCTCGTCCCGGCTGTGCAGGCTGCCGTCGGCGTCGGTGCGCACATCCCGGTCGGTGGATAACTCGGCCTCCAGCCGCTCCAGATCGCCGGCGTCCGTCACCCCCCAGATCACCTCGTGCACCGTCGAGCCATCGCCAGGCGCCTCCGGCAGGTCCGAGTCTGATTTCCTGCGCAAGACCACATGCTGGTTCTCGGCGGTTTTGAAGTCGGCGCCGGCATCGCCGCTTTCCACCAGCTCCAAGCCCCAATCCTCGAAGTACCGAATGCCGGCCTCCATATCCTCGACGCCGTAGATGATTTTCTCTGCACGTAAGATGGACATAGTCGTTCTCCTCTAATGCGGTTTTCAGTACTGCCCCTCGGGCTCCAACCCGAGCAAGTGCTGGCCATACATGGACGTTAGCGCGTCCCAGTTGAAGCTGACATGGTGGGAAACGGCGTGGGCGTCGCGCCAGGCGCGCTGGATGTATTCGGTCTTTAAGATGCCGGCGCCGCCGACGGCGCCCCATAGCTCGTCGAGACCTTGCAAGGCGAGCTGGACGATGGTCGCCTGGGTGATGCGGTTGTCCATGCGTTCAGCCACGCTCAAGATGCCGCCCTCGACCATCACCGTCTGGTGGGAGGCGTCCAGCTGGGTATACATCATCGCCTTGGCGGCGCGTAGCTTGCCGGCTGCCGCGCCGACGCGCATTTGCACCGATTGGTATTCGGCCACCTTGGCGCCGCCGCGCACCACGGCGCCGCGGGTGACCCAGTCGCCGGTTTGTTCGACAAATTGCGCCAGCGCCCCTTCGAGGCAGCCCACCGCCGGCGACGCGATGCAATAGGCGATAAAGGCCAGCATGGGGTAGCGATAAAGAGGGTTGGTGTTTACCTGAGTTCCCGGCGCCGCGCCGGACGCCAATTGCTGGAAGGTGATGGCGTGGTGTTCGGGCACGAACACATCGTTGCAGATCACATCGTTGCTGCCCGTTGCCGCGAGGCCCATGGGGTCCCAGGTGGCG
>CAUZTZ010000427.1:0-3300 GCA_963582805.1 Alphaproteobacteria bacterium
AAGAGTTGCTGTCGAACCAGCTGGCCGCATCGATCGTGTCTTCGAACGGGTAGTCCACCGAGAACAGCACATGATCGACGCCCATCTCGGTGATCACCAGATCGAGAGTCGGATCGTGGAAATTGCCGGCGGTGGTGAAGTGGAAATTTTCGCGCAGGTAATCGCCCATCTCTTTTTTGCAAGGGTAGCCGTTGGGGATTTTGCGCAAGCGGTGATCGAGCCGCCACATATCAAACGGAATGCGCTCGCCAAGATGGCCCATGATGATACGCAAACCCGGATGCTCGTCGAACAGGGCCGAGCCGATCAGGCGCAAGGCGTGGATCGAGGTTTCCCTTGCGAACCCCCAGGCGGCGCTGACCAGCCAGGGATGGCCTTCGTACGGTTGCATGCGCGCCGGTATCTGGGTGCGCGGATGCAGATAAAACGGCACGTCCAGTTCTTCCACCGCCGCCCAAAACGGCCGATATTCGGGAATATCGAAATAGACGGCGCTGTCTTCCACGCCGCGCTGGGTGAAGCCGTTCACCAGGGCGCCAACGAAGCCCAGATCGTTCACGCAGCGTTGCAATTCGGCAATGGCGGCGTCCACGTCCTGCATCGGCAGGGCGGCGAAACAGCGGAACCGGTCCGGGCGCTTGGCCACTTCTTCGGCCATGATGTCGTTGGCCTTGCGCGCCGTATCGATCGCTTGCCCTGGATCGAGGATCGCCTGGACCGCCGGCGCGTTGAGGGACAGGATGGTCAGCTCGATGCCGTGGCTATCCATTTCGCGCAGCCGCTCGTCCTGGATATCCAGGAGCCGGCGGCGCACGTTGTCCCAGCCGGGCGAGGTGCCTACCAGCCGTTCCGAATCCCCAAGCGTGTCGGGGATCGCCCAGTGTTCCTCCAGTCCGATCTTGCCTTCCATTCTTTTGCCTCCCTAAATATTATTCAGCATTAAGTCCAAATTCTGTACCGCCTGGCCGGCCGCGCCCTTGCCGAGATTGTCGAGCAATGCCGAGACCACCACCTGGCCGCTTGCTTCGTTGGCGAACACATAAAGGATCATCTCGTCGGTGCCGTTGAGCGCTTCGGGATCAAGATGCGCGTTCACCGCTTGCGCCTCGGCCAGGGACGCGACGCGCACCGTGCCGTCCCGGTAATGCGCGGCCAGGGCTTCGTGGATATCGGCTGGGCCCGGCGCGCCCGGCAGCGACCATAGCTGCAACGGCACCGACGTAATCATGCCTTGCGCATAGCGGCCCACGGACGGCATGAATAAAGGCCGGTTTGAGAGGCCGCCGAGGATGCGGATTTCCTCGGTATGTTTATGCTCGAACCCGAGGCCATAGAGGAAAAAGTTGCTGTCCGTGTGGTTCGCGCTGCCTTCATCTTCGAACGCCGCGATCAGCGACTTGCCGCCGCCGGAATAGCCCGACACCGCGTTGATGGTGACCGGATAATCGCCCGGCAACAATCCATTGCTTACCAGCGGATGCAGGATCGAGATCGAGGAGATGGCATAACAGCCGGGGTTTGTGACGCGGGCAGCGCTTTTGATCTTATCCGCCTGACCGTCGTCATATTCCGGGAAACCATAGACCCAGCCGTCCGCCGTCCGGTGCGCGGTCGATGCATCGATGATGCAAGCGGCGCTGTTTTCGACCAAAGCCACCGCATCCCGGGCGGCATCGTCGGGCAGGCAAAGGATGGAAATATCGGCGCCGTTGAGGGCGTCGCGGCGCGCATTCAAGTCTTTGCGCCGATCATCGCCGAGATGGGTGAATGTGATGTCGGCGCGGCCTTGCATCCGGTCCAGAATTTGCAGGCCGGTGGTGCCGGCCTCGCCATCGATAAAAATTTTCGCCGTCATGGTCTTATCCTCAACCGCCCGGCCGGCTTTGGCAATGGCGGCAATGCGCATACAAAAAGGGTGCCTCCCAAAAGAGAACACCCTTGCCATTGCAAACATGCGCCACGGGGGCCCGAATTCTTACATCTTGAAAAAACACCGTCGTCGCATGGAACGAAACCCTTGTGAAGCGTGGCCGGGGACAACACATAGTTTAACAGGGGCCCGATTGCAATATGACCCCTGGGGCGCATAGTGTTGATGAGCCCACCCAAGAGAAGGCGATATCCATGACCGGAAGCATCAAAGATCAGTGCGGCTCGGCGCTGGCGGTTTTGAAAACCACCATCGGCGTGGCCGAGGGTAGCAACGGCGACGTGGTCGAGGCCGCCAAGAAACTGCAATATGTGCTGGTCGCCAAGCTGCAATCAACGCCCCCCGGCGTAGAGGTTTCGGACAGCAAATACGCCAATCTGGAACAAGCGCTGGAAGCGTTCGAGGCCGCCGTCGCCGGCGCCGGGCTGAAACCCGAAGACACTCCCTGCCGCGCCGAATATGACGCCGCCTTAGGCGCCGCCGCCGGCACCACGGACCAGGCCACCGCCGGCATCGCCTACGCCGGGTGTTTGGGCGCCCGATTTGCGGAATATTTAAGCGGCGCTTAAGCCGCCGCCGCGTCGATCATGTCGATGAGCGGCTCGAGATCAACCGATTGGGCGAGGGTTTTGGAGGCTTCCGACAAGTGCATCCAAAGGCGGCCGAGCCGTCCAACGACTGGCGCTGGTATAAAGCGCTTATTAAGGATTGGCGGCCTACCCTGGCGGCAATCAGAATAAGCAACAGGTGGGCGCCCATGGCAACCGGCGAGCAGATATTCAACGCCGCCATCGATGCGCATATGAGCGGTAATACCGATGCGGCGGAAGGCCACTATAACGCCTTCCTGGCCACGCATCCGATGCGCGACGACGCCCATTTCGGATTGGGGCTTTTGTATCTGAACTCGGAGCGCAAGCAAGACGCGGTGCGCCAATTCGAGGCCGCGCTATTTCTCAAACCCGGCAATGTGGATTATTGGGCCAACCTGGCCACCGCCAATTTCGCCATGGGCCGCATCAATGATGCCAAATACGCCCATATGCGGGCGCTGCGCATCGAGCCGGGCAATGCCGAGATACAAAAGCTGCGCGACGATTTCGCCGCCCAGCCCCATGTCTTTGGTGAAGGCGCCATCCAGGGTGCCCATGCGCCGGCGCGCCAAGTCTATATGTCGGCGGTTGTGGATTTGGCAAAAGCCACGCCGGCGCCTTTGCGTATTTTGGAGATCGGCTCCTATATGGGCGCGTCGCTGTTGACCTGGGCCGGCGCGGCGGAGCGGCTCTACGGGCAGGCGGCGGAAATTTTGTGCATCGATCCCTGGGGCGATTTCGGCGCCGGACAATATATGTCGCACATGCAACAAGCCC
>CAUZTZ010000428.1:0-3299 GCA_963582805.1 Alphaproteobacteria bacterium
GCTGAGGCGCCGCCACGCGCAGCCAAACAGGGTTGCCAGATCACCCACATAGACCAGCGCATCACCGCTGACCATCAGATCGTAATTCCGGTGCGCGCCAGGCATGGGCTCGCCCAAAAATTCGGTCATGTCGGCAACGAAGGTCTGGGCGTAAATGCCGCGCGCCGTCGCCAATTCCAGCATTTCCACTGACAGATCAACGCCGTGCAAATCTCCGGCAAAGGCTGCGATGGCGGCGCCGGTCAATCCGGTTCCGGCGCCAAGATCAAGGCCGCGGCGAAATTGCGGCGCGTCCACGCGCCTCGGGCTCGCGGCATCCGCGCTGCAAATCACCGCCAGTTTCGCTGCCATGGAGGCCGGCACGCTGTAGTGCAAATCCTCCGACATGGAGCGTTCGAAATCCTCGGCATAGTCGTCGAACAGGGCGGCGACATAGTCATTGGGCGCCGCGTCGGTGGTGGTTCCGAGCAAAGCATCCAGCAAATGCCGCGCCACGCCGTGCCCCGCATCCCGAGCCAGACATTGTTTATAGGCCGCCGCCGCGCCCTGATCGTCGCCCAGCATTTCGCGCGTATAGCCGAGCTCCCAATAGGGTTCCGCCGGCGCCGGATTGATGGCCAGCGCTTGCTCGTAAAAGCGCTCCGCCTCTTGGTAGTCGCCGAGCGCCCTAAGGGCAGCGGCCAATCCAAACGCCGCTTCCGAATTGCCGGGCGCCAGGCGCAAGGTTTGTTTGAAGGAAGCCGCCGCAGCCTCGAAATCGCCCGCCTGATTTGCGGCGCCGCCCTCGGCAATCCCAGCATGGACGTCGTCGGCGGCCGCGCTCATGGTTGCCCCCAGCCGCCGATGCCGGCGATACCGGCGGCGCCGGAATGCATCAGGCGCCCCGCGTTGCCGGCATCGATACCGCCGAGGGCATAAACCGGAAGCGGCGCCCGGCGCCCCCAGGCAACGAACTTCAGAATGCCCAGCGGGTCCGCGCCCGGATGGCTTTTGGTTTCGAACACTGGCGACAACAATGCCGCATCGGCGCCCAAAGCCGCTGCCCGCATCAGCCCCGCCGGCGAATGGGCGGCGACGGTCAACAATCCGCCGGCGCGCATTTTGGCGGCCGAGGCCTGGCCCGATTGGCGCGCCGTCGGCTCGCTCAAATGCAATCCATCGGCCTCCGCCGCATAGGCAAGCCATGGGTCCTCGGCGACAATCAGCTTAAGGCCGTGCCGGCGGCAAAGGGATTTGAGGGCCACCGCTTCCCGGGCTCGGTTTGGGCTTTGGTAATTCCGGTAGAGCACCAATGCGCCGGCGGGCAGTGCGCCCAGCAATGGGCCCGGATCAGCCAGCCGCGCGAAATCGGTCATCAAAATCGCCGCCGGCAAATGGGCGCAGCCGCTTCTGAAATTGAGCCGCCTTGCATAATCTGATAGCGTCATGCTGCGCTGGCCAAATATGTTCCCGAACCCCATTGTTTTCCAACTCCAAGGCTCGCCGGTTGATATAAAATGCAAACCGACATCGCACAGAATCTGGCCCAGGTCAAAAAGACCATCGATGATGCCGCCGCCGCCCATGGCCGGGTTGCCGGCGACGTGCGCCTGGTCGCCGTCACCAAAACCCATCCGCCGGAATCTGTGGCCCAAGCGATTGCCGCCGGGCAGCGAATATTCGGCGAAAACCGGGTGCAGGAGGCGGAAACCAAATGGCCAGAACTGCGGCAGGAATTTCCCGAATGCCGGCTGCATTTGATCGGCCCGTTGCAGCGCAACAAGGCGGCCCTTGCGGTGCGCCTGTTCGATGTGATCGAAACCCTCGACCGCCTCAAACTGGCTGCCGCCCTGGCTCGCCATATGGACGAGGCGCAGCGGCGCCCCGATTGCCTGATCCAGATAAACACCGGTGAAGAGGCGCAGAAAGCCGGCGTGACGCCTGCCGAGGCCGACGAATTTATATCGGCCTGCCGGGACCAGCACGGATTGCCGGTCATCGGCCTGATGTGCATTCCGCCGGCCGATGAAGAACCGGCCATGCATTTCGCCCTGCTGGCCGAGATCGCCCGGCGCAACGGCCTCGCCCAATTGAGCATGGGCATGAGCGCCGATTTCGAAACCGCGGTGCAGTTCGGCGCCACCTTGGTGCGCGTCGGCACCGCCATATTCGGATCACGCCAGGACTATGGCCGGACCGCGGGCACGCTCAGCTCAACCGCATAATATGAAGGCTGGTCCCGGTATCGGATGCGGCGATCACCGATCTTAAATCATCGAGGCTTAGCGCGACGCAGCCTCTCGTGGGCACGTAGTCCGGCGCCGCTACATGCAGGAATATGCCGCTGCCCAAACCGGGTACGGCGGGATCGTCGTTATGGCCGATCTGGACAACAATGTCATAGAGCCCGTCGTTGCGCCAAAGATTTTCATGGCTTTCATCATGGGGCAGCCGCACCAGGGTGTTGTAACTGGCCGAGGCCGGATCATCGCACCAGCCATCGCTTTCGCCGATCACCGAAACCGGCAGGCGTGTCTTCGGCGGCGGCATGCGGTCGGCCCGGTAATAAAGCCGGCGCAGGGCAAAGCGGCCCGCCGGGGTGGCGCCGTCGCCCTCTTTTTTTTCGCCAATAATACCGGTGCGGCCAAGGGCGCATCGATACCGGGCGCCGCCGAGATGCAGCCAGCCATCGGGTTTGACGATTAAATCCATGCGCGGAGTATAGAGCGGAGTGCGGACCGGCGTCCAAAATTCCCTAGCCAGAAATTGAGGTCAGCGCAGAACCGAACTGCCCGGCGCCGAAGGAAACCTTTGCAGGCGGCGGCCGCTTTCATATTTGTCGAGGGCTTGCATCATGTTTTGGGTCAGCCAGTCCTGCTTGGCGTCGGCCAGCACCTGGCTCACCGCCGCCAATTGTTGCGCCGCGCCGGCCGGGCGGGGTGCAAGGGCAACTTCGATGGCCGCTGGCGCCAGCGCGATCGGCGTCATCGGGCGCCGGGGTAAAGGCTTGGCGGCCGGTTTTTCGTCGATCGCATATTTGGGATCGAGGGCGAGGGGTTTGTTCGGCCGGACGGCGGCTTGCACCGGCGCGCCCGCCAAGGTGGCAGCGGGCGATCCGGCGGCGGTATCGAAATTGGCCAGCGCCTGCAGGTCGGGCGCCGTTGCGGGCGAATATTTGGTGAGCCGGTCCAATATGCCGGCGGCCTTCTCCGGCGAAATATTGGGCATGGCGGACATACCGGCGGCGGCGAAGTCCTTGCCCGGCCTCTGGCTGGCCGCAGCCGGCTGGGCGCCAAATCCGTTGGCGGCGGGCGGCGGGC
>CAUZTZ010000429.1:0-3281 GCA_963582805.1 Alphaproteobacteria bacterium
GGGTGGGTTTTTCCACCTCCTCGGCGGCGCCGGCGGCAGCGACGAACTCTTCCTGTAGTTCGCCGGCGCGGGTCTTGATGTGGGCGCGGAAATCATCGTCGCCCAGCTCGCCGCAAGCCTGCAAAAATCCGATGGTTACCTGGGCCGCCTTCAACAGGTCCGGCGGCGGTTCCTCGCCATCCAGGCTGTCCATGCCGGCGATGACGCTGTCGACGGTCTGATCGATGGCGGCGACAAGGGTATCTTTATCGGCGTCCGGCGGCACCGAAGCGATGGTCGATAAAATATCTCCAAGTTCGATGGTTTCCGCAGCGTTCGCAGTGTCTACGTCGTCCATTTATCTCCGCCCGGCAATCCGCACCCCAATCCCTAATATAGCATATATCCCGTGGCATCCTAAATTCTTCGTTACCGCCGGCAATCAAAGGGCCGCTTCGGTGCCGAGGATCGCCGTCACCTGGGTCGATAAGGTGCCGCCGTTGCCGTGCACCAGGGCGGTTTCGGCACCCTTTATCTGGCGCGCGCCCGCAGTGCCGCGCAATTGCTCGACCGCCTCGGCAAGCAGGAATATGCCATACATGCCGGGATGCACGCAGGACAAGCCGCCGCCGTTGGTGTTGACCGGCAATCCGCCGCCGGGCGCGATATGCCCGCCCTCGACAAAGCCGCCGCCCTCGCCTTTTTTGCAGAACCCCAGATCTTCCAGGAACAACAAGGTGTTGATGGTGAAGGCGTCATAAAGCTCCAGCACATCCATATCCGATGGCCCCATGGCCGCCATCTCATAGGCGCGCGGGCCCGAGCGGGCGGCGCCGGTCACGGTCAAATCTTCCATCTGGGCGATCTGGTCGTGGCTGGCATCGGCGGCAACGCCGAGCACATAGGCCGGCTTATTGGGAAAATCCTTGGCCCGGTCGGCGCGGGTCATGATCAGCGCCCCGGCGCCATCGGTGATCAGACAGCAATCGGATACGGTGAGCGGATCGGACACCATGCGGGCGCCCAAAACATCCTCGATGGTGAGCGGATCGCGCATCATGGCTTTCGGGTTTTTCCCCGCCCAGCCGCGCGCCGCCACCGCGATCTCGGCCAACTGGGCGCGCGTTGTGCCGTATTGGTGCATGTGACGGGCGGCGGCAAGGGCATAGCCGTTGACCAGCCGCATATCGTAAATCGCTTCGTACGGCGTCGGCACCATGCCGCCCGGCCGGCGCCCGCCGGAGCGGGCGTTGCTGCCATAGGTGATCAACGCCACCTCGCAAAGCCCGGCGTCCAGGGCCAAAGCCGCCCATTGCACGAAATTAATGAACGACGAGCCGCCGAGCATGGTGCCCTCCAGCACTTTGGGATGCAGCCCCAGATATTCAGACACGGTCGCCGACACCAATCCAGCCGGACTAAGCGCCGCGAACACCCCATCGATATCGTTCTTTTTGAGGCCGGCGTCGTCCAGGGCGCGCTCGACCGCTTGCGCCATCAATTCGAAATGGCCCCAGCCGGGAACTTCGCCAAACTCCGACAGGCCGGCGCCGACGATCGCTGTTTTGCCGCGCATGGATCAGTCCTCCGCCGATTTGACGGGATTAAAAACGATGAACGGGCCGGCATCACCGCCGTCGGCAATGGCGTGGGTCAGGTCCATGCCGATTGTGACTTGATCTGGATCGATACCCTCAACGCGTGAGGTCATGCGCGGCCCCTCTTCCAGCTCGACGATGCAGACATTGTAATCGCCGCCCCGGTCGGGCCGGCGCCGCGCCACGGTGGTCGAATAGACCTGGGCGCGGCCGCTGGCGGATTTCCATTGCAGCGACGCTGATCCGCAATGGGGGCAAAGATGGCGCGGATAGAACACATATTTCTCGCAACTTGCGCATTGCTGGATTTTGAACGCGCCCTTTTCCAGATTATCGCGGTAAATCTGGTCCGGGCCCGCCGCTATTATTTCCGCCATTGACTTCGCCCCCATTTGTTTTGATTAGACGTCCGGAACTTCAATATCGTGCTGCGCGCAGGCCGCAACAACAGTATTGCGCAACAGGCACGCAATGGTCATCGGTCCAACGCCGCCCGGCACCGGCGTCACCGCGCCGGCGACTTGGACCGCTTCGCCATAATCCACATCACCGGCCAGCTTGCTTTTGCCTTCGTCGTCCGGCGGCAGCCGGTTGATGCCAACATCGATAACCGTGGCGCCCGGCTTGATCCAATTGCCCTTGACCATATTGGCGCGCCCCACGGCGGCGACCAGAATATCGGCCCGGGCACATTCTTCGGCCAGGTCCTGGGTGCGCGAATGAGCGATGGTAACGGTGCAGTGTTCGCGCAAAAGCAAGGCCGCCATCGGCTTGCCGACGATATTGGAGCGGCCGAGCACGAGCGCCCGCTTGCCCGACAGATCATCACCCAGTTGATCCTTGATCAGCATCAGACAACCCAATGGCGTGCACGGCACCAGGCCCGGCGCGCCGGTGGCCAGCTTGCCGGCATTGAATATATGAAAGCCGTCCACATCCTTGGCCGGATCGATTTCCGCCAGCACTGCTTGTTCGTCGATATGACCCGGCAAGGGTAGCTGCACCAGGATGCCGTGGACGGCGGGATCGCTATTGAGGCCATCGATCAGGGTCAGCAATTCTTTCTGGGTGGTTTCGTCCGGCAGCTTGTGTTCGAGGGATTTCATGCCGGCCTCGGCGCACATCTTGTTCTTGTTGCGCACATAAATTTCGGACGCCGGATCGTTGCCCACCAGCACCACCGCCAGGCCCGGCGAGATATTGTGGTTTTCCTTCAAATCGCGCACCTGTTCGGCGACGCGGCCGCGCAGGCCGTCGGCAAACACCTTGCCGTCAATTCGCTTCGCTTCGGCCATCAAGCCGTCTCCTCTTTAACGGTTATGGGTCAATCATTGGTGGCTAAGGTTTTGAGCCATGCTTGCAGCCGGATCGACAATTGTTTTGGATCGCCGGAGACCAAAACGGTTTTGCGCCGCCCGGTCAATCCCCGGATGATGGAAATGTTTGATTTCGCGGTCTTCCATTGGCGCGCCAGAAGTTTGATCAAGGCCGCGTTGGCCCTGCCGTTTTCGGGAACCGCCGTCACCGATACCTTAATGCGGGCACCGCCATCGGCTTCGCTCATAATTCCGCTCACCCGGTTAGCGGACGCTTTTGGCGTCAAACGGATTGCCACCCATTCCCCATCGCTCTTGATGCTCAGCGGCGACCGGTTTTCAGAGGATCGATCCGCCATATTCGCGAATGAGGTTGCGCAGGAAGAAG
>CAUZTZ010000430.1:0-3255 GCA_963582805.1 Alphaproteobacteria bacterium
GCCCGCAAGCCCGGGCGAGCCCCAAGGCAGCATCGTCGACCGTTCCCGCGAACGGCTGGTTGCCTCCGACGCTCCGGTGATCACGGCCAGGCGCATCCTTCTGGATCTGGCGCGCGCTTTGGAGGCAGGCATCGAGCCAACCCAGGCCGGGCAAGGCGATCTCTATAAAGTGCGCTCGCTCGCGGTCACATCCCCGCACCAGGAGTTCGAGCCGTTTCTGGACGCCTTCCATGCGCGCCTCATGACGCTGCAACCGGAATGAGGCGGCGGCGGCGGTCCCGGTCGCGAGCTCGGCGTGCGGTCAGGATCATCGCCGCCAATATCGGCCTGTTGATCGCCGTGTCGGTGATTGCCGAGTTGATATTCGGCAACTGGATATTCGGACCCGATTTCGGCTTTTTGAATATCCGCCATGGTGAGCGGCACGTCCTCGATATCTCCGAGTTCATGCCCGGCCGGGGATCGATCAGTTATAGCCGCGACCGCCATGGCCTACGCGGTGATTATGGCGGCGACCCGGCCAAAATCGATATCTTGGCAATCGGCGGCTCGACCACCAACGAGCGCTTTGTCGACGATTCCGAAATCTGGACCCAGCGCCTGGCGGACAACTTCGCCGCCGCCGGCCAATCGGTTCGCATAGCCAATGGCGGCGTCGACGGCCAATCCAGCCGCGGCCACATCAAGGCGTTCGAGCTTTGGTTTCCCAATATTCCCGGCCTTAAGCCGAAGATGGTGCTTGCCTATGTGGGCATCAACGACACCGCCGTGACCGGAGATGACGCCAGCAAGTTGGATGCTATGCGCTCGCCAGAACCGATGCGCCGGGTGCGCCATTACGTGATGAACCATAGCGTCTTTTATAACCAGTTCCGCCGGGTGCGCGGCGCCTGGCGGGCCCGGAGCGCGAAACTCATGCATGGCGGCAATTCGTTCAAGACCGGGCTTTGGAAGCCGGTCAACACGTTCATAGGCCGCATCGGGCTGAGAGCCAAATATTCCGGACGCCTCCGGAACTATGGCGAGCGGCTGGTGATCCTGACCGCCGCCATCCGGGACTTTGGCGCCGAGCCGGTGTTCGTGACCCAGCCCATCGGCGCGTTCCGATCCCTGGGCGGCAGCCTGGAAAAATTGGTTCAGCCCGGAGACATTGCCTTAAATCCCGAAATATCCGATCAGGCATTAAAAACCATCGGCTTGTTCAACGATGCTACCCGCGCCGTCTGCGCCGCGCAAAAATTGCGCTGCATCGATCTTGCCGCCGAAGTCCGCTTCCAGGACGGCGATTTTTACGATCCCCTGCATACCACCCCGGCGGGATCGCAAAGGGTTGCCGATTTTCTGTTCGCCGCGCTGAAACCATTCGGCGCCGGCGACTGAGGCGCGCTTCACATCCCGTTCACATCTCGTTTAATTCGGCGACACATGGCGGCGCTATAATTTTCGTTCATGCAGCCCGATAGCGCACATCTGGACACCGCCAGCATCGGCTACGCCAATGGCAACCCTGGCGCAGGGGATGCCATCCTTTTGGCTCAGACCCGGATGCTGCGCAAAAATGCGCGCACCGCGTTGCTGGCCAACTGCATCCTGGCCGGGGCCGTCACCTATGTCATGCGCGGCGCCGTCGAGGCGCCGGTCTTGTTCGCCTGGCTGGCGATTCTTCTCGGCCTCAACGGCGCCCGCTTTCTGCACATTGCGGCCAGCCGGGCAGCGGCGGATGAATTCGATGCGGGCGTGCCGTGGGCGCGATGGTTCACCCTCGGCGCCGGGCTGACAGGCGCCGTCTGGGGTATCGGCGCGGTCATCATGTTCCCCCCTGATGCCATACAATTGCAGGTCTTCCTGGCTTTCGTCGCGGGCGGATTGGCTGCCGGCGGGGTGGTGATGGCGGCGTCCTGGCTGCCTGCCTATTTTGCGTTCGTGTTGCCCATGCTGGCGCCGTTGATCTTCCGCTTTTTGATCGAGCCCGGCGAGCTGCCGCTGGTCATGGGCGCCATGCTGATCCTGTTCGTGGTATTTCTGGGCTCCCTGGCGCGTTCGTTCAATGCGTCTTTGAAGCAAACCCTGTCGCTCAGCAGCGAACGATCCAGGCTGCTCGACGAACGCAATACCAACGACATTATTTTTTTAAGGACTTTTCACAACAGCCCGGTTTTGATGACGCTCTCTGATCCCAAAGACGGCCGTCACTACGATGTCAACCGGGCTTGGACGGCCCTCACAGGCTATAGCCACCAAGACGCCATGGGAAAATCGTCGCTGCAATTGGAACTTTGGGCTAATCCAGAAGACCGCGCCGCCTTTATCGAGGCGCTTGAGCGCGACGGCGAAGTTGCAGGGATCGAAACCCGGTTTCGCACCCGCGATGGCGCTGAGCGGGACATGCTGGTCGCCGGCGAATATGTCCGAGACGGCGGCGTCAACAAGCTGTTGTTCATCGGCCAGGACATCACCCGCCTGAAAGAGGTCGAGCGCCTGAAAACCGAATTCGTTTCGGTGGTCAGTCACGAGCTGCGCACGCCGCTGACCTCGATCAAGGGCTCGCTCGGCCTCATATCCAAAAAATCCGGCGGCGATTTGTCGGAACAATCCCGGGAGCTTCTGGAGCTTGCGGAACGCAACACCGACCGGCTGACCAATCTCGTGAACGATATCCTTGATTTTGAAAAACTGCGCTCCGGCGCCATGCGGTTTCAGAGCAAACGCTTTGATCTGGCGGCCCTCGCCGCCGATACCATTGCCGAATGCCGGGGCTTCGCCGCAACCACCGGCGTGACATTCCACATGACCCGGGCCACCCAGCCGGTCAACGTTACCGGTGATGGTATGCGCATCGGCCAGGTTATCGCCAATATCCTCTCTAACGCCGCCAAATTCTCGGAGCCCGGCGGCACGGTTGAAATTTCCGTATATGAAATGGCCGGCCTCGCCCGCGCCGAAATATCGGACCGTGGTCCGGGCATCGATGCAGGCCTTCGGGGCGCCATATTCGAGCGCTTCACCCAAGGCGATCAATCGGACACGCGCGCCAAGATGGGCACCGGCCTCGGCCTCTCGATCTCCAAATCGATCATTGATCAGCATGGCGGGCATATCGATTTTCGCGCCAACGACGGCGGCGGCACCACCTTCTTTTTCGTACTCCCCATGGTCCGCTAGAGCCGATTGTAGTCACGGCTTAAAACTGATAGGCAGTTGGCCAATGTCCTTGGGGCACGGGCGCCCCAATTCCAAACAAATCACTTGGGGAGC
>CAUZTZ010000431.1:0-3255 GCA_963582805.1 Alphaproteobacteria bacterium
ATCGGACATCGGGTTATGCCGATGCCGGAATCCTCACCATGACCGAAATGACGGACCGTATCGCCGCGCTGGCTGATCGTGTGAATCTTCCCATAATTGCCGACGCCGATACCGGTTTTGGCGGGGCGGTGAATGTCGTTCGGACCGTCAAGGAATATGAACGCGCGGGCGCTTCGGCCATCCATATCGAAGACCAGCTCACACCTAAGCGGCCAACCCACATGGGCTTCAGCGGCAGCTTCATCACACGGGCCGAAATGGTGGATAAGATCCGTGCCGCCCTGGATACCAGGGACGATGAGAATTTGTTGATCATTGCACGATGTGACGTTGACGATTGGGGGGAAAAGCTAGAGAGAGTCGTTGCCTGCTTGGAGGCTGGCGCCGATGGCGCTTGGCTTTCCGCCCGTGGGCTAGAGCAGATTCAAGAGTTGAGCCGGGCCACCGGCAAGCCCATGTTTGGCGTCCTGCCACAAGGGATGACGATGCGCCAGTACCAGGATGCGGGCGCCAGCTGCGCCGTCGTCCCGGGTGCTCTCCAAATCGCGGCCCTTTGTGCCCAGCTCTCGCTGCTGGAGGAGCTGAAGCAGAGCGGCACAACCGAAGATTACCTGGGCAGACAGCCGTTGGTTAAGGAAATCCGGCAATTCTACAGTCAGCAGGGAAACGATGAATTGAAACACATCGAACAAGAGTATGGCGGCGTCGCGAAGGAATAGGCATCGCAGGGGTGTTGCCAGCGTAAATAGGCCCGGCGGACCTTCTCGTGCCCGTGGCTACAGCATCAATCCGGACAGGTTAACGCCATTTTCCAGCGGCGCGGTGGCGCGGGCCGGAAAGACCGCCAAGCCGGCGCCGGGCTTGATCCAATCGTTGGCCGCGCCGAAGATTTGGTCGAAGGCGGTCAGTCCGAGAATCTCCTTGCCTGGGATGATGAGCGGCGGCTGGCACTCGCTGTCGGACGGGTCGGGCGCCGCTTCGCGGGCGGGGAACATCTCGCCGTAGACGCCGCCGCTCACCCCACTACCGACCAGGATTGAGTAGTTGCCGCTGCCGTGGTCCGTGCCGTAGGCGGCCTTATCCCTATCTATAATGCGCCTCTTCAAACCGCCCCATTAACAGTTGGGCATCGGTGGACTTTACACCCATTTTCATAAAAAGCCCCCAAACTCCCGGATTTACCAATTAATCTGTCGGTGAATTTTACGTTTCCCAAAATACTTAACGGCGCTTAACCATTGTCATCGGCTTAAGAGCCCGCGTTAACCGGCGCCGGTTTCGTTATCGAATTCTTAGCTGTACGCTAGCCATGCCCTTCATCTGAACCTGTAAGGCTTAATCCCGGCTGTGCTGCGCCTATGATTCATAAACAAACACTTACGCCGGTGCACGGTGGGGATCTCACGGAAGCCAGTGCTCGCTTGGGCCGGTCGGAGGATGGCTGGCTCGATCTGTCAACCGGGATAAACCCTTGCGCCTATCCCGATATTGCTGTTTCGTCAAAGTCATTGGCGCGTCTGCCGTCGTCGGGTGCCATCGAGGGTTTGCTGGCGGCTGCACGCAAAGCCTATGGGATTCCGCCCGATGCAGGGTTGTGTGCGGCGCCCGGCACGCAAGCAATCCTGCAGGCGCTGCCGGAAATCGTTGGGCGGGCCGACGTCGCCGTCGTGTCGCCAACCTATGGTGAACATGCCCATCTCTGGCGGCAGGCGGGCTATTCGGTTTCGGAAATAGGCTCCCTCGATCAAATCGGCGATGCCGGGATAATTGTGATCGTCAATCCCAACAACCCCGATGGGCGGCTTACCCAACCAGGGGAACTAGAGGCCGTGCGGGCAAACCTTGCGGCGAAAGACGGCCTTCTCATTGTTGACGAGGCCTTTGCCGATGTGGCGCCGGATATCAGCGTCGCCTCCGCTGCGTCACAAGAAGCGCTGCTGGTCCTCAAGTCCTTTGGCAAATATTTTGGACTGGCCGGCCTACGCCTCGGCTTCGCAGCGGGCCATCGGGACCTCATCGGCACCTTGACGGCGCGTCTCGGACCGTGGGCGGTTTCGGGTTCCGCCATCGAAATTGGAACCCGCGCCCTGGCCGATTCGGAATGGGTCGAGGCGACGCGGGCTCGGCTTGCGGTATCGCGTGAGCGGCTGGATCGCATCCTGTTGTCTCACGGCTTCCACCTCGTCGGCGGCACGGATCTTTACCGCCTGGTCCGATGCGATGGGTCCCATGCGCACTTCCAAAGACTCGCTGAGGCCGGCGTGCTGGTGCGGGAATTTCCGGATCGACCGGGCTGGTTGCGTTTTGGTCTGCCTGGCGGCGATTCTGAGTTTGACCGGCTCGACCGAGCCCTTGAATTGAATAGCGCAGATTAGAGCGTATTCTATTTGAGTATAGGTGGCAGAGCCACTCACCCTTTCCACGACACAAGCATGTCGCGGGCCCCTTTCCTCTCCTGCGAGCGGGAGAGGGTACGCAGGCTTACCGAGGCTTTAGCCGAGGCAAGCCGAAGTGGGTGAGGGGACTTTTATTGAGTAAAACTTACCGGGCGATGCGCTAACCCACCCGGTCGATCAGATGAATATAGGCGCCCATGATATTGCCAATCCGGCACCCGGCCAGCGGGACCGCTTTATCGACGGCATCCGTCGCCTTAAACAAAGCGGTAGCGGTTTCAGGTCCGATTTGGCTGGAATAATGAAATTCATGGCCCCGGTATTCGGCCCCTTTTTCGCCGAGGAAGCTATCGTCGTGAAGCGCCAGCTTACGGTAGCCGAGCTGCAGACGGGGTTCCGCGAAGCTGGTCCGGATCGGCAGTAACCCGGCCATGTCATAGTGCTGGCCGTCCCGGTTGACGAGGCTTTCACCGAGCACCATGAAGCCACCGCATTCGCCATATAGGGTTGCTCCCTCGGCCGCGGCCCTCCGAAGGCCATCGAGAAATAATTCGTTCCGGCTTAGTTGTGCTGCGTGAAGTTCCGGATAGCCCCCCGGCAGATAGATTGCGTCGGACTCCGCTTCCGGCGCGTCGTTGGCGAGGGGCGAAAAATTGGTGATTGTGGCCCCTGCCCGGCGCCATCCCTCCAGCACATTGGGATAGATAAACGAAAACGCATCGTCGCGGGCGACGGCAATGCGTTGCCCTGGCTGCGGCACCGGCACCGCAGGGCTGTGGTCGGTGGCCAGGGCGATGGGGGCGGCAAGGGCCAAAAGCGCGTCCATATGTATTTCGGCCTCTATCAAAGCGGCGGCCTG
>CAUZTZ010000432.1:0-3251 GCA_963582805.1 Alphaproteobacteria bacterium
TTATACATCGCACCTGCAACTGCGCTGTCTTCCACGATCGCCAATCGGCCCCAGTAATATTTCCAGAAAACTTCTTGTGCCTTTTCCACTTCAACGGAGTTGGTGTTCGTGGCTATATTGGAGGCCGCATCTGTAGCGTCGACACAGTACTGCAGTTGCAGTTCCAAGAATGGCCGCTTCGCCTCGAATTTTCGCGTAGCGACCTCGAGGCTCTGTCGGTCAATTTTTAAACTCTGATTTGTAAGTTCTATTTTTTCATTGGCTATCTCGGCCGATTGATTTGCCAAAAACTCGATTCCGATCCACACAACTCCAAGGACCGCGATTGGGATTGCAAGCCATGGGGACCGGGCGAGAATTGCACTGATAGCTTCCGTCATATTACGCCCCCTACAACAACATAGTCAGCGGGTCTTCGATCATCGCCTTGAAGGCGGTCATGAATTCGGCGCCCAAGGCGCCATCGACGGTGCGGTGATCGGTGGAAAGGGTGCAGCTCATGACGGTGGCGATGCCCAGCGCGCCGTCTTTCACCACCGGGCGCGCTTCGCCGGCGCCGACCGCCAATATGCACGATTGCGGTGGATTGATGATCGCCGAAAATTCCTTGATGCCGTACATGCCGAGATTGGAAATGGTGAAGCCGCCGCCCTGGAATTCATCCAGGGACAATTTTCCGTCCCGGGCGCGCGCCGCTAAGTCCTTTATCTCATTGGAGATTTCGGCCAATCCCTTTTGATCGGCGCGGCGCAGGATCGGCGTGATCAGCCCGCCCGGCGTGGCCACCGCGACGGCCACGTCGATGTCCATATATTGGCGGGTGGCGTCGGCCATCCAGCTGACATTGACACCGGGCACCTTGCGCATGGCCAGGGCCACGGCGCGGATGACGAAGTCGTTGACCGAGATTTTGTAAGCGCCGTCGCCTTCCGAAGCGCGCCCGTTCAGGTCTTTGCGCAAGCCCAGCATGGCATCGATGGTGCAATCGACGGTGAGCGTAAAGTGCGGGATATCGCGGGCCGATTCGGTCAGCCGCTCGGCGATCACCCGGCGCATATTGGTGTGCGGAATATCGGTATAGGGCCCGGCGCCGGGTATTTCGGCGGGCACCGAGGCCGAAGCCGTGGTGGCCGGCAATTGCGCCGGCGATGAGGCGGCTGGTGCTGCTGGTGTTGCCGTGCCGCCGCCGGCGATGGCGGCCTCCACATCAGCCTTGACGATGCGCCCGTGCGGGCCCGAGCCGGTGACGCCGGCGATATCCAAACCCGCCTCGCCCGCCAGACGCCGCGCCAGAGGGCTGGCGAAAACACGGGCGCCATCGGGTGGTTGGGCCGCCGGCGCTGCTTCGGGCGCGGGCCCTTGCGCGGCCTCGGGCGCCGCTTCCGGTGCCACGTCCGGTGCGACGTCCGGCGCTGCCTCCGGTGCGGCTGGAGGCGCGGCTGGCGCGGCGGGCAGGGTGTCCATGGCCGAGGCATCCTCGCCCTCTTCCAATAGCACCGCGATCGGGGCGTTGACGGCGATGCCTTCGGAGCCTTCGGCAACGATGATCTTGCCGAGCACGCCTTCATCGATGGCTTCCAGCTCCATGGTCGCCTTGTCGGTTTCGATCTCGGCCAGCAGATCGCCGGCGGCCACCGCATCGCCCTCGGCCTTCAACCAGCGCGCCAAAGTGCCCTCGGTCATGGTCGGCGACAAAGCCGGCATCAATATTTGTATAGCCATTTTCTGAGCCCCCTCGGATCAGCGGTAACAAACGTCTTTGGCGGCGCTGGCGACGTCACCGGCGTCCGGCATATACATGGCTTCCAGGTTCTTGGCATAGGGCATGGGCACATCGGCGCCGCATACCCTTTGCACCGGCGCGTCCAGGTAATCGAAAGCCTGCTCCATGGCGATGGCGGCGATCTCGGAGCCGATGCCGGCGACCGGCCAGCCTTCCTCGGCGCTGACCAGGCGGTTGGTTTTCTTGACCGATTTGACAATGGTTTCCGTGTCCAGCGGGCGCAAGGAGCGAAGATTGATCACTTCCGCCGAAATCCCCTCCCCGGCCAGGGTGGCGGCCGCTTCCAGGGCGACGCCGACCATCCGCGAATAGGCGACGATGGTGACGTCCGCGCCTTCCAATTCCACATGCGCGCGCCCGATGGGCAGCACGTAATCGGCGTCTTCCGGCACATCGAAGCTTTGCCCGTAGAGAATTTCGTTTTCCAGCACGATAACCGGATTGGGATCGCGGATGGCGGCTTTCAGTAGCCCCTTGGCATCGTAGCCGGAATAAGGCGCGATCACTTTCAGGCCGGGAATATGGGCGAACCAGCTGGCGTAGCACTGGGAATGCTGGGCGGCGACCCCGGCGGCGGCGCCGTTGGGGCCGCGAAAGACAATCGGGCAATCCATCTGGCCGCCGGACATATAGCGGGTTTTGGCCGCCGAATTGATCAGATGATCCATGGCCTGCATGGCGAAATTGAAGGTCATGAACTCGACAATGGGTTTCAGCCCGCCGAACGCGGCGCCGACGCCAAGCCCGGCAAAGCCATGCTCGGTAATCGGCGTATCGACCACCCGCTTGTCGCCGAATTCCTCCAGAAGACCTTGGCTGACCTTGTAGGCGCCTTCGTATTGCGCCACTTCCTCGCCCATCAGGAAGATGGTCTCGTCGGTGCGCATTTCCTCGGCAATGGCGTCACGCAAGGCTTCGCGCTGGGTGATGGTGGTGAGCGGCCCATCATAATCGGGCGCCGCCGGGATTATAGCAGCGGCCTGGGGCACGGCGGCGGCTTCCGGCGCGGCCTCGGCAGCGGGCGCCTGTGTGGCCACAGGCGCTGGCGTGGGCGCGGGTTGCGGGATGACGGCGGCATCTTCGCCCTCGGCCAGGATCACGGCGATGGGGGTGTTGACGGGGATACCTTCGGAGCCTTCGGCCACCATTATCTTGCCGAGCACGCCATCATCGACAGCTTCGATCTCCATGGTCGCCTTGTCGGTTTCGATCTCGGCCAGCACATCACCGGGGGCGATGGCATCGCCTTCGGCTTTCAGCCAGCGGGCCAAAGTGCCCTCGGTCATGGTCGGCGACAAAGCCGGCATCAGTATTTCGGTTGCCATAATTTTGTCCCTTATCCCTTACGCAACGACGCTAAGCTCGGCGAGCACGTCGGTATACAGCTCCGACGGCTCCGGCTCCGGGCTTTGCTGGGCGAACTCGGCGGCTTCGGTGACGATCGCCTTGATCTCCCCGTCTACCGCTT
>CAUZTZ010000433.1:0-3248 GCA_963582805.1 Alphaproteobacteria bacterium
CCTTGGTCCAGCTGTTGCGGTGGTCGATACGCCACAGACTGTAGGGGATGCCCTCGCCCATATGGCCGAGGATGATTTTCAGCTTGGGATGTTTGTCGAACAGCCCTGAGCACATGAGGCGCAATGCATGCACCGCCGTTTCCTGCGCGAACGCCCAGGTCGGCCCGAGCAGCCACGGATGGCCTTCATAAATGCGCGACTGGCTGGCAAGCGGGTTGCGGGGATGCAGGTAGAACGGCACGTCCAGCTCTTCGACCACCTGCCAGAACGGCCAATATTGTTCCAGATCGTAATAGAGGCAACTATCGGGATCATCCTTCTGAGAGAACCCGTTGACCAACGCGCCGATGAAACCCAGATCGTTCACGCAGCGTTTCAATTCCGCCGCCGCCAGTTCCGGATCCTGCATCGGCAAGGCCGCCAGGCCCTGAAACCGGTCCGGGCGCTTGGCCACTTCGGCGGCCAGCGCATCGTTGGAGCGGCGCGCAATCTCGTCCGCCGCGCTGGTGTCCGGGATCGCCTGGATGGCCGGCGCGTTCAGGGACAAGATCATCATTTCCATATCGAACTTGTCCATAAAGCCGAGGCGCTTTTCCTGGACATCCAGCAGCCGGCTTTTCAATTCCGGCCAGATTGCCTCCGGCAGGAACCCGTGGGAATCCATGATCGTGTCTTCGATCGCGAAATGCTCTTCCAGTCCTATCTTGCCCTTCATGATGGCTCCTCTGTTTCTGCCGGCGGCCGGCCTTAGGGGTTTAAACCGGCTTATTGTTGGTTAGAATGCGATACAAACGGGCGAAACGAAAGCGGACAATACGGACAAGCGGGGGAGGCGTCATGCCATGAGCGAAACAGCCACATTCGATTACATCGTCATCGGCGCCGGATCGTCGGGCGCCGTTATCGCCAACCGGCTTTCCGAGGACGAAGACGTTTCCGTCTGTTTGCTCGAGGCCGGCCCCGCCGACACTTCGCCCTTCATTCATATCCCCACCGGCATTATCAGATTGGCTCAGCACAAAGTCTTGAATTGGCGCTTCAACACCAAGCCGCAAAGCTCGATGAATGGCCGGGCTATCTACACGCCGCGCGGGCGCACCCTCGGCGGCTCGTCGTCGATCAACGCCATGGTCTATATTCGCGGCAACCGCCTGGATTACGACGACTGGGCGAAGGCCGGCAACGCCGGCTGGTCGTGGCAGGACGTAAAACCGTATTTCATGAAGGCCGAGCATAACGAGCAGTATCAAGACGATGGCCATCACGGCACCGGCGGGCCGCTCAACGTCACATTCCCCGGCACCGTCTCGCCGCTGACCGACGAATTTGTCGCCGCCGCCGAGGGCCTGCAATACAAGCACAACCCCGATTTCAATGGTGAAACCCAAGACGGTGTTGGCCTCCATCAAGCGACCCAGAAAAACGGCCGCCGCTGGTCCACGGCGATGGCCTATATCCGCCCGGCCATGACGCGCCGCAATTTCACGGTCATGACCAATGCCCCGGTGGCCCGCATCATTGTCGAGGGCGGCCGCGCCACCGGCGCCGAGATTATCGGCGGGCGCAAATTGAGCGCCAGGCGCGAGGTTATCTTGTCCGCCGGCGGCATCGTCAGCCCCAAAATCCTCATGCTGTCCGGCATTGGCGCAGGCGACGAGTTGAAAGCCCACGGCATAGACGTTGTGCATGATCTTCCCGGCGTCGGCAAAAACCATCAGGACCATGCCGCCATCATTACCGCCATGCGCACCAAATCGACCATCCCCTGGGGATTTTCCTGGCCCAAGCTGCCCTCTTTTGCCCTCGATGCGTTCAACTATTTGTTCCGCCGGCGCGGTTTTTTCTCGGCGCAAATTATCGAAAGCGGCGGTTTCATCCGCAGCACGACCGGCCTCGACCGGCCCGACATCCAGATTGTCTTCATCCCCGGCCACCGGGCGCCGCCGCCGAAGATGATCGAAGTTGGGCACGGCTATTCCTGCTCGGCGGTTTTGCTGCGCCCGAAAAGCCGGGGCACGATTTCCCTGGCCTCCAATGATCCCGCCGATGCGCCGGTGATCGATCCCTGTTTTTTCGAAGACCCGGCCGATTTGGAAGTGCTCCTCAAGGGCCTCAAAGAAGCCAGGCGCATCACCCAGGCCGATATTTTCGCCAAATACCGTCCCTCGGAATGGATGCCCGGCGAGATGGTGCAGACCGACGATGAGCTGCGCGACTTTATCCGTGGTTTCGGCGGCACCATTTACCATCCGGTCGGCGCCTGCAAGATGGGCTCGGACCCGATGGCGGTTGTCGATGCGCGGCTTCGCGTACATGGCATCGAAGCCTTGCGCGTCGCCGACGCCTCGATCATGCCGACCATCGTCGGCGGCAATACCAATGCGCCGTGTATTATGATTGGGGAGAAAGCGGCGGACATGATTAGAGAAGACCGGTGAGGTAAACTCTAGCGGGCTGGGGATGGCATGGTCGGCCAGCCCGCGACTTTGATCGACGGCACCGTCACTTTCCCGCCCCGGCGTCCTCGGCCAACTTCCACCGACCCATGCACAGGATGCATAATGGTGCGACATGCGACGTCCGATATCACCATAGACATTATTATCATTTATATACATTCCTATACTTCCACGGACATATCCCGGCGCCCGAAAACACGTGACCCATGCGCGGGACGCATAATGCTGCGACATATTTTCCATAAAACGACCATACCGGTTCATGAGCATTTATAACGGTTCCTAACGGTTCCTAACGGTTTCTCGGCGCGTCGAACGCAAGCGCCGAGGCGGGCGCAAAGCGGCCCGGATTCGAATTCATAATGTTCAAGAGTAGAGAGACTTAAATAGTTTTCTGACAGAGGATTGCAAGTGCCATCGGCGCACCAATCCTAAACCCCTTCCCCCCTAGAGGGGGAAAGTTGGGATGGGGGGGGAGGCTATAATACTGGGGGCTTCGATTTTACCGCTCCCCCCCACCCTGACCCTCCCCCTCGCTGGGGGGAGGGGACTCATAGATTGAGGGCGGAGGATTGTATCGGCGGCGCGCCCCTAGCCATCCTCCGCACAGCCGGCCTCGATGATCCAGCCTTGGACTTGCTCGATCTGGGGTTGGGCGCCGACCTCGGTGAACAGGTCGAGCGCCAATCGCCAATGGCGGCAGGCTTCGTCCATATCGCCTCGGGCTTCGTACAAATTGCCCAAGTTGCCGTAATTACTCGCTATGCCATCCTTTCGGCCAAGTTCTTC
>CAUZTZ010000434.1:0-3247 GCA_963582805.1 Alphaproteobacteria bacterium
TACTTTGTTAGTGAGCGTGTTCAACGTCTCGATTAAGACCATTCCTGGAGCGCCTATCGACTTTTCAAACCAACCGGCTGCCCTTGAAATGTTCCTGGCGGTGATCAATGTGGGTCTGCTCGTAGCCTACGGATTACGCCTTGGGGCGGATTACTTAAGGGCTAAAGAAGAATGGGTCGGTTTGGTCAAGTTCTTTGAGAGCAAGAAGACCCATGAAGCCTTTAAGGTACGGGCCTCATTCTCAACCTCACTAATCGACCGAGCTATGTTGGCAAGAAGCGGTTAGAGTGGCAGCATTGGCCATATTAGTTACCGGTGTACCCTTGCGGTACAGGTACATAAAAGGTACACTTATGTCTCTGTAACCCGCAGAAAACAGACGTTATTAGAACAGGGGTTCAAGTCCCCTCATTCGCCCAATTTTCCCTATAAAACTTCGCCGCTAGCGGCCACGGTCTTTTTTATTCGGCGCGCACCGGATACAAGCACCCAATGGCCCCTCCGATCCTCACCCTTGCCGATATCTCCCTCACCTTTGGCGGCACGCCGCTGCTTGAGGGCGCCGAGCTTGTGGTGTCGCGGGGGGAGCGGCTGTGTCTGGTGGGGCGCAATGGATCGGGCAAATCGACGCTGCTGAAAATTGCTGCCGGGATGATCGAATTTGATGCCGGTGAGCGCTTCGTGCAGCCCGGCACAACCATTCGGTACCTTCCCCAGGAGCCGGACTTGTCGGCCTATGCAAGCGTTCTCGATTATGCCGAAGACGGCCTCGCGCCCGGCGATGATCCGTACCGGGCGCAGCAATTGCTTGGCCTGCTGGGGCTGGCCGGCGATGAGGCCCCGGCGCGGCTTTCCGGCGGCGAGGCCAGGCGGGCGGCGCTGGCCCGCGCCCTCGCGCCGAAGCCCGATATCTTGTTGTTGGATGAGCCCACCAACCATCTGGACATGCCGGCAATCCAATGGCTGGAAGGCGAATTGCAAAGCCTCGGCGCGGCCATCGTCATGATCAGCCATGACCGCCGGTTTTTGGAAAATCTGTCGAAGGCCACGGTCTGGCTCGACCGGGGGCAAATCCGGCGCCTCGATAAAGGCTTCGCCGCGTTCGAGGAATGGCGCGATGAAACCCTGGAACAGGAAGCCTCTGACCGGCACAAGCTGGACCGCAAAATTCATCGGGAAAACCATTGGCTGATCCATGGGGTCACGGCCAGGCGCAAACGCAACCAGCGCCGCCTCGGCAAATTGATAGAGATGCGCCAGCAGCGGCGGGAGCTGCGCCAGGTCACGGGTGATGTGAAACTGGCGCCCACCCAGGCGGGTCAATCGGGCAAGCTGGTGGCAGAGGCCGTGGGAATCTCCAAAACCTATGGCGGGCCCTTAATAATAGACGATTTCTCATGTTGCATTTTGCGCGGCGACCGGGTCGGTTTTGTCGGGCCCAACGGCGCCGGCAAGACGACGCTGCTGAACATCCTCACCGGCGCCGCCGAGCCCGATGCGGGCACAGTGCGCCTGGGCGCATCGGTGCAAATGGTGACCCTTGATCAATCCCGGGAAAGTCTTGATGCCAAATCGACGCTTACCGATGCGTTGACAGGCGGCAGCGGCGACCATGTCAGCGTCGCCGGCCAACATAGGCATGTGATCAGCTATATGAAGGATTTCCTGTTTGCTCCGGAGCAGGCGCGTACCCCGGTGGGCGAATTGTCCGGCGGCGAGCGTGGCCGCCTGATGCTGGCGCGCGCCCTGGCGCGGCCGTCGAACCTGTTGGTGCTTGATGAGCCGACCAACGATCTTGATCTGGAAACCTTGGATCTGTTGCAGGAAATGCTGGCCGATTATCAGGGCGCGGTGATGCTGGTCAGCCATGACCGGGATTTCATCGACCGGATCGTCACCTCGGTGATCGCCTTCGAGGGCGACGGGCACTGGTGCGAATATGCCGGCGGCTACTCGGACATCGCCGCCCAGCAATCGGGCGATGGGGCTGAGGCGGCGAAAGCGAAGGGCAGGGGGGGCGTCAAATCATCGGCAGCATTGGGCGCGCGCAATTCCAAGGCCAAGCTGTCATTCAAAGAATCCCACGCCCTCAAAACCCTGCCGGACGAAATGGCCAGATTGCAGGGCGAGATTGAGGGGCAGCAGAATACCCTTGCGGACACCGATCTTTATGCCCGTGACCGCCAGGCCTTCGATGCCGCCGCCGCCGCACTGGCCGCCGCAGAGCGCGATCTTAGCGTCATGGAAGAAGACTGGCTGGCCCTGGAGATCAAGCGCGAAGCGATCGAGGGTGGGTGAGGCGGCTCTCTAACGGTTAGCGTCTTCCGGTTCCAGGTGCTGGAGCTGGGGCGCCACTTCTTGCATGAAGCGGGTCATGGAGCGCGCGCGTTTTTCCGAAGTCGCCCAATCTTTTCCCGCAACCATAAGAAACGTGCCGAAGCCGCCGGAGGCCTCATATAAATCCCGTATCTGACCGGCGATGCGGTCCGGCTCGCCAAGCAGATAGAACCCGGCTTCGGCCAGCACATCAATCGCCCGCTCGTCGTTGGGCACGTCAATATTGAGCAGCTTCTTGATAACTTTAAGAAAGCCGCGTTCGGCCTGGATGCTGGTCTCAAAGGTGACCGAAGGGCGAAGGTCTTCCAAAGCTTCTTCGTAGCTGTTCGCAACATAGACAACCCGGGACGCCAGGATGTTCTTGCGCGCGCCGGCAATTCCGGCCGCCGCCGCAAAATTTTCATATTGATCGCCCTTGGCGCGCACCCGCTCCGCGCTTTCCAGAAACGCCGTCAACATTCCATAGCCCCGTTCGGCGGACATTTGAATGATGGCTTCGGTATCGGTGGCCGTTACCATCGGCATGTCGGCGCCCGACAAGGGTTTGGGCAGGGCGACCACGCCCTTGGCTTGCCAATGGTCGCCGTCCCAGTCGAATATCTCGTCGCTGGTCCAGCACTTCATAATGAATTCCAGGGATTCCTGCAGCCGCGCGTGGCGGTCATCGAAGCTCAAGCCGCGCTCTTCGCAAAATAGCGGTGATGGAAATCCGGTGCCGAAGCCAAAAATAAAACGGCCCTTGCCGAGAAGATGTTCGGTCACAGCCGCCTGGATGGCGACATCAAGCGGGTGCTGAATATGCGCCAGCTTGACCGCGGAGCCCATGCGGATTTGCGTGGTCAAAGCGGCCGCCTTGCACATCATCAATTCCGGTATGGGAATGGTATCGACCCGATTTATGTAAGGCGGC
>CAUZTZ010000435.1:0-3238 GCA_963582805.1 Alphaproteobacteria bacterium
CAAACACCACTTTGGGCTATAACTCAAGGTGTCCGCCCGGCGGCCGCAAACGCGGCCCCCGCATTATAGTTAGGGGGGACACCGAAGGTGTCCGCCCGGGGTGTCGGGAAGGCTTACCGATGGGACGCCATCGCCTGCGCCTCCCCTCCTACCGAGGAAACGGGAAAGAAGATCACAACGGGTGTTTATTTATGCAATTTGGTATAGGTCCTCGGCCGATATGCAACGATACGCTTTCGGATATGGCCCGCTTGGCTTGGCGGGCGGAGACGATAATCAGTTGTTCAGCTTTTCGCGCAATTGCTTGCCGGTCTTGAAATAGGGCACCCGCTTGGCGACGACGCTGACCGATTCGCCGGTGCGCGGATTGCGTCCGACCCGGGCGTTGCGCTGCTTGACCGAAAATGCACCAAAGCCGCGAAGCTCGACCCGGTCGCCGCGCGTCAAGGCAGCAGCGATCTCGTCAAATATGGTGGTGACAATCCGCTCGACATCTCTTTGGTAGAGATGCGGATTTTCATCAGCCAGGTACGCGATGAGTTCAGATTTGGTCATCTCTTCCTGCCACCGTCAGCCACAAATAGGTTCCGCAACTGATGTCAGGTATCCAGCCCTCAAACGCGGGACTTTACCACCTAACGGAGCGCAGGGTGCCAAAGGGAGATCACGCCGTCAAGCCTAAGTCGTTCAGAAAACAATGTTTTTCCAAACAAATCACCAAACCGTTCGAGCAGAGAATCCCGATCCCGTTTGATTTTCATGGGCCTGAGCGGCAGCGATTTGGCAATATCCCGGCGCTCAGCGAGCCATTGCCGCGCCGTATCCATATCGCCAATGGCATCGATCAGGCCGTTGCCGAGGGCCTGGCGGCCCGTGTAAACCCGCCCGTCGGCGATTTTGAGGACCGCGGGCCGCGCCATATTGCGCCGCTCGGTGACCAAATCCACGAACATGCCATAAATGTCGGCAATAATATTCTCGGCCGCGGCGCGCGCCGCCGGGCTCATGGGCTCCAACGGGTTGGGCTGCGCCTTCAAGGGCGCGCTTTTGATGGTTTCGGCCTTGATGCCGAGCTTAGCCAAGAGCCCGGTGATCTCGGTGGTTTGCATCAGAACGCCGATCGAGCCGGTGATCGTCGAGCGCCGGCCGACAATATAATCGGCGCCGATAGCGGTCATATAGCCGGCCGAGGTGGCGACCTCGCCCATGACCGCGACCACCGGTTTTTCCTTGGCCACGGCGCGCAGGCCGAAATACAGGGCCTCGCCGCCGACGACGGTGCCGCCGGGGCTGTTGATGCGGACAATAAGGGCTTTGACGCTGTCGTTCTTGGCCAGTTTGCGTAACGCATCGTTGCGGCTGGTATCATCGAAGATGACGCTGGTCACGTCGAGGGTGGCGACGGAATTGCCGCCACCTGAATCGCCGAAGCGGCCAAAGGCGATGATGGCGGCAACCACAAGCGCAACCACGGCGGCCACGCGCCACAGGCCGAGCCGCCGTTTCAGGCGGCGGCGGTCGAAATACCGGTCGGCTTCAAGCGCCATCGGCAATGCCTTTCCAAGGGACCGGCGGGGCCTCTATTCCTCGCCGCTGTCGCCGTCCTCGGCGGCGGCCTTCTTCTTGGCCGGCGCCTTCTTCTTGGCGGGAGCCTTGGCTTTGGCGGCGGCCTTCTTTTTGGCGGGCGCCTTTTTCTTGGCCGGCTTGGCTTCCACCTCGGCCACCGCGTCCGCCTCTTCCGGTGCGGCATCTTCCGCTGGAGCAGCCTCTTCCGGCGCTGCCTCTTGCGGAGCGGCTTCTTCCTCCGGAGCAGCGTCTTCCGCCGGAGCGGCTTCGGCTTCGGCGGCGTCTTCGGCGGCGTCTTCGGCATCATCGACGGCGGCTTGTTCTGCGCTCTTTTCCTTCAAGGCGGCGCCCAGGATATCGCCCAGAGACGCGCCCGAATCGGACGAGCCGTAGGCGGCCATGGCGACCTTCTCTTCCTCGACCTCGCGCGCCTTGATGGAAAGCCCGATTTTGTGGGTGGCGCGATCGACCGACGTTACCTTGGCATCGACAACTTCGCCCGGGGCAAAGCGGTCGGGGCGCTGCTCGGACCGGTCCCGGGACAAATCCGAGCGCCGGACGAAGCCCGGAATATCGTCGCCGACCATTACTTCAATGCCGTTATCGACAACTTTGGTGATTTTGCAGGTAACCACATCGCCCTTTTTGATCTTCTCCAAGCTCGAGGAGACCGGATCGTTGGTGAGCTGCTTGACGCCCAGGCTGATGCGTTCTTTTTCCACATCGATATCGAGGATCTTCACCTTGATCATGTCGCCCTTGTTGTAGGCGGCGATGGCTTCCTCGCCGGCGACCACCCAATCCAGGTCCGACATATGCACCATGCCGTCGATGTCTTCGGTGAGGCCGATGAAGAGGCCGAACTCGGTGATGTTCTTGATCTCGCCCTCGACGGTGGAGCCGACCTTGCTGTCGTCCTGGAATTCGAGCCAGGGATTGGACATGCATTGCTTTAGACCTAAGCTGATGCGCCGCTTGGTGGGATCCACATCAAGGACCATAACCTCGACTTCCTGGCTGGTCGAAACGATCTTGCCCGGATGCACGTTTTTCTTGGTCCAGCTCATTTCGGAGACGTGAACCAGGCCTTCGATGCCTTCTTCCAGTTCAACGAAGGCGCCGTAATCGGTGATATTGGTGATGCGGCCGTTGAACTTGGTTTCGATCGGGTACTTCAATTCGACGCCATCCCAAGGATCGGATTCGAGCTGCTTCATGCCCAGCGATATGCGCTGGTTTTCGATATTGAAGCGGATCACCTGGACGTTAACGGTCTGGCCGATCTGCAAAGACTCGGACGGATGATTGGTGCGCTTCCAGGCAATATCGGTGACGTGCAACAAGCCGTCGATGCCGCCCAAATCAACAAAGGCGCCGTAATCGGTGATGTTCTTGACCACGCCTTCCAGGACCTGGCCTTCTTCCAGGTTGGAGATAAGCTCGGAGCGTTCCTCGGCGCGGGTTTCTTCGAGAACGGCGCGCCGGGAGATAACGATATTGCCGCGGCTGCGGTCCATTTTCAAAATCTGGAACGGCTGCGGCGAGTCCATCAATGAGGACGCATCGCGCACCGGGCGGATATCCACCTGGCTGCCCGGCAGGAACGCGACGGCGCCGGCCAGATCGACCGTGAAGCCGCCCTTGACGCGCCCGAAGATGATGCCGTTGACCC
>CAUZTZ010000436.1:0-3228 GCA_963582805.1 Alphaproteobacteria bacterium
TTCAAAATCTGGAACGGCTGCGGCGAGCCCATCAATGAGGACGCATCGCGCACCGGGCGGATATCCACCTGGCTGCCCGGCAGGAACGCGACGGCGCCGGCCAGATCGACCGTGAAGCCGCCCTTGACGCGCCCGAAGATGATGCCGTTGACCCGTTCCTGGTTTTCGAAGGCTTTTTCCAGGACGGTCCAGGCTTCTTCGCGCCGGGCCTTGTCGCGGGAGAGGATGACAACGCCGTTGCGATCCTCGAAGCGTTCGACAAAAACATCCACATCGTCGCCGATGCTGACATTGATCTCGCCGTCGGCGCCGCGAAATTCGCGGATCGGCACCGTGCCTTCGGATTTCAAGCCAACATCGACGATGGCGAAATCATTTTCGACGGAGACGACGCTGCCGGTGACCACTTTGCCGAACAGGCGTGCGTCGCCGGCAAAGGATTCTTCCAGCAGGTCTGCAAAATTTTCGGTGGAGACGGGCAGGCCCGCATCTTCGGCTGCTTCGGCCATGGGTGATTTCCTCTTCTCTTACTATTCCGGCCAGCCGGTTTTTTCCGGCGGTCTTGGGTAAAGTCAAATCCGCCATTTAATCGCCCAATGACGGGGTGAAATTCGATCAACGGCGGCGATGGTTGCGCCGGACCCCGATTTGGGACCGTTAACCGGCCGCTTTGGAGGAAATGAAATCGAGCGCTGCGGCGAAAACCCCGTCGGCGTCCAAATGGCTGGTATCGATGACCAAAGCGTCCTCGGCCGGCTTTAGGGGCGCAACATTTCGCGACATGTCGCGGGCGTCCCGTTCGTTCAATTCCTGCAAAACGCGGCCATATATAGCCTCCGTTCCCTGTTCCTGCAACTGCTTTACACGCCTGGCGGCGCGCACCTCGGGGCTGGCCGTCAGGAACAGCTTTGCGGGCGCATCCGGGATCACCACGGTGCCGGTATCGCGGCCGTCGAAAACGGCGCCCATGAGCCCTCCCGGCGGCGCCGCCGCGAAGCCACGCTGAAATTCCAAAAGCACGGCGCGCACTGCCCCAATGGCGGCAACCTGAGACGCGGCGAGGGCGGCTTCCTCGGAGCGCAGGCCGCTTGCCTCAAGATCATCGTTGGAGAGTGCGCGGGCGGCCTCTAGCGCCACCGCTTCATCTTCGGGATCACCGCCAGCCTCAAGCACCCTCAAACCCACCGCCCGGTAGAGCTTGCCCGTATCCAGCCGCGCGTATCCGAAATGGGCCGCCAGGCGTTGCGTCAGCTCGCCCTTGCCAGCCGCCGCCGGGCCATCGACGGTGATGATCACGGCGGCGCGCTGCCCGCTACCATGGACGCCCCCAAGCCGTTCATCAGATCCAGAAATTCGGGGAAACTGGTGGCGATGGTGGCGCCGTCATCGATGCTTACCGGCTTTTCGGCAGCCGCGCCCAGCACCAGAAAGGCCATGGCGATGCGGTGGTCCAGCCTGGTGGCGATCATCGCGCCGCCCTTTGGCGCGCCGCCGAGGCCATGAATGGTCAGGCTATGGGCGCCCTCTTCCACTTCGACGCCGCAGGCGGCCAAGCCTTGCGCCATGGCCGCCAGGCGGTCCGATTCCTTGACCCTGAGCTCGGCGATGCCTTCGAAATGGGTGATCCCGTCGGCGAACGCGGCAGCCACCGCCAGGATCGGATATTCGTCGATCATGCTGGGTGCCCGCGCCGCCGGTACGGTGATGCCCTTCAGCTGGCCATATTCGGCGGCCAGATCGGCAAACGCCTCGCCGCCCTGATCGGTGGCATTGGAGACCGTGATCGCCGCGCCCATTTCCCGCAAACAGTCCAGCAATCCGGCGCGCAAGGGGTTGAGCCCGGTCCGGCGCAACACAATTTTCGAGCCCGGCACCAACAGCGCCGCCACCAGCGGAAACGCCGCCGAGGAGATATCGCCGGGCACCGTCACCTTGGCGCCGGTCAGTTCCGGATAGCCGGCGAGGCGGATGCGGCGCGCGCCGCCGGGCTGGTCCGTGGTACGGACATCGGCGCCGAAATGGCGCAGCATTAATTCTGTGTGATCCCGGGACGGGTTCGGCTCGATCACCGTGGTCTCGCCTTGGGCATTGAGGCCGGCCAGCAAAATCGCCGATTTGACCTGGGCCGAGGCCACTTCCAAGGTTTCCTCGGCGCCCCGGAGCCGGTCGCTGCCATGCACGGTAATCGGCAAAAGCCCGCCCTCCCTGCCTGTGAAATTAGCACCCATGCGGCTTAAAGGATCGGTGATGCGCGCCATCGGGCGTTCCCGCAGCGAGGCGTCGCCGGTGATTACGCTGTTAAACGGATGGCTGGCGGCCAATCCCATCAGCAGCCTTGCGCCGGTGCCGGAATTGCCGAGATCAAGAACGCTTGCCGGTTCCGCCAGGCCGCCGACGCCGCGCCCCCAAATCCGCCAGACGGGATCCGCCGCGCCGCTATTGGTATCTTGGCTAATCTCGATGCCGAGGGCGCGCAAGGCATTTACGCTCGCCATCACATCTTCGGCGCCCAACAGGCCGGTAATCTCGGTTTCGCCCACCGCCGAGGCGCCGATCATCAACACCCGGTGCGACAGGGATTTGTCGCCGGGCACCGGCACGTCGCCTTTGAGGCCATTGGACGGGTTCGAGGTTATGGCGGCCAAACCTAAGCTTCCATTATTTGTCGTTGTTTGAATTGCCGCGCTCTCTAGCACGCGGCGGCTACGCAAACCAGCCTTGCGGGGCGGTTGCGCCCGCCGCCGATGCAAAATTTGATAAAATTAGTTTTGACAGAGCGTTTGCAACATGGCACTTGGCGCAGGATTTAAATCCGGCGATGAAGGAGTTGGGAGTGGCAAAAGCTGATCTGGGCCAAAAATTGAGCTGCCAAAGCTGCGGCGCCAAATTTTATGACTTGAAGAAAAAAAAGCCGGTGTGTCCCGCCTGTGAGACGGAGTTCGTTCCGCCCAAGCCCAAAGCGAGGCGCGCTGCGCCGGAGCCGCCCAAGCCCGTCCCGGAGAAACCAAAGCCCGCCGAGACCGAAGAGGGCGGCGATGAAACTGCCAAAGAGATCGAAGCGGCGGTTATCGAAACCGACGATGATGATGATGAAAACAATGATGGGCTGATGGAAGATACATCGGACATCGGCGGCGGCGAGGACGATGTCGCCGTGGTCGTCGGCAGCGTCGATGGTGACACCGCCGACAAGAGTTAAGGTCATTTGATAGGACGGCTGTTTCGATC
>CAUZTZ010000437.1:0-3203 GCA_963582805.1 Alphaproteobacteria bacterium
CCGAAACCGACATCAAGCCGATCGGCGCTGTAGTGATCGGGCGACCTGCACGATATCAGCAAGAATTTGGTCAGCATGGTTCTCGAGGGTGCCGGCTTTCGTGTTGTTGATTTGGGTACAGATGTGGAGCCGGAGAAATTCGTTTATGCAGCGCAGGAAAATGATGCAGACTGAGAATTTGGTGCGAAAAGCCATTCTTGACGGTGTCGACCCGAAAGAGGCCTATTTGAAGTTCGGCAAATTTTAGTTTGAGCACACGGACATTGGGAGGTGAGGCGAGTGGGTAATTTAGAATCACAGGCGGCGGCGCGCGCCGCAGCACGGCAAGAGGCGGTCGCATTGCGGGCGAAAATTCGCAGCGGCGATTTCAGCGATCAGACAGCAGGTGCAGCACCCCTTTGCGTGCAGGGAAATTTAGTTATTTTGCCGGCGGATTTGGCGGACGATTTTCACCGTTTCTGCCTGGCTAATCCTAAGCCCTGTCCTTTGCTTGCGGTCTCCGAGCCGGGTAATCCGGCACTGCCCAGCCTGGCTGGGGATTTCGATCTGCGCAGCGATGTGCCGCTCTACCGCATTTATCGCCGCGGTGAGCTTGAGCGAGAAGTAACCGATATCAGCGATTTGTGGCGCCAGGATTTTGTCGGTTTCGTACTTGGTTGTTCATACAGCTTTGAGGCGGCCTTGCTGGGAGGTGGCATTCCGCTGCGCCATATTGAATTGGGTATGGGCGTGCCGATGTTTGTCTCTAATTTGCAAACCGCCGAAGCCGGGCCATTTGGTGGTCCAACCGTGGTCTCCATGCGTCCGATGACGCCAGAAAATGCGCGCCGGGCAGTCGCGATTACGGCCAGTTTTGAACGTGCGCATGGCGAGCCGGTGCATATTGGCGATGGAGCGGAGATCGGCGTTGCTGATCTCATGGCGCCTGATTTTGGCGAAGCCGTGCCCGTTGCTGATGGAGAAGTCCCGGTGTTCTGGGCCTGTGGAGTCACGCCGCAAATGGCGATTAAGCGGGCGCAGCCGGAGATCTGCATCACCCACGCGCCGGGATTCATGGTAATTAGCGATATCGCCGCATCTGAGCTTGCAGCGGGTCGAGGTCCGGAGATACCTTCCTCCCCGAAGTCACATTAATGACTAATTACATTCGAAATTAGACTGAAAATTGGAGCGATAGAATGAAGTTGATGCGCGTGGGCGCACCGGGCCAGGAGCGGCCGGCGGTGTGCATGGCAGACGGGTCCGTGATCGATGTATCGTCGGTGGTGAATGAATATGATGGCGCATGGCTGGCGGCTGGCGGTATGGCGGCGCTTGAAGCGCGCCTGAAAGAAGGCGTTGATGGATTTCCCAGCGTCGATATCAATGCTGAGCGCATTGGCGCGCCCATCGTGCGGCCCGGCCATATTCTCGCCATCGGTCTGAATTACGCTGATCACGCGGCGGAGGCGGGCATGGATGTACCGTCCGAGCCGATTCTCTTCACCAAGGCGCCGAGTTCTTATTGTGGGCCCAATGACACGGTTATCATTCCGCGCACCAGTGTGAAGACGGATTGGGAAGTCGAGTTGGGTGTGGTGATCGGCAAAGAAGCGAGCTATATCGCCGATGAAGCGGCTGCGATGGAATATGTGGCCGGCTATTGCGTCGTCAATGATGTCTCGGAGCGCGATTTCCAAATCAACCGCGGGCCAACCTGGGTCAAGGGGAAGTCGGCCAAGACCTTCTGCCCGACCGGCCCTTGGCTGGTTAGCCGCGATGAAATTCCCGATCCGCAAGCCTTGCCTATGAAACTTTCGGTAAATGGTCAGAGCTGCCAGGACGGCAATACCAGCACGATGATCTTCGGTGTCGCCCATCTGGTATGGTATTTGAGCCAATTCATGGTGCTGGAAGCAGGTGATCTGATCGCCACAGGCACACCGCCGGGCGTGGGAATGGGCATGAAGCCGCCGAAATTCCTGGCTGCAGGCGATGTCATGGAACTCGAAATTGAAGGGCTCGGCAAACAGCGTCAGGGTCTCGCACAAGCCTGACCCGCAAAGTATAGGAATATACCCTGGGTGTATTTCCAGAGCTAATGTTTAGACTCTGTTAAAGCATTCCAGGTAACTATTGGTATATTCGCGCTGGTATAGGATCGGCGTCGCTATTTATTGGTGCAGACCTAACCACGCGCTTACCTCATCTATCGGCCGACTTGGCCAAAACAAGCAATTTGACGAAGCGCCTACACGCTTGGTGGAAGGGCGAGTACTTTGAAGAGGAGCTCGAGCTCGAGCCCGAAGTCGAACTTGTGGAGAAAACAGAGGCTGAAGGACTCGGTCATATGGGCCGGGATTCAGCGATCTGGTCTGATCCGCGGGTGCAAATGAGCGAGGGTGTGTAGGGCACTGGCTTTACGTCACCGGGTGGCGAGGAGCAAGTTGTCGAGCTTATTCGTCCGCTTGGTCTTGATTCCAGCATGATGATCGTTGATGTCGGCGCCGGGTTGGGCGGCACAACGCGGGCGCTGCAGGGTCTCGGGGTTCGAAATTTCGCCGCTTGTCACGGAAGGGGCAATGGAACTATCCCGCCTTGCCGGCCTGACCCGAAAAGGGACGGTTGAGACTTTTGATCCGGAAAATTTATCCTTGCGGGAGGCCGGCTATAACGCCGTGTTCTCGAAGGAAGCATTGTTCGCGATGGATAATAAGGAAGAGATTCTTACCTCCATTTACAACTGCTTACGTATCGATGGGCAATTGTTGATGACCGATTATCTGGCACCAAGTCCGAAACCTCGGGCGGCGTGATTGACCCTTGGCTGGAGCAGGAACCGATTCGACCAAAACTATGGTCACTTGAGCAAACGCGCTCCTTTATCGCCAATCTGGGGTTTGAAGTCAGAATTACCGAAGATATTACGCCGATTTTACCGGCAATATGGACCCCAATGTGGTGCCACCGCGCGGTTGGGGGCCGGCAATTCTCGCCAAATTCAAAATGTGGGCCAATCGATTGAAGGTTTTAGAGAGCGGCGAAGTGTCTGTGTTCTGAATTTACGGTCGTGAATTCGATCCTTCCCTAAAATAGCCGACCTAATCCGCATTCGGCCGAGCTTGACGTTGACAGCCGCAACCCGCGCGCCTATCTTGCGCGCGCTATCAAAAACGCTCGAAGAAAGCCTGAATTATGAAAGTGCTCAACTCATTACGCGCCGC
>CAUZTZ010000438.1:0-3191 GCA_963582805.1 Alphaproteobacteria bacterium
GAAATAGGTAACCGCATGGCGCAGCGTTCTGAGGCCGTTGCGGTAATCGCCGCTTTTGATGTGCAGCGAACCAAGCTTGCGCAACAGATCATATTCAAAATCGCCGCCGCGCCAGGAAAAGCGCAGCTTCTCCAATTCCTCGGCGGCCTCGTCGGCTTCGATTTTCTTGCGCCCGAGGAGCAGATCGGTGCGCAGCAATACGGCGCGCGCAACGCTGGGACGATGGTCGCCGCTTTCAACTTCCTCCCAGGCGGAAACCGCCGCATCGAAATTACCGGAAATCTGATTGACCCGTCCCTCGATCAGGGCAAGCTGATCGATCTCGGTTCCGGTTGGCTTTTCCTCGGCCAGCACACCAAGATAATCGGCCGCGAATTTGACATCACCGGCGCTAACGGCGGCGTCGGCGACCACCATGCCGACCCGCATTTTTATGTTCCTGGGGTAAATTTTGAAGACCGAGCCGGTTTTTTTGAGCGTCCCGGCAGCCTCGATCGGTTTGCCCTTGGATGCCATCACCACGGCGCGCCAAAACTCGCCTTCATCATTGCCGTCGAGGCCCGACAGGCTGAAATCCCTTTCGGCTTCGTCGACCCGGTCGATCAGGTAATTGGTTATACCGCGCGTCATGCGAAATTCTGCATTGCTTTCCAACGTCGGCTCATCGGCCAACATGGTGCGCAGAATGCCGATCGCCTCGTAGCCATATTGGGTCGCCGCCAGAAACTGAGCCAGGGCGAGGCGCCGCTTTTGCCGGTCTTTTCTTTTCGAGCCAGTGACATTTTCAAACAGCTCGGCACGCTTTTTTATGAAATCGCCGACGCTCTTGACCCTGCGCGCCACGCGCCACGCGCTGGCAGGCACCGCGCGCGACAGTTTTTTGAAGCCGCCGCCAAGCTTGGCGTTCACTTCGGTCCTTGGCGACAGGGATGACAATACGAGCCGGCCAGTGCTGGAAAGGGTAACCCCCTGGGGCATGGACTGGACCCTCAGATTATCGATATAGGGTTTGATGACCATGCCCTGGGCGCTGGCAAGAATGCGAAATTGCGGCAAGGCGTATTGGCGGTCGATGCCATGGGCCAGGGGTATAAACGGAATCACGACCAGATTGTCGCCGACCACCGAATCCCGGATCGGCAAGGCCTCGCCGGCCTGGGCGACATTGATAAGCATGCGCGCGCCGCCCGGTGCGTTCGGCTGTGATTTCGGCTCTATTGGTGTTCCCGGGCTCAAGCCCTGCTGCTTGAAATCAAAAATCCAGGCAAATCCGTCGCGGCGGATGCTCGGATTAAAGCCTTGCGCGGTTATCAGGCGCAGGAAAGTTCCGCTCGGCGATGGTATTTGTGTCACCGAGCGGGCGATGTTCTGCAAATCACCGCGCACCTTGGCAGTGTCAATTTTCTTGGACTTGTCGAACACGATCCAAAGGCTTCCGGCCCGCCGGAAGACCGCCGATCCAACCGGTTCGCTCCAATCAAAACGCACGCTAGCCGAGGCGGCGGGCCGACCGGTGGGCGCCGCGGCTGGCGCCGGAGCCGATTTTGCGGTCGCCGATGGCACCGGTTTTGCCGAGGCCGGTTTGGCGGCGGCGCCCGGCGGCGCAAGTGCCACCGGCGGTTTCCCCTTGGCGGCGGGCGCGGCCGCCGCCTTTAACGGTTCCGCCTTGACGGATTGGCTCGGTGATTTGGCGGCTGGTTTTGCCCCTCCGGGCTTTTTGGCGGCGGGCCGGGCCGATGCGGTGGCGGTAGCGGCAGCAGATTTGGGCGCCGGCTGGTTGGCGGCGGCGCGGGCATCGTTGGCGCCGGTGGGATTGTAAACATCGACCACCACCTTGGTGCCGCTGTTGAAATGCCGGATCCGGGATGAGCTTGGAACGGAGAGGGTGACGGTGGTTTCATTGGCGCCGGCGCGCGCGTCGGCGGCGGGAATATTAACAAGACGCCTGCGGCTGATCCGGCCCAGGTCAATTTGCGCCGGGCGCCCGAAGATAATATCGGCCCGATTGCCGCGCCGCGCGGCTTTGTGGCCAACCGCTTTGTTCCAATCGAACACCAGGCGCTGATAATCGGCATGAGCGCCGGTGCGGACGCCAACCGATTCAGACCCCGCCCGGCGCGCCGCCGCCCGGCCAGCGCGCGCCGGCGCCGGAGCGGACACGGTGGCAGCCGGAGCCACTGCGGACGCCGTGGCAGCCGGAGCCGATGCGGTTCTGGGCGGCGGTTCCAGATCAACCACATCGACGGTTACCGTGCGGCCACGCTGATTGTAATTGAGGTCATAATTGCCGCGCAGCGGGAACACCACGGTGCGCCCGCCGTTCTGTAAGCTGGGCCTGCCGATATATTGGGAGATGGCGCCCGGAATTCCGGCAAAGTTGGATTGCACGGGCCGGCCGAAGCGCACCACCAATTGGCGGTTTGAAATACTCGCCGTGAACGGCACGGGTCGAGGCCAATTGAAAGCGATGCGGCCATAGCCATCACCCTTGGCTACGCGCACCGACACCGGATCGGCACTGGCGCCCACGGAGATCAGCATCGACACGGCTGATACAAATATTGTTACGATGGCTTTCAAATTCAAAAAACCCGTCAATTTTCGCCGCCGACCGCCATTATCACGATATCGACGCGGCGAGACAACAATCGCCCTTGATCCTCGGCCAGACTACGCAGCTTCGATGCGTGGGAATTTCCGAACCCAAAGGTGACAATTTGATCCTCGTATCCGGCCCGCTTCAATTCATTGGCGACGGCAACGGCGCGCGCCAGCGACAGTTCCCAGTCGGACTTATAGACGGTTTCGCCGGCATTGGCTTCCTCGGAATAGCCGTTGACGCCGATTTGATTGTCGATATGGCGGAGAACACCGCCAAGATCAAACAGGGCGGCGCCGGCATCCTGGTTGAAGGCGGCGCTTGTCGCGGCAAACAATCGGGCGCCCGGAAGCGAAATAATGAGCCGGTCTTCCAGGGGCACGATCAGACTGTTTTTCAAAACCTCGGAGCGTTCGATCTTTTGCTTAAGAACGGCGGTCAGATAATCAAGATTGATCGCGCTTTTGCGAAACACCGAGGAGATGTTGTATTGGGCGCTGGGCACCTTGGCGGGCTCCGCCCGGGCCGGGTTCAGCGACTGGGACAGGGTGTCGATCATCTCTTTCCAGCGGTCAATATTGACGTTCGACAT
>CAUZTZ010000439.1:0-3183 GCA_963582805.1 Alphaproteobacteria bacterium
ACACATTGTCCATCGATGCGCCGCGCCGGGTTCTGGAGCTAACCTGGTCTGCCCGCGAGGACTTGCGCATCTTGTGTTTCAGCCGGGGCGATTGGGAACAGGAATTGGCGGCGTTAAGTGGCGGCGATGTCATTGCACCGCCCGGAGACGCGATCACCGGGACAAGCTGGATGCGCATGCAAGGCATCCGCGATGCGCTTTTGAACCGGGTGCTGACCGACAACGGATTGAGCGAAGTGCCGCTTTCCAAGATGCGCACGCCGGAAACCCACGCCCTTACCCAGCGGCCCAGGGAGTTGGCGGGCGAACGCGATGGCCCGGTTACCAGCCAGCCATCACCAAAGAGCGCCGCCGAGCATGTGGAATTGATCCGCGCCAAGGCCGCCGAGCTGGGCGTCACCAAGACCGGCATCATCGATCTTCGGCCCGAATTTATCCAGATCGGCAAGCAGCTGGACTACAAATGGGTGATCGGGCTGGTCAATGCGGAGCCTTATGCCAACGTGCTGGGCGGCGCCGCGGCGGTCGAATGGGGCGCGCATGATGCCTACCGGCAATGCGCCGAAAGCGCCACCTTGCTGGCCCGCTATATTCGCGAAGAATTGGGCTATTCTGCACTCGCCCATCACAATGGCGGCTGCGAGGTGCAGGCCTTGCCGGCTCTCTACCATGCCGGTATCGGCGAATTGGGCCGCCATGGCAGCCTGATCAATCCCGACATCGGCGCCTTCTGGCGGCCCGGTTTCGTGACCACCGATCTGCCCCTGGCGGGCGGCACGCCGCTCACGTTCGGGGTGCAGGATTACTGCCTGAAATGCCGCCTTTGCGAGGCCGCCTGCCCCGGCGACGCGATCTCACCGGCCGCCGATTTCATCGTCACCGGCGGCATCAAACGCTGGCTGATCGACAACGAAAAATGCTTTCCCTATTCGCGCCTGAAGCAGGAATACTGCCATATCTGCGTCGATGTATGCCCCTACATCCACAAAGAAAACGGCGATCCGGAAGCCAAGCGCATCTTCAAGGAATATTTGGGCCTGCGCAAAGCCGCCGGCGCCGGCGCCGCCAAATCCGGCGTTGCGGCGGCGGGCGCCAAACAATAGTCTATCCGCAACCAATCCCAACCGCTCTTTCAGGAAAACCATAATGCCTATGTTTGCAAATTCCGAATACCCCATCCGCGATGATCTGGCGGGAATCCATGAGGCCCAGTTTAACGGCCTTGGCGCGCCGGGAACCTGGGGCACCGGCGCCCAGCGGCTGGCCATCGCCGCGGAGGCGCGACAGGCGGGCTATGATGCCGGCGTGCTGGAAGCGCCCATCGAGGCCGGCCACGCGCTGGAAATCACGCTGCCCGACATCGCCCGCAAAGTGGTGCGCCGCCTGGCCACCGAGCCCAAGGACGTGGATCAAGCCTCCTACAACGAAGCCTTGGCCGGCGGTCTCAGCGATAGTGAATATGTGGAGATCGTCGGCGTCGTCTCGCGCATGGTCGATTTCGATGTCTTTGCGCGCGGCATGGGCGTGCCGCTGGCGCCGCTGCCCGAGCCGGAACCCGGCGAGCCATCACGGGAGCGCCCGCCCGAAGCGGTGCAGGAGCTGGCATGGGTGCCGACCATTCCGAACCCGCCCGAAGGCGGCGCCATTGCCGACGAATTATACGAAGGCGCCCCGAAACCCTACATCGTTCGCGGCATGAGCCTGGTGCCCGACGAATTGCGCAAACATGTTGCCTTGGAGCATATCCAATATCTGCCCATCGGTAAGATCATGATCCCCGATTATAAGCATCACGAGGGCCTCAGCCGCTCCCAGGCGGAGATCGTCGCGGCCCGGGTCTCGGCGCTCAACGAGTGCTTCTTCTGAGCTTCCGGTCATGCCAGGTTCCTCCGTGAGAGTGGACGCAAAACTGAAACCAACATCAATCTGAACGCCATCATGGATACCAGCCAGGACATCGGCGTTCCCGGCGGCGCCGAATTGCTGGCCTTTTCCGATGCGGTGATCGGCCCCGACGCCGGCGCCTTGGATACGGCCCGAAGCGCGTTGGCCGCCGCCTTGGGCCCGTATTCGGTTTCCGGCGCCGCGTCCATCGCCGCCAACTTTTCCAAGAACGACCGCATCGCCAACGGCTGCGGCATTCCGGTCGATCCCATGGCCCTGAAGGCATCGGTGGATATTCGCGAGCAGTTGGGGCTGAACGAATTTCGAAGCGCCATCAATACCTTCCGGCATTATACGGACTAGGGTCGCGCGCATGTTTTTTGATCCCCGCAGCGAAGGCATGAAGCCCGAGCCGTTCGCCCATTCCGTATACAACGCCATTGTCGTGCCGCGGCCAATTGGCTGGATATCGACCATGGATAGCGAAGGCGTCGTCAATCTGGCGCCGTTCAGCTTTTTCAATGCGCTCACCGGTGATCCGCCCTGCGTGATGTTCTGCCCCAACGGCTTCAAGCCGGGCACCAAGGAGGTCAAGGATTCGCTCACCAATGCGGAGACCACCGGCGAGTTCGTGTTCAACCTGTGCAGCTATGATCTCAAAGACCAAATGAACGCCACCGCCGCCCACGAGCCGAATAGCATCGACGAGATGGCCGCCGCCGGGCTGGAGGCGGCACTTTGCGAAAACGTCAAACCGCCTCGGGTCGCGGCGGCGGCGATCGCGCTGGAATGCAAGCATATGCAAACCATTCGCCTGCCCTTGTCGTCCAGAGGCTCGCCCAATCATGTGGTTATCGGCCAGGTGGTCGGCATTCATGTGGCCGACGACGTCATCACCGACGGCATCATCGATATCGCCAAGCTGCGCCCGCTGGCGAGGCTCGGCTATCTGGATTTCGCGGTCATCGAGCCCAGTTCCGTTTTCGCCATGCCGCGCCCGGATTAGGGGGTGGCGGGGTTTTTGGGATTGGAATTTGGTAGCGAAGGGCAGACTCGAACTGCCGACCTCAGGATTATGATACCTAATTGCCATAATTTCCGGGCATTCCTACAAGTCTCATGCCATTGATATGCATTGATAAATAATGACTTAGCATTCCTAGACGCTCCCTAGCATTTCCTGTATGTTGGGTACTCATTGGGTACTCATTGAGATCATCGGCATGAAACTTACATCTACCACCGTCAAACAAATCACTTACGAGAAGACCGGCAACAAAGCTGACCTCAGATTTGATG
>CAUZTZ010000440.1:0-3176 GCA_963582805.1 Alphaproteobacteria bacterium
CGTTGGCTTTCAGGCCCAGCTTCCAGGACAGCATATAGGCGTCCTTGCAGTCCTGGATGACGGCGGAATTGGCCATGTTGATGGTTTTCGAGATGGAGCCGGAAATAAACGGCTGCGCCGCCGCCAACATGCGAATGTGGCTTTCCGGCGACAGGCTGCGCTTGCCGTCGCGCCCGCATGGATTGGCGCAATCGAATACCGGCAGATGCTCGTCCTTCAAATGGGGCGCGTTTTCCAGGGTCATGGCGCCGCACACATGGGTGTTGGCCAGCGCCACATCGTCTTTGGAAAAGCCCAGCTCGCTCAGCATATCGAAGGACATGTCTTCCAATTGCTCGTCCGAGAAGCCCAGCGTTTCGATGCAGAAGCCGGAGCCCAAGGTCCATTTGTTGAAGACAAACTTGATATCGAAGGCATCAGCGAGGGCATATTCGATGGCGTCGATGGCCGCATCGGTGAAGCCGCATTTCCGAAGCGCGTCATGGCCGATGGCCGGGGCGTCTTTCAAGGTGCCGTGGCCGACCGCATAGCGGATCATGTCTTCGATTTCGCCGGCGTCATAGCCGAGCCGCTGCAGGGCCACCGGAACCGTGTGGTTGATGATCTTGAAATAGCCGCCGCCGGCCAATTTTTTGAACTTCACCAGAGCGAAATCGGGCTCAATGCCGGTGGTATCACAATCCATCACCAGCCCGATGGTGCCGGTCGGCGCCACCACGGTGGCTTGCGCATTCCGGTATCCGTGGGCCTCGCCGAGCGCCAAGGCATCGTCCCAGGCGGCGCGCGCGGCGGTGATGATATGGGCCGCAGTGCCGTCACCCAACTCGGTAAGCGGCACCGGTGCGACGGCGATGTCCTCATAGCCGCCGGTCTCGCCGTTGGCGGCGCGGCGATGATTGCGCATCACCCGTAACATAGAATTGCGGTTGTCCTCATAGCCCGGAAAGGCGCCGAGGGTTTCGGCCATTTCGGCAGAAGTTTTGTAGCCGATGCCGGTCATCAGCGCGGTGATGGCGGCGCAGATGGTGCGCCCCTCATCGGAATCATAGGCGATCCCCTGGGCCATCAGCAACCCGCCGATATTGGCATAGCCGAGGCCCAAGGTCCGATATTTATAGGAAAGCTCGGCAATGTTGGCGGCCGGGAACTGGGCCATCAGCACGGCGATTTCCAGATTGATGGTCCAAAGCCGGACGGCGGCGGTAAACGCGTCCACATCGAAATCGCCGTCAACATTTTCGAAGGCGCGAAGATTAAGGGACGCCAGATTGCAGGCCGTGTTGTCCAGGAACATATATTCCGAGCACGGGTTCGATCCGTAAATCCGGTCGGTATCGGCGCAGGTGTGCCAATCGTTGATGGTGGTATCGAACTGCAGGCCGGGATCGGCGCAGGCCCAGGCGGCCTCAGCTATCTGGTCCCACAATTCCCGCGCCGGCAGGGTCTTGGATGCCTTGCCGTCGGTGCGCTGGCGAAGCGTCCAATCGCTGTCATTTTCGACGGCGCGCAGAAAGTCATCATCGACGCGCACGGTGTTGTTGGAATTTTGTCCCGATACGGTCAGGTAGGCTTCCGAATCCCAGTCGGTGTCGTAGGTGTCCATGACCAGCTCGGTATAGCCCTGCTTGGCATATTCGATGGCCCGCTGGATACAGTTTTCCGGTAACATAGCCCGCCGGGCGCCCAAAATGGCTTTGCGCAAGGCTTTGTTGGCACGCCCGTCGAAGCGGCTTTCGTCATCGTCTTCGCCTTCATGGCAGGTGGAAATGATGGCGTTGAGATGTTGCTCCATCAGGCGCGAGCCGGCCACCAGGGCGGCGACTTTTTGCTCTTCCTTCACCTTCCAATTGATGAAGCTTTCGATGTCCGGGTGATCGGCGTCGAGGATCACCATTTTGGCGGCGCGCCGGGTGGTGCCGCCGGACTTGATGGCACCGGCGGCGCGGTCGCCAATTTTCAGGAAACTCATGACGCCCGAGGACTTGCCGCCGCCGGACAACGGCTCGTTGGCGCCCCTTAGGGCCGAGAAATTGGTGCCGGTGCCGGAGCCGTATTTGAACAAGCGCGCTTCCCGGGTCCACAAATCCATAATGCCGCCTTCATTGACCAGATCATCACTGATGCTCTGAATGAAACAGGCGTGCGGCTGCGGATGCTCGTAGGCGGAATTGGAACGGGTCAGCTCGCCGGTCTGATAGTCCACATAATGGTGCCCTTGGGACGGGCCGTCGATGCCATAGGCCCAGTGCAATCCGGTGTTGAACCATTGCGGCGAATTGGGCGCGCACATCTGCTTGCACAGCATGTGGCACATTTCATCGTAGTAGGCGCGGGCGTCTTCCTCGGAATCGAAATAGCCGCCCTTCCAGCCCCAATAGGTCCAAGTGCCGGCCAGCCGGTTGAATATCTGCTTGGCCGAGCTCTCACCGGTGAAACGCTCGTCTTTGGGCAGGGCGCTTAGGGCGTCCGCATCGGGAACGCTGCGCCAGAGCCAGGACGGAACCGAGTTTTCTTCGACGGGTTTGAGATGCACGGCAATGCCGGCTTTGCGGAAGTACTTTTGCGCAAGCACATCGCAGGCCACCTGCGACCAATCGGCTGGCGCTTCGATATCATCATGGCTAAAGACTACGGACCCGTTAGGATTGCGGATTTCGCTCGAAGTGGTGCGAAACTCTGTGTCCCCGTATGGGCCGGACTCCGCCCTCGTAAAGAAACGTTGTACTCTCATTTTATCCCCCAAAATTCCCCGGCGTAACCGACTGAATGCCCTTCCCCCAAGAAGGGACAAACTCAGCCTCCCAGGCCGGCTGCTTCCCAACGCTTGGCTACAACATTTTGTGTAGTATTGGCGTTATGTGCAGCAAATGTAGCGTAAGCAATTTTTTGGAGCAACAATTATTACTAAATATGGGGCAGATCGGGAATAAAAATACTAAATCTTGAAACTCTGTACAGATTCAATGGGTTAACCGAACAGGTTAAACGCCAGAGAAATAGTGTATAAAACCATTATTATGATGTAATATCAATAAGTTACAGATGTTATCCACAGGTTGACATTAGCCTTCCTTAGTGCCGGGGCCAATCCAAATATGGTGGCAATTGCTGCCAATGGGGGCGAATGGAGTCAAAAATCAGGGCAATTTGAGCGTTGATTCGCCCGGATTCGGCAA
>CAUZTZ010000441.1:0-3173 GCA_963582805.1 Alphaproteobacteria bacterium
CGACGTCAAGTGGCACGACGGTGAGCCGTTCGACGCCGACGACGTGGTCTTCACGGTCAACCATGTGCTCGATAAGAAGAAAAAATACCGCTTCAAGCGCAACACAATGTTCATCAAGAATGCCGAGAAGCTGGGCAAATACAAAGTGCGGCTGACCGCCAAGAAAGCCACCCCGGTGGATATGGCCCGCTATGCCCTTAGTTTACGAATCCGGCCGCAGCACGCGATGGCCAAATTCAAGAACTGGCATGATTTCGGGCGCAAGAACCCGGTCGGCACCGGCCCCTACAAGGTGGCGTCGCTCGATAAGAACAAGGGCATCGTTCTGGAGCGCAATGAAAATTTCGGCCACGGCAAGGAAGCCGGCCTGATCCCCAAGGTCAAACGCATCCACGCCATCCCGATCCCCGACGTGCAGACCCAGGTCGCCCAGATGCTGACCGGCGGCGTTGACCTGATCAAGGCGGTGCCCAAGGATCAGGCCGAAGAGCTGGACAAGGATGCCCGTTTCACCATGAGCGCCACCCAAAGCCTGGTCTATTTCTATCTGGCCTTCGATGCTGCCGGGCGTACCAAAAACAAGACCTTCACCGACAAGCGGGTCAGGAAAGCGCTGATGATGGCGGTGGACCGGGAATCGCTGGTGAAAAACGTCATCGCCGGCGGCTCCGAAGTGCGCACCATCGACGCCACCTGCTTCAAGGTGCAGCAGGGCTGCGATTGGTCGTCAAAGCCGGTTGGTTATGATCCGGTGGCCGCCAAGAAACTGCTCGCCGAAGCCGGATTTCCGAACGGGCTGGATTTCACGCTTTCCTCGTTCTCCGGCGCGCATCAGGTCTCCGAAGCGGTGGCCGGCCAATGGCGCAAGATCGGCGTCCGCGCCAAGCTGTTCCGCATGACCTTCGGCAGCTACCGCAAACGCCAGCGCGACAACAAACAGGTGGCGCTGCTGGGCCGTTATTCGTCCGGTGGCGTGCCCGACGCCTCGGCGCTGACCGGCTTTTATTTCGGCGGCACCGCGCGCGACTATTATCACGACGAGGTGCTCAACAAGCTTAACAGGGCGGGCATGAGCACCATGGATGTGAATGAGCGCAAAAAAATCTACCGCCAGGCCATGGACCGCATGAACAACGAACACCTGATTTTCCCGATTGCCACCAATCCGGCGGTGTTCGTGCATGTATCGGGGCTCAATATGAAAAAGGGCTCGCTCAGCAACTACGGCATCGAGCCGACCGATTTGAGCTGGAAGTAGTTGACGAAACCGCAAATGATTTGGGCCGCCTGTTAAGGGCGGCCCATTTTATTGAGGCTATTTCATTTTCGCCTTCAGCCGCTTTTCGAAGGCGGCGCGCTTGGCCAGCCATTCCCGTTCCTCGGTCGGCGAGGCGAATTCGTTGGGGCGCAACCAGACGACGATTTTTTCCGGATATTTCTGCGCTGCGCCGGACATGGCGTCGATATAGATGCCGGGCACGCCGCCGACGAAAATATCCCAAAAGACTTCCGGGTTGAGCATTTCGTCGAACACCGCCGACGCGGTCTGGAACCCCTGCTTGCCGCAACTGATGGTGAACGGGCCGTCCCCGGACGGCATGGTGACCTGGCCCGGCGAGCCATCCAGATGGCGGGCGGCGTCAACGGAATCGATCAGCGTGCATTTGGCGCCATCGGCGCCGGGCGTTTCAATATCGATGGTTTGGGTCGGCCCCGACAAATAAAAGGCGCACCCCGACACCGCTAAGCTCAAAGCAACGACCGCCAACAAACGCATGATTATTTCTCAACCAAATCGACGCGGCGATTGTTAACCGGTTCGGGAATTTTGTCCAGCGCCGTTGAACGGCAGAGTGTTGGATAACTCATCTGGAGCCATCGGTGCTCATAGGATGGACATGTGCCAAGTACGGCGCCCGCCCGGCCAACCATGCCATCCCCGGGCGGGCTGCACACATGTTAGTCGAATTCCGTGTCCCGGTAGGCCGTGGTCGCGCCCATGGTGATGCCGGTGCCGGAAATATAGCTGGCCCGGTCGGACGCCACATAGGCGATAGTCTCGGCCACTTCCCGAGGCAATGCCGGGCGGCCCCAGGGGTGTTCCTTGTAATAGTCGCGCCAGCGCCCCGCATCGCCGAATTCCCGTTCCGCCCTTGCCTTCCAGATGCCGACGATGCGGTCGGTCTCGGTGGCCGCCGGGTTGACGGCGACGACCCGAACGCCGCGCTTGAAGCTGGCCAGACCCAAGGCCTGGTTGGCGGCGATCAGCGCCGCGTTGCCCGCCGATCCGGCGATATAGTCGATCACCGGATTGTTGCCGGCATCGCCGATGACGTTGACGATGACGCCGGCGCCTTTTTTCACCATCACCGGATAAACGCTGCGCATCAGGTTCAAATATCCGAACACCTTCAGATCCCACGCCTTGCGCCAGGTTTGCTCGTCAATTTGTGTGATGCCGCCGCCGGGAACCGAGCCGGCATTGTTAACCAGAATATCGATCTCGTCGCCGGCCATGGCCACCAGCGCTGCCTGGTTGGCGCTGTCGGCTAGATCGCCGGCGAAGATACGGGCATCGGCGGCGAAGCGGGTGTGCAAATCGGCGGCCAGCTCTTCCAGCATCGCCTGGTTGGTGGCCGCCAATATGAGGCGGCAGCCCTCTTCGGCCATTACCTCGGCGGCGGCGCGGCCGATGCCTCTGGATGCGCCGGTGATCACCGCCAGCTTGCCGGTCAGTCCCAAATCCATTTTTTATTCCTTTCGGCTTTCCGCCCGGTAGAGGATCAGCGCGGCGAAGCGGTAAATCCCGTGCACGAACTTCCCGTAAGGCAATGTAATGAATAATGCCAGCACGACGCCCAAATGGACCGCCAGCAAAATGCCCATGGCGGCGGTTTCCCGGAACGCCAGCAATGCGAGGCCAGTGAGCGACGTCAGCAGCAATAGCCAGAGGAACCCCCATTCCATGGGGCGCGCCGCCTTGTGCGCCGGGTCCGGGTCTTCGGCAAATTTTTGGCGCATTAATCCTGCGCAACCGATGACCATGGCAATGCCGCCAAGGGTGCCGAGGATCACCGGCAGGCTGAAATAATCATACGGCGCTTCAAGCCCTAAAAAGTGGTCATAGATGGTGGCGACGCAGGTTGCCGCGAAGGCGGAGAAAAATCCGTACA
>CAUZTZ010000442.1:0-3173 GCA_963582805.1 Alphaproteobacteria bacterium
GCTTGGCGAGATCGATGTCGTCGCCTTGCAGCACCACGTCCCGCACCGGGGCGTCCCTTTCATCGACGGAAAAGACCGGCTGTGGGTTATCCAGGCGGCGCTGAAACTCGGCCACCGCATCGCCTTCACCAACGCCGAGGGCGGCGGCCAGGCGGGCACGGCTGCCCGATACATTGGCCACCAGTTCATATTCTTCGGGACCGGCTTTGCGGAACAGTATGGCCTTGTCGGTGGCTTCGATATGGCTGGAGAGATCGGCCAGGCTCACCGGCTCTTCATGGATATCCAACTCGCCGATGTTTTCTAATTGGTCGACAAAGCGGCGGAGGCGGAATTTATCGGGATCAAATGCAGGGCTGGTATCAGGCATGGTCGTTTTCCTTTAGGTCTTGGCGTTGGTCTCAGTCGAACATGGCGATGCAGTCGATTTCCACATTCACGCCCTTGCGGTGCGGGGTGCCGCCGATGCAGGTGCGGGTGACCTTTTCGCCCTCCATAATCTCGGCGAAGGTCTCGTTGAATTTGGGGAAGTCGGCGGTGTCGCGGAGGCAGACGCGCATATTGACCACGTTGGTGAAATCGGCGCCGGCGGCGGCCAGCACGCCCTTGAGGTTGTTCAAGGTCTGGCGGGTCTGTTCCTGGATGTCTTCGGAGACCACTTCCTTGGTATCAGGGTCCAGCGGCCCTTGACCCGATACGAACAACGCATCGCCCCAGCGGATCCCCTGGGCGAGGGGCGATTGAGTGGTCTTGTCCGTAAACCCAGTGGTCGGCGCGGTAGCGGAGGTAACGATTTGTTTGGGCATGATCTTAAGTGCTTTCATAATAGGGCATGACGGTGCCGCAGGCATCGCAGGTGCGAAACTCTTCGGAATCGAAGAAATTGCGGTAGGCCTTGGACACCGGGTCCAGGGTGTAATCCTCGACGATGAAGGTTTCCTCGTGCAGGAAATTGTCGCAATCGGGGCAGAACCAGTGAAATCGGTCGATCTCGCCGGGCAGGCGTTTGCGCTCCAGGACCAGCAGGAACGCATCGGGCGGAAAGCGGGGGGAGTGGGGGATGCCGGCGGCGGTATAGATGATCTCGCCCTCTTTCAGCACCGAAATATCCTCCTTGCCGTCTTCGTCCCGGTAATGGAGGTTCATCTCGCCCTTGATCATATACATCAGCTCGTCCGCCGGATCGATGTGGAACTCGGAACGGTATTCCCGGCCCCTGGCAACGAACGCCAGCGATTGCGGCACCTGCCAGAGAACCTGGATGCGGCGGTCCTCATCGGTCAGCTGTTGGGCAATTTTCTCCAAGTCTCCGATGGGCATGGGAAGCATGGCGGGCTCCTCTATTCGATTTCGGGTCACCGCTGGCATTTTCGGTCCTCTAACGCCGCTGTCAAGCCGGGCGCGCCGGCCCAATATTTTGCCTTGATGTAGGGCGCGGGAACATCCAAGGATACTGGCGCAATTACTGGTGGGAAAACGAATATGGAAATGGGCATCGGCAAGCCGGTTCGGCGGGTGGAAGATCAACGGCTGCTCACCGGCAATGGCGTCTTTACGGACGATGTGAACCTGGACGGCCAGGCCCACGGCCACGTTCTGCGCGCCGAAATGGCGCACGCTGACATCACCAACATCGATGTGGCCGCCGCCAAGGCGGCGCCTGGCGTGCTGGCGGTTTTGACCGGCGAAGACTATGACGAAGACGGCCTTGGCGACTTGCCTTACGTCCATAACCCGGCGGGCCTGTTCAAGCCCGAGGTTCCGTCCCTGGCCAACCGGGACGGCTCCGAGCTATTCAAAAGCCCGCTAAAAGTTTTGGCCGGTGACCGGGTGCGTTTCGTCGGCCAGCCGGTAGCCTTCGTGGTCGCCGAGACCGCCGATCAGGCGCGCACTGCGGCCGAGCTTATTGAAGTGCAATATGACGCTCTGCCGGTCAGCGTCGATTTAACCGACGCCATGCAGCCGGGCGCCGCGCAAATCTGGGAGGGTGCGCCCGGCAATATCGCCGTTGATATGGAAAAGGGCGACGCGGCCGCCACCGATGCCGCCCTGGCCGCCGCCGCCTATGTGGTCGAGGCCGAACTGGTCAATCCCCGGGTTGCGCAAGTGCCCATGGAGCCAAGGGTCTCGTTGGCCAGTTTCGATGGCGTTGCCGGCACCTTGTTCATGCACGCCGATTCCCAAGGGGTGTTCAATTACAAGATGATGTTGTCCCGGGTGTTCGCAATGGAGCCCGCATCGATCCATGTGGTGACCACCGATGTGGGCGGCGGGTTCGGTGCGCGCAACTTCATCTATCCCGAACATGTGCTGATCGCCTGGAGCTCCAAACGCCTGGGCCGCCCGGTGAAGTGGCGGGCGGAGCGTTGGGAGTGCTTCGCTTCCGATATGCATGGCCGGGATTTCCGCGCCCACATGACTTTGGGGCTGGACGCGGACGGCCATTTTACTGCCTTGAAGATCAAGCTGCTTTCCAACGTCGGCGCCATCTCCATGGCCTATGTGCCCTTAAGCAACGCCGGCTGGACATCCACCGGCTGCTATCATTTCGACAACGCGTACCTCAACGGCATCGGCGTCTTTACCAACACCGTGCCCACCGGCCCTTACCGGGGGGCGGGGCGGCCCGAATCCATTTTCAATATCGAGCGCACCATCGATATCGCGGCCAAGCGTTTGGGCATGGACCGGGTGGAGCTGCGCCGCAAAAATATGGTGCCGGCGGACAAGCTGCCCCACAACTCGGCCTTCGGCGTGCCTTGGGACGATGTCGATTTTCCCGGCAATATGGATGCCGCCATGGCGCTGGCCGGCTGGGACGGGTTCGAAGCGCGGCGCATTGATTCGGAAGCCAACGGGCGCCTGCGCGGCATCGGCCTCGCCAATTACTTCGAAACGCCCACCGGCCAGCCGCGGGAACGGGCCGACGTTACGGTGCATGGCTCAGGGAGTATCAGCGCCGTCATCGGCACCGGACCGACCGGCCAGGGCCACGAGACGGTGTTTGCGCAAGTCTTGTGCGAACGGCTCGGAGTTGATTTCGATGCGGTGCGCATCTTGCTCGGCGATTCCAATCAAATCGTGGTCGGCGGCGGCTCGCAATCGGTACGCTCCATGCGCCTCGGTGGCACGGTGTTGAGCTGGGCCTCGGACGCGATCACCGAAAAGGGCAA
>CAUZTZ010000443.1:0-3170 GCA_963582805.1 Alphaproteobacteria bacterium
TGAAAAGCCTTCGGTCACCAGCAATTGGGCGATCACTTCGTCCACATCCAGATTGTCGATGAACAGTTGCGAACGGGTACGAAATTCTTCGGTGCGGCGATCCGATTCCTCAGCCTCGGTCAGAATGTCGATATCCCAACCGGTCAGTTGCGAGGCCAGGCGCACGTTCTGGCCGCGCCGCCCGATCGCCAGGCTGAGCTGGTCATCGGGCACCACCACTTCGATGCGGTTGGCTTCTTCGTCCAGGACAACCTTGGTAACCTCCGCCGGCGCAAGGGCGTTCACGATGAACGTCGCATGGTCGATGGAATGCTGGATGATATCGATTTTTTCGCCCTGCAGTTCGGCGACCACCGCTTGGACGCGGGAGCCGCGCATGCCGACGCAGGCGCCGACCGGATCGATACCGCTGTCCGACGAGGTGACCGCGATTTTGGCGCGGCTGCCGGGATCGCGGGCGACCGAATTAATTTCGATAATGCCGTCGTAGATTTCCGGAACTTCCTGGGTAAACAGCTTGGCCATGAATTGCGGGTGGCTGCGCGACAGGAAGATTTGCGGGCCGCGCAGCTCTTCGCGCACGTCATATATGTAAGAGCGCACCCGGTCGCCGTTGGAAAAATGCTCGCGCGGGATGGTTTCGTCGCGCCGGATAATACCTTCGGCGCGGCCCCCCAGATCGACGATGACATTGCCGAACTCGATGCGTTTGACCATGCCGTTGACGACCTCGCCGATGCGATCCTTGAATTCCAGGAACTGGCGGGCGCGCTCGGCCTCGCGGACTTTTTGGACAATGACCTGCTTGGCGGTCTGCGCCGCGATGCGGCCAAAATCGATGGGCGGCAGGGGATCGACCAGAAACTCGCCGATGGCGGCATCGGGTTTGCGCTGCTTGGCCGCATCCAGCGTGACCTGGGTCATCTCGTTCTCGATTTCCTCGGCAACTTCAAGATAGCGCGCCAATTTGATCTCGCCCGATTTGCGGTCAATCTGGGCGCGGATATCATGTTCGTGCCCGTATTTGGAGCGCCCGGCTTTCTGGATGGCCTGTTCCATGGCGTCGAAGACTTCTTCGCGCTCTATGCCTTTTTCGCGGGCGACCGTTTCGGCCACCATGACCAGTTCCGGGTGCGTGTAATTGGTGCTCGATTCAACATTGGTATCCATGATCGATAACCCTATTCCTCTGGTTTAGCGGCGGCCGCCGCCAGTAATTCATCCGTCAAAATCAGTTTCGCCCGGCGGATGCCGGGAAACGGCAATTGCAAATTCCGGTCCTTGGTTTGCAGCTCAATCATCTCGCCCGAGACGCTTCGCAAGCGGCCGCGAAAGCGGCGCTGGCCGGCCACGTCCTTTTTCAGATCGATGCGCACATCGAACCCGGCGTAGCGTTCGAAATCGGCAAGCGTCACCAGCGGCCGGTCGATGCCGGGCGAGGAAACCTCAAGCGCATAGGCCAGGTTGATCGGGTCTTCCACATCCAGGATGGTGGAAATTTCGCGGCTGATGCGGGCGCAATCATCGACGGTCATGCCCTTCTGGTCATCGCGTTCGGCCATCACCTGGAGCACCGAATTGGGAGCGTCGGTAAGCTGCACGCGTACAAGCGCGTACCCCATGTCTGCCAGCACCGGCTCGATCAGCGTTTCGATGCGCTCTTCTATCTGCATAATTCCGTTTCTAAAGTTCGATTGCAGCCCGGCCTGTGGCGCCAAAAGCACCTCGGTCTGGCCTTTTCAAGGCTCGCATGCGGGACCCACAAACAAAAAAAGTGGGCCCCAGGCCCACCCCCAGAGCGCTGTCTTAGAACAGCTAATCCAAGAATGAAGCCCCCATAATCAACACTTTGCGCTCAATTTCAAGCTTTTTTCGGCGTTTCCGAATAGGTTGGACCATTTCGCTGGAAGCGCAAATAAACGCAATTCCGCCCGGCGTCCAGCGCTTTGGTCTCGTACCGGGTGGCGATGGCATCGGGCGGGCGGCATCGCCAATCGGCGGCACCCTTCGCGGTCCAAGAAAATCCGGCATGCGCCAGGCTCGCCGCCAGGGTCCAGCGCACGAAACCGGCGGCGTCGGAGGCAAAGCGAAACTCGCCGCCGGGCTTTAAGATACGCGCCAGCGCGTCCAATGTGGCGGCGTTGACGAAGCGCCGCTTGTGATGGCGCGTCTTCGGCCAGGGATCGGAGAACAGCAAAAAGACGCGCCCGATGGAGGCCGGCGGAAGGCGCCCGAGCAGCAAACGGGCATCGTCGTCATGGATGCGGATATTGTGGAGCGATTTGTTTTCCGCCTCGGCCAGCACGCGCGCCACGCCGTTGATAAACGGCTCGGCGCCGATGAAGCCGATGTGGGGATTGGCCTCGGCCTGATGGATCAAATGCTCGCCGGCGCCAAATCCGATCTCCAGCCAAACGTCGGAGACCGGGCCCGGAAACAGGGTTTGCAGGTTTTTTAAGGGAGCCACCGGCATGCGCAGCCGGGGCAGCTCCTCATCGATAAGCCGCCTGCGGCCATCGCGTAATTGATGGCCCTTGCGCCGGCCGTAAAACCTGGGGTTCTCCGCACCGGCCGGCTTAGGTCCATCGCCGGGAATTTTGCCTAGCCTCCGTTAGCGGCGTCTCGGAGCGCCTCGGCGATGTCGGTCTTCTCCCACGAGAAGCCGCCGTCCGGGTCCGGGTGGCGGCCAAAATGGCCATAGGCCGCCGAGCGCGCATAAATGGGCCGCGACAGCTCCAGATGCTCGCGGATGCCCCTCGGGCTCAAATCCATAACCTCCTGGATCACCGCCGACAGCTTGGCCTCGTCGACGCTGCCGGTGCCGTTGGTGTCCACATAGACCGACAACGGCTTGGAAACACCGATCGCATAGGCCAGCTGGATGGTGCATTTGTCGGCGAGGCCCGCCGCCACCACATTCTTGGCAACGTAGCGCGCCGCATAGGCCGCCGAGCGGTCCACCTTGGAAGGGTCTTTGCCCGAGAACGCGCCGCCGCCATGGGGCGCCGAGCCGCCATAGGTGTCGACGATTATCTTGCGGCCGGTCAGGCCCGCATCGCCGTCCGGCCCGCCGATCACAAAGCGCCCCGTCGGGTTGACGTAAAACTCATCTTCCGGGCACATCCAGCCATCGGGCAGCACGTTCGCAACATGCGGGCGGACAATCTCCT
>CAUZTZ010000444.1:0-3170 GCA_963582805.1 Alphaproteobacteria bacterium
TTAATCTGCGCCGTTTCGTTGGTTGTGGTTGTGCGTCTCCTGCCCGGTGTACGATGGCCGGTTTGGGCCCCATCATGCGCGCATAGGGGATGCAAATCTGTGGCGAATGCTGGAAGCGGTAGTCCTCAATTTTATTATTGCGGGGATGGAATGACCTATGGAAAAGAATTGTGAAATTTATCGATGACGGTTTCTGATCGCCCAACCACGGCGCTCCTGCTTGGCGCGGGTATCGGCAGCCGTTTGCGTTCATTGACCAAAGACGCGCCCAAGTGTCTGCGAATATTTTGGCGATATGAAATGCAATATGGAGGGCGATACCATCCTCAGCCCGAAAGCCTCGTTGCCAACGAACTTCGCAAATGACTGAGATCGACTACGCGACGGTCAATCGGTATTGGGAAGCGGCGAGCCCTTCGATCCTCGGGCCGTACATGATGGACGGCTTTGGATTTCCCGCGATCGCCGGAGATTTCCGCTTTCAAGCAGAAGCCAGGATTGTTCGGCGGCTGACCGGTGCGCTGACGCGCCACGGAGCGGCGCTCGATCTTGGCAGCGGTATTGGATTTTGGTCTGAGGAATTCGCGGCCCGCTTTTCCCAGGTCGTTGCGGTCGAAGGCAGTGCGCCGCTTTACCAGGCCCTGAAGAAAAGCTGTGCGCCCTACGCCAACGTCCGCGCCGTGCACGGTAACGTCCTGTCGTTCGAGCCCGATGCCGCGTTCGATCTGATCTTTCTGGGCGGCTTGCTGATGTACCTCAACCAAGGGGACGCGATTGCTCTGCTGCGGCGCTTGCTTCCGTTTCTGAAACCGGGCGGCATGATCTTGTGCCGCGAATCGACCGTCCCGGGCGAAACCGAAACCCACCACGGCGCCTACCAGGTCGTCTATCGGTGCGTGCCGGATTACCGGCGTATCTTCGGGCAATGTGGATTGAGTCTCCGGCACCTGGAGAAAAACGAGGCTTATGGTCTCGTCGAGATCGGCTGTGAGCTGATCCAAATGTGGAAGGATAAGGTGCCCGAGCGGTTCCAGGTTCTCCAAGGCGTTGGCCATTTGACGTATTTCATGCTGCGTCTGGGAAACCCATGGATCACGCGTGTTCCCAGGTTATTGGGAATGGCATTTCCGAAGCTGGAAAATCATTTCTTTGTTCTTGGGGTGGACCCATCTTGAACACGCAACGCGTACAGGCAAGCTTCCTTTATCGAAATCTGGCCAATGCCACGTCTATTCTCGGTGTGCTGCCTCTCGTTGTTCTGTTTCTGGACGATGGTTACAAATACGTGCTCCCCTTGATCATTTTCAATAATATCATGGACGACCTTGATGGCGTTTTGGCCGCCAAATTAAATATCAGAAGCCAGTTTGGCGCCGACCTCGATAATGTTTGTGACGCCGTCGCCCACGTTATTCTTACCCTGGTGGTTGGCGCCCATTTCGGCGGTCTGGTCATGGCCGCCGGCGCCATTGCTGCCGGCTCGATCCTGGTTCGCGTTGTAACACGGCTCAATCCCGGTGCGACCACAGGGACCGGGTCTCAGACCAACGAGCTGATGCGCCATATGCTGTTCACCCTTTTGCTGACGGCGCAGTTCGATTTTCCCGCTGAAACCGTCTTGATCGTGATGTTTCTTCTGCATTCGGTGTCGATGCTGGTGCCGTTCAAGATGCCGGCCCTCCTCGGAAACCGGCTCAAAGGGTTGGCGATGGCCGGTATCGTGAATGTGGCTTTGTTGGCGGCTTGGCTTCTGCCTCCGGCCGCGCCGCTGGTCGCGGCGCTATTCATCGGCTCCTACCTCTATGCCTTCGCCGCCGGCGCCGGTCTGTGGCGCAAACGCCACGGCGGCGTGACAGGTCCGTAAACCTTTCCCCTCCCACCAGGTCTGATTTTGGGGCGGGGGTTATCGAAAAAAATAAAGGGGCTGACCCAGATAACTTGATTTTGGCACCGGTTTCTGGAGCGTGCTTTAGGGATTATTGCATTAGGGATTACAGCTTTAGCATTGTCCGCGCCCAATCGGGCAACGGATCCACATGGGCTGATAAATGGCCGCCGTCCATGGAGGCGATCTCGATAAAAGGCTTTGCATGGGATGAATTGTCCAGCAGCCGGACTTGGTCGGCGAGAACCAGGGCATCGGATACATAACCCATTACCCTCGGAATTCGGGCTTTGATTTTATCAGGGGGGACATCATGGCCGCCTTCGGACACCCTTTGATATACGCGCGCTTGATTCAATTCCGGCGAGCTGAGGTGAATATATATGATGGTAACCTCGTATCCATGGGACTTCGCTTCGGCCACGAAATCCACTTTTGACACATGGGAAAAAACGGTTTCGTAGCAAAATGATTCGCCCGTTTCGACCAATTTGGCACGTTTAAGCTCCACCCATTTCTGGGCCGTTGTAATTGCGGCGCCGGGATCGCCAGGCTCAAGTGTTTCCGCAATTTGGTCGACATTCAGCATGGGCAATCCCCTTGCAAGGAGATTGATGGTGTAGAAGGTTGATTTGCCGGCGCCGTTGCCGCCCGCCAGTATCCAAAGCTGTTTGGTCATCCCGCGCTGGAAGCGGTGCCCGGCCTATTCGATCCGGCAATAAATTCACCGTTTTGAAAATAGCCGGTTAAACGCTGGCCATCTTTTCCAATACGATCCAGGTAACCCGGGTGCGCTTCACTGGCCTCGTAAATGTGGGACGCTTGCGTGACCGCCGCCGACAAATTCCCGTTTCCCCGATCCGTATCCAACTTGGCAAAAACCGCATCGATATCAACCGGCTCTGATTTTATCGGCCTCACCTCAACTTCCGCATTTCCTTGCATGAGGGCAAGGATACCATTGCGATCGACAATCGCCTCCAGGCGCCGCCCAATCTCCGCCCAGTACTCGATTTGCTTGGGCACGGAGCGTTTTTCAATAGACGCCGAGGCCGTAGCGAACGAAATGATGTTATCGTCGAGGCGAATAGGTCCCGCCATAATACTGTATCCCAAAAATTGACAAGTTAAATCAATCGCTTGTTCAATTTTATAGCATTATGCAACAAATGTAGCAATATAATTTTAAGGCGCCGTTACCCAATCCGCGTTATTTGGCCCGCTAAATCCCTAAAGCGTCGCCCCCATCGCCACCGCCGTATCCACCATGCGGTTGGAGAATCCC
>CAUZTZ010000445.1:0-3138 GCA_963582805.1 Alphaproteobacteria bacterium
GCCACATTGCCACGGGTCTGCGCCGCCGCGAAGTCCGGAGATATCAAGGCGAATATCGTCAGGGTCGCAAATACGAGGCCCCAAGCACGAAACAAAACCAAACTCCCAGCAAATCGTATTAATTTATCTTGGCGCAAGTAAAAGCCGACTTGGACTTAGGTGAAGAGGTTGCTGATAAACTCAAAAAACTTCAGGTGAACAAGATCATTCCAGGTAACGAACAAAAATAGCGCGACAACGAAGATCAATCCAAGGCGGAATCCATACTCCTGCGCCTTCATTCCCAGCGGCTTGCCGCGGATGGCTTCGATCGCATAAAAAGCCAGATGTCCGCCGTCAAGCAACGGTATGGGAAAAAGATTGATCAGGCCCAGGTTGACAGAAAGAACCGCTAGGAACGTGATATAGCTGGCTAAACCCAGTTCGGCAACCTGACCCGAAATTTGCGCAATGCGGATGATGCCGCCGAGATCGTCCGCCGACTGGGCGCCGGCGATGATATCGCGGAGATATTCCAAGATGCGTACGGTCATCGCATAGGTGCGCTCAAAGCCGAGCCCGATGGCCGTTAACGGGCTTTTGCGCACATAGAGAACCTTGCCCGGCTCCGCCGTAATGCCCAGCAACCCTTGGATGGCTACCGTGCCATCGGCCTGGCGAACCTCGCGGCGCCTGGGTATGACGAACACCGAAATGATCTGGCCGCCGCGCTCGAGCCGCGCCGCCATGCGCACACCGGCGCTTTTGCGGACGATCGCCTGAAGATCGCCAAACGAGGCGATATCGACGGTGCCCATTTTCAAAATCTTGTCGCCGCGCTGCAACTTGGCGATATCGGCGGGGCTGCCGGGCGACACCGAGCCGACGATGGCCTGTAACGGCTGCGAGGGGTCCAACTGGGGAACGCCGGCAATGGAAAACAGGCCGGCGAACAACAGAATGGCGAACACGAAATTGATCAACGGGCCGGCGACGACGATGGCGGCGCGCTGCATCAGGGTCTTATGGTGGAACGAGACCGCCTTTTCAGCGTCGGACATGGGCCGTTCGGTTTCCTCGCCGTCATCATCTTCCTCGGCGACGGTTTCGCTTTCGCCGAACATCTTGACGTAGCCGCCAAGCGGAATGGCGCAAAATTTCCAGCGCGTTCCCCGGGAATCGTCCCAGCCCTTAAGCTCGGTTCCAAAGCCGATCGAGAACACCTCGACGCGCACGCCGGCCCAGCGGGCAACCGAGTAGTGGCCCAACTCGTGGACGAATACCAATATGGTAAGCGCGACCAGGAACGGTAAACCGACTTCCCAGATAAAGCTCAAACTATCAACAAAGCCAAGAATATCCATATTTTGCATTCACTATTATTGTTGTTCCAATTTCGGCACGGCATGCTCTCTACTGGTTTATTTGGCAGATGCGAGCCGTTTCGCAAGTTTTTCCGCCAGCGCCCGCGCTTCGGTATCGATTTCATAGACCGCGTCCATCGAGCCTAGCGCGACCGGCGGCATCTCCGCCAAGACCTCGGCAACGATGCCGCAAATATCCAAAAACCCTATGCTCTCATCCAAAAAGTAACGGACAGCCACTTCGTTGGCGGCGTTGAGGATGGCCGGCGCGGTGCCGCCCGCCTGCAATGCCTCACGCGCCAACTGAAGCGCCGGGAATCTTTTAATATCAGGCGCTTCAAAGGTCAAATTTGCAATTTTATCCAATTGCAGGCGCGGCGACGGCGTTGCCATCCGGGTTGGCCACGATAAGGCATAGGAAATCGGCGTGCGCATATCGGGCGAGCCCAATTGCGCCAGCACCGAGCCATCCACATATTCGACCATGCTGTGCACCACCGATTGCGGATGCACCAGAATATCGATCTGGTCTTCGCGCACCGGAAACAGGAAATAGGCTTCGATCAGTTCCAGCCCCTTGTTCATCATGGTCGCCGAATCCACCGATATCTTCGCCCCCATGTCCCAATTGGGATGGGCAACGGCCTGTTGCGGCGTGGCGCGTGACATTTCGTTGGTCGGCGTTTCCCGGAAAGGCCCGCCGGACGCGGTCAGGATCAGCCGCTCGACACTGTCGGCCTCGCGAAAATTGAAGACCTGGAAGATGGCGTTGTGCTCCGAATCGACCGGGATCAAGGCGCCGCTATTCTGTTGGATCGCTTGCATCAGCATGGTACCGGCGCACACCAGGCTTTCTTTGTTGGCCAGCCCGACAATGGCGCCGCGCTCGGCGGCGGCCATGGTCGGTTGCAGCCCGGCCATGCCGACAATCGAGGCCAGCACCAGATCGGACGGCCGCATCGCCGCTTCGATCAGCGCCTGGCGGCCGGCGGCAACGTCGATGCCGGTGCCCGATAAATCGCTCTTCAGGTTTTCATAAAGACTTTCGTCGCCGATCACCACTTGCGCCGGCTTGAATATGCGCGCCTGTTCGGCCAGCAGCTTGGCGTTGCGGTGGCCGGTCAGGGCCTCCAGCCGGAAACGTTCCGGATCGCGGGCGATCAAATCCAGGGTATTGCGGCCAACCGAGCCGGTCGAGCCGAGCACGGTCACGCTGCGCTGCACATCCAAATTCAACTCTGCCTTACGCTCGTACGTCATTTCCATGGCGCAATTCCGCCCTGCGTCAGCCAAAATACAATCGCCACCAACGGCGCCGCGAGCAGCATGCCGTCGATGCGGTCCAAAATCCCTCCATGGCCGGGGATCAGTTGCCCTGAATCCTTGACGCCAAAGCGCCGCTTATACCAGGATTCGAACAAATCCCCCGCCTGTGACACCACCGCCACCAAGGCGCTGAGAGCCACAATTGCCATTATACCCCGTTCCACCGGCGTTGCCGCAAGTAATATGGCCGCGACCACCGCCGCCGAAGCGGCGCCGCCGATAAGACCGGCCCAGGTTTTGCCCGGGCTGATGGATGGCGCAAGCCGGGCGCCGCCGATCCAGCGGCCAAACATATAGGCGCCGATATCGGTCGCCCAGACCACCAGGAACAGCCACAAGATGACGCTTCGCCCCTCGGCCTGATCACCGCGCAATACCGCGAGGGCAATTGAGGCAGCGCCGATATAGAGCAATCCGATTGCCGGCCAGGGATTGCCGCTGCCCGCCCCCAGCCAGCCGAACCCGATCA
>CAUZTZ010000446.1:0-3108 GCA_963582805.1 Alphaproteobacteria bacterium
TTCGCCGGCGCCTTACCGATGCGGGCTTCGAAGAGGTATCGGACGCGCTCGCCGGCAATATGATCTTCGCCCGCAAACCGGCGGGCTAGACCGCCTCGAAAACCGCGTCCAATTCGCCCAACCGGTCCCGGTGGCAGGCGAAGACATTGACCTGATCGCGCAAATCGAAGCGCGCCTCGGCGGCGAACGGCGCCAAGGCCAGGGCATGATCGCCGCCTGGCAGCGGCGTGTGCGGGCCGGGCCAGGCCAGACTGCCCCCCGCCAAGCGCCACAGGGGCTGGTAAAGCACGTAGCCCTCGGCCTGCAGAAATTTGAGTGGCGCCAAGGTGGTTTCCGGGGTCCCCGGCGCCAGCCAGTTTTCGAAGATAAGCATCGGCTTTTGCTGCCTCAGCACCGTTTTGGCGCCTTGCAGAACTTGCAGCTCGTGCTCCTCCACATCGATCTTCATCACATCGGGTGGCGGTAAATCCAGATCGTCGAGCCGCGCCAGGGTGACGGTCTCGCCGCCTTCACCGCTGCCCAGCCGCGCCAATCCGGTGGCTTCGTTTGCCAGAATCATGACGCCGCTGCCGGCCTTGTCGGATAGCGCCAGCTGGTGGCAGGTGATGCGCGTTAATCCCGATTGCGCCACCCAATCGGTCAGATCGGCGTAAGTCCCGGCCACCGGCTCGAAGGCGTGAACGGCGCCGGTGTAGCCCGGCTTAGCGGCCGCGTAAAAGGCGAAGTAGCCCCAGTTGCAACCGATGTCGTAGAACACCGCATCGGACTTAAGGAACGTCTCCAACAATAGCGCCACTTCGGCCTCGTAGCCGTCGCCATAATGATCGAGGTAAAGGCTCGCATAATGGCGCTTGCGGGCATCGAAGCGCAGCCGCACCGGCCCGTCATTGGTGGCCAGCTCGGCGACGCCTTCACCGCCGAGACCGAGGCCATAGGCGGCGTCGAAGACCAGGCGTCCGGCGCGCTTGCCCAATCGCTTCGCCCACCGGTTCCGGTATTGATGAAAGCCGAGGCGCGTCAACTTTGCGATCAGCGGCAGGAATGTGCATTGAAACGGCGTTCGCGTTAGCGCGGCCACGATCAGCACGCTGGATTGCTTGTTCATCGGCCCATCATGCCGGATGCGGTGATCGGAACGCAATCGAATGACGCGTCTTCGGTCTTGAACCGGGCCGGGCGGCGTTTATGATCGCCCCGATTGAGCATGAGGATAAAATGGGCTGGGAAGAAAAACTGACTAGCGCCTTGGCGCACCATCAGGAGGGCCGTTTGGCGCCGGCGATACACCTGTACCGGGAGGTTCTCGCCGAGCAGCCGGAGCAGCCCGACGCCAATCATTTATATGGGTTGGCCCTGGACGGCGAAGGCGATACCGCAGTGGGTCTGGCCCATGTGGAAAAAGCGGTGGCGTTGGAGCCCGGCCATCCGGTTTATCTTTCCAACTTAGGTTATCTGCTCGGCAAGCTGGGCCGCGGCGAAGATGCCGAGCGCGCCTGCCGCGCCGCCATCGCCGCGGACGGAACTGATCCCGACGCCCACAACAATCTCGGATTGGCGTTGGAGGTTCAAGATCGCCTCGATGACGCCGCCGCCGCCTATGTGGCCGCCCTCGCTATCCTGCCCGGCCACATGAACGCGATGATGAACCGGGGCGACGTGCTGCGCCGCATGAGCCGCGCCGAAGAAGCGCTTCAATGTTTTGAGGCGGCCCGCGCATCCGATCCCCGGCACCCGCCGGCAATTCTCAATCTCGCCAGCCTGCTTGTGGAGGAGGGGCGGGCGCGCGAAGCCGAACCCCTGGCCCGCGAATTGGTTGCCATGGTCCCCGGTTACGCCAAGGCCCACAATGCCCTCGGCGCGGCCTTGAAGGGGCTTAAGAATTATGCGGCTGCCGAGGCGGCGTTTCGCCGCGCCGCCGCGATCGAACCTGAATATCTGAAATTCACCGTCAATCTGGCCGGCACCTTGGCGGAACAAAAAAAATACGAGGAAGCCGAAAGCCTGTTCGAACAGGTGCTGCGGGGCGCACCGGACATGGCGACCGCCCATGCAGGCCTCGGCAAGCTCTACATTGATGTCAGAAAATACGCCGCCGCCAATGCGCATCTGGTGCGGGCGGTGGAATTGCACCCGGACAGTTTCTCCGGCCATGCCCTGCTTGGTCTGGCGCGCCTTCATCATGCCGATATCGTCGGCGCCGTGGCGGCGTTCGAGGTCTCGCACGCGATCCAGCCGTTCAACGATTGGGTGACGTCCAACTATCTTTTCTTCATGGCCTTCCATCCCGGCTACGATAGCGCCCGCCACTATCAATTGAGCACCGATTGGGCCAGGGGCGCGGCCCAGAATATCACGCCGCTGCCCGCCGCGGCGCCGCCAAACAAGGACCGGCGGACACGGGTTGGCTTCCTGGCGTACGAGTTTTATGACCACAACACGTCCAATTTCTTCGAGCCGGTTATCCAGTGTTTCGGCGATGATTTGGAGCTTTTCGGCTATGCCGGCAACGAGCGCCAGGACGCCACCACCGAACGGTTGAAAGGCTACTTCTCCCAATGGCGCGATGTCAGCGGATTGGGCCCGGGCGAAATAGCCGCCGCGGTGCGCGCCGACGGCATCGATATTCTGGTGCTGGTATCGTCGTACCTCGCCATCCACCGCTTGCCGATGTTTTACCGTGCCGCGCCGGTGCAGGTGGCGTACCTGAATTTGGCGACCACCACCGGGACAGATGCCGTCGATTACCTGATTACCGAGGAAGGCACTGACCCCTCAGGCGAGGCGGACCAGTATTATACGGAAAAGCTGGTACGCATCTCGCACCGGGATTGCTACCGGACCCCCGATGGCGCCGGCGCGGTTCAGCCATCACCCTTGCAAATAACCGGCGCCGTCACCTTTGCCTCGTTCAACAATGTGGGCAAGATCACGCCCGATATCATGGCCGCCTGGGCGCGGATATTGGCCGCCGTCGAAGGTTCCAGAATGTTGATCCGCAACAGCCTCTATTTCGATGGTTCCGAAGATTGGAACCCGGTGCGCGATAAATTGCAGGAATCCGGCATCGACGCGTCCCGGTTCGAGTTTCTCCCCTTCGCCGATACAAGG
>CAUZTZ010000447.1:0-3105 GCA_963582805.1 Alphaproteobacteria bacterium
GGCATTGCAGCGTTCCGCGTCGGCGATATCCCCGGCGTCGAAATGCAGCACCGCCAGCATTTGCCAAGCGTCGCCATCGTCCGGGTTTTCTTTGATTGCTTGGCCGTAGAGCCTTTGCGCTGCCCGCAAATCGCCCTTCATGTGGGCGGCGGCGGCTTGTCTCAGGGTATCCACGGAAATTCAGCGGTCAAAACGCAACCAAGGAGGTTTGAAACGCAACCGCAACAATGCCGATCAGGTAAAATACCGCAGCAATTCCGGCGAAGAAGAATATATTCGCCGCCGTGCGCAGGGGATAGCGGTGCTTTTCGTGGGCGCGGCGCTCGGAACTGCGTTTTTCCTCGCCGGCGACCACGGTCAGAAAATAGCGCCGCCCGACACCGGGCAGGGAGAAGCGGATATTGACCGGATGGCGGCCCCAGGCGTTTTCCTCGGCGGCCTTGTAGATGGCGTCTTTTTGTTCCGGCGACAGGGTGTCGATCACCCATCCCGGCAGCCGCGAAAACAGCCATTTGCCGCTCATGACGTTGGTGGTCGTGGTATCCATCATGGCCTCAAAACTCCGGTCATTACATCGCCGCTGGATTTGAATATGGTAACTATCATCGCCTACGTCTAGCGCGATTAACCAATTGGTAAGCCCGGATGCGGTTTTCTGTTGATTGGAGTGGGTGAAAACCGCAATTTACGCACCATATTTGTTTGTACTAAGACATTTCGGGCGGAAGCCTTTCGCCAGGTTGGCCGGGCCAATTATCCAACCCAAGATTACCGGGTATGGGGGAAATTCATGAACGCGACCGATAACAAAGCTCGTAACCAGATATTGCGTCAGGCCAGCAATGAGGCGCGGCGGCTGGCGGGCAAGCGCGGCGCCAAGATTGCCGAAAAATTTGTCCGCCAATATTACGAACATGTTTCCACCATCGATCTGGCCGAACGCTTACCGCAACGCCTGGCCGGCGATGCGATGGCGATGCTCAAATTATCGGGCCGCCGCAAGGCGGGACAGATCATTGTCGATGTCCGCGATCCCGGCGGCTCGGACGCGGGCAACGCATCCGTCCACAGTGTGGTTGATATTCTCTCCGAAGATATGCCGTTCCTTCTTGATTCGAGCAGCGCCGAATTAACGCGCCTCGGCCACACGGTTCATCTGATCATTCATCCAGTATACCGGACGCGGCGCGACAAGACCGGCAAGCTCATGGATTTTTTTGCCGGCAACCAGGCCAGCGCCGGCGTGCAGAACGAATCGATGATGAGCATAACCATCAACCGCCAGGGTGATCCGGCGTGCATCAAGGAAATCGAGGCAAACCTGAAATCGGTTCTCAAGGACGTCTACGCGGCGGTCCAGGATTGGCAGCCCATGCGCGCCAAGGTGCAGGGCATTATCGACGAGTTTAAATTGCGCAATTCCGAAGGCGCGGTCGCCGATATCGCCGAGGCTCAGGATTTCCTGCAATGGGCGCATGATGATAATTTCACCTTTCTCGGCTACCGCGAATATGATTTCGCCGGCCCCGGCAAGGGCGCCAAGGCGCGCATCGATCCCGGCTCGGGCCTCGGCATATTGCGCAATCCGAAACGGCTGGTGTTCAACGAATTGCGCCATCTGCAACGCAGCCCCTCCGCTGTGCAACGTTTGGTGCGCCGGCCCGATCCGCTGATCATCTCCAAGGCCGATATAAAATCCACCGTTCACCGCTCGGTTTTGCTCGATACCATCGGCGTCAAGAAATTCGACGCCAAGGGCAAGGTGATCGGCGAGCGCCTGATCACCGGTCTGTTCACGTCGGTGGCCTATTCTTCCAGCCCAAGAGATATCCCGCTTCTCAGGCGCAAGCTTGATAAGACCATCGCGCAAGCCGGGTTCGCGCCGGACAGCCACGACGGCAAGGCGCTGCAACATATTCTCGAAACATTCCCGCGCGAAGAGTTGTTTCAATCGCGCGATTCGGAGTTGATGGAAATCTCCATGGGCGTTCTGCATCTGCAGGAGCGCCAGCGCGTGGCTTTGTTCGTGCGCATGGACGATTTTGCCCGCTTTGTATCCTTGTTGATTTACGTTCCGCGTGACAGCTACACGACGACGCTGCGCCACCGCCTGCAAGCCATCGTTGAAGACGCCTATGGCGGCGAGGTATCGGGCTACGACGTTGAATTTTCGGAAACGCCACTGGCGCGTCTGCATCTTGTAGTATCGCTCTCCGGCGAAAAATCCACCAAGGTCAATGTCCAGACCTTGGAAGCCAAGCTGGCGCGCGCCGCGCAATCTTGGACAGAATTGTTGCGCGATGCTCTGGCCCAGGCGGTGGGCCCGGCCCGGGGCCTCCACCTTGCCAACATATATGGTCACGCGTTCCCGGCCAATTATACCGAGACTATTGATCCCGCCGCGGCGGTTTCCGATATCGAATTGATGGAAAGCGTGGCGGCCGAAGATGCGGTGATGCTGAACCTTTACCGGCCGGCGGGCGCCAAGCGGAACACGCTGCGTTTCAAAGTGCTGCACCCGATGACGCCGCTGCCCTTGTCCGATGTTCTGCCGATGCTGGAAGATATGGGGCTTAAAGTTATCGACGAATTGCCCCACGAAGTGCATCCCGCCAACGAGGTTATGCCTTGCATCATGATCCACGATTTCGGGCTGATAACCCGGGACGGCGGAAATGTTTCCCTGGATGGGGTGCGCGACAATTTTCACGAAGTGTTTCGCCGCACCTGGGAAGGCGAAATGGAAAGCGATGGCTTCAACGCGCTGGTGTTGAGCGCTGGCCTTGGCTGGCGGGACGTCACCGTGCTGCGCACCTACGCCAAATATCTGCGCCAGACAAACGCACCCTTTTCGCAAGATTATATGGAGCGCGCGCTGGGCAGCAATCCGCAAGCGGCGGGGGCCATCGCGCGCCTGTTCAGCGCCCGCTTCGATCCCAAAGCCGAAAACCGGAACCGTCTGGTTTCGCGTCTGACGCAATCGCTGGGCGATCTTTTGGACAAGGTGGAAAGCGCCGATGAGGATCGGATTTTGCGCCGTTTCTGGAACGGCGTGGCGGCGACCTTGCGCACCAATTTCTTTCAGAGCGCCGCCGATGGCGGGCC
>CAUZTZ010000448.1:0-3088 GCA_963582805.1 Alphaproteobacteria bacterium
GACCAGTTCGATTACCGCCATCGGCGCATCGTCGCCATAGCGGTGGCCGGCGGCCAGCACCCTTGTGTAGCCGCCGTGGCGATCCTTGTAGCGTTCGGCCAGACTGTCGAACAGTTTTTTCACCACGTCGTCGTCGCGCAAGAAAGCGAACGCCTGGCGCCTGGCATGCAGGGTGCCCCGCTTGCCGAGGGTCACCATCTTATCGGCAAATCCGCGCAGCTCCTTGGCCTTGGGCTTGGTGGTTTTGATCTGCTCGTGACGGAGCAAGGAGACGGTCATGTTCGCAAACATGGATTCCCGGTGGGCCGACTTCATATTCAATTTGCGGCCGCTCATACGATGACGCATGGTTCTTTTCCTTCAGGTCTCTTAAGAAACGTATCGTTTCGCCAAAATCAAAACGGCTCTTCGAGGCGCTTGGCAAGCTCCTCGATATTTTCCGGCGGCCAGTTGGTGATATCCATACCCAGATGCAGCCCCATCTGCGACAGCACTTCCTTGATCTCGTTCAAGGATTTGCGGCCGAAGTTGGGCGTGCGCAGCATTTCCGCTTCGCTTTTCAGAACCAGATCGCCGATATAGATAATATTGTCGTTCTTCAGGCAATTGGCCGAGCGCACCGACAATTCCAGCTCGTCGACTTTGCGCAAAAGATTGCGATTGAACGGCAGATCGTCGCGCAAATCTTCCTGGACGGCTTTTTGCGGCTCGTCGAAATTGATGAAGAGCTGCAATTGATCCTGCAGAATGCGCGCCGCCAGGGCCACCGCGTCTTCCGGCGTGATGGTGCCGTTGGTGGTCAAATCCAGAGACAGCTTGTCGTAATCGGTCACCTGGCCGACGCGGGCATTGTCCACCTTGTAGGCGACTTTGCGCACCGGGGAGAACACCGAATCGATAGGGATCAGGCCGATCTGCGTTTCTTCCGGCTTGTTGGCGCCGGCGGGAATATAGCCCTTGCCGTGATCGATGGTCAGCTCCATGCGCAGCGTCGCATTGTCATCCAGCGTGCAGAGAACCAGATCCGGGTCCATAATCTCGATATCGTGGCCGGTATCGATCTGGCCGGCGGTCACTTCGCCGGGGCCCTTGGCTTCCAGCATGACCCGCTTGGGCCCTTCCGAATGCATGCGCAGCCCCATGGATTTAATGTTCAGCACGATATCGGTGACGTCTTCGTGGACACCGGGTATCGAGGAAAATTCATGCAGCACGCCATCGATCTGGATGGCCGACACCGCCGCGCCTTGCAGCGACGACAGCAATATTCGCCGCAGCGCATTGCCCAGCGTCAGCCCGAACCCCCGCTCCAGGGGTTCGGCAACGATGGTCGCGCGCCGTTCGGGAACTGATCCCTGCACGATTTGAAGTTTCGAGGGTTTGATAAGGTCTTGCCAATTTTTTTGAATCACGGTTGCGTCTCACTCCCGCAAGGAAATAGTCAATGTGCACAATCGGCCGGTTGAGCAATGCCATCCGGCCGGGCGGAATTACAAATGGCTGTTAAACCCGGCGTCTTTTGCGCGGGCGGCAACCGTTGTGGGGTATCGGCGTTACGTCGCGGATCGAGGTAATCGTAAAGCCGGTCGTCTGCAGCGCACGAAGCGCTGATTCACGGCCCGAACCGGGGCCCTTGACCTCAACTTCCAAGGTCTTCATGCCGTGTTCCATCGCCTTTTTGCCGGCATCTTCGGCGGCGACTTGGGCGGCATAGGGGGTGGATTTTCTGGACCCCCGGAAACCCTGGCTTCCGGCCGACGACCAGGCAATCGCGTTGCCTTGGGCATCGGTAATGGTGATCATTGTATTGTTGAACGTCGCCGAGACATGGGCGACGCCCGAAGTAATGTTTTTGCGTTCGCGGCGGCGCGGACGCGCTGATGCGGATTTAGCCATTGGACACCTTCAAATTCTTAAGGGATCGTCCCCCGAGGGCGATCGAAACCTATTTCAAAACTTTTTTCTTGCCGGCGATGGCCTTTGCGGGGCCTTTCCTTGTCCGGGCGTTGGTATGGGTGCGCTGCCCCCGCACCGGCAGACCGCGCCGATGGCGCAAGCCGCGATAGGTGCCGAGATCCATCAAGCGCTTGATATTCATGGAAACTTCGCGGCGCAGGTCGCCTTCCACCTGATAGTTCTGATCGATCGCATCACGGATGCGGCCAACCTCGTCGTCGGTCAATTGGTGCACGCGACGTTCAAACGGAATGTCTACCTTCTGGCAGATCGACTTGGCACTGGTGCGCCCGATCCCGAAGATATAAGTCAGCGCGATTTCCACTCTTTTTGCCGTCGGTATATTGACGCCAGCGATACGAGCCAAAGCTCAATCTCCTAATCTCTAAAATAAAACAACATGTTATGCGGGGGGGCGCAAAGTCGGCGATTATAGGCTCCAACACCTTTAAGTCAACTCGCTATGCGTCCTCCACAATCTCTTTTATTCGGGCGAAAACCTGATCGACGCCGCCCATGCCATCGACTGTGCGGAGGCGCCCCGCCGCCTCGTAGTAAGGCAATATGGGCGCCGTTTGTTCCTGATAAGCCAGCAAACGGGAGCGGGCCGTCTCTTCATTGTCGTCGCTACGTCTGACAAACTCCTTGGAGCCGCATTTATCGCAAGTTTCCGCGACTTTCGGCTTATTAAACAGCTCGTGATAGCCAGTTCCGCAATTGCCGCAGGAAAACCGGCCGGTCAATCGGGCGATGACTTCGGGCTCGGAAATGTCGATCTGTATCACCCGATCCAATTTCATTCCTTTGTCCACAAGCATTTGATCCAAAACCTCCGCCTGGGCGGTGGTGCGCGGGAAACCGTCAAGAATGATGCCGGCGCCCTTGGTATCATCGATACGCCCCGAAATCATGGCGATGATCAAATCATCGGGGACCAGTTTGCCCGCATCCATCAGTACCTTGGCTTCATCCCCCAGCTTGCTCTTCAACTTCGCTTCTTCGCGCAACATCTCGCCGGTCGACAGCTGCACCAAATCATAGGCCGCCATCAGACGCTCCGATTGCGTTCCTTTCCCGGCTCCCGGAGGACCAAGAAGGATCAGGTTCATCAGCGCCGCCCCCTGAGCCTCGA
>CAUZTZ010000449.1:0-3086 GCA_963582805.1 Alphaproteobacteria bacterium
AACGGCAAGTCGTCACGTTGAAGGACGTCCATGGCTCACTATCCATTTTACACACATAATCTATCCCTAGTGGGTGTGTGCGTCAAGCGGATAGGCAAGGAACAAACAGGACAAAAAATCGGATCACGGTCACAGCCACGGTAGCGCCACCCATTCCTTGTTGCCATCGGACCCGGCGCTTCGGGTGAAGGCCATCGAGACCATTCTTTTGGATAAAGGACTGGTTGACCCAGCCGCCTTGGATGCGCTGATCGACACCTTCCAGAACAAGATCGGACCGAAAAACGGCGCCGCCGCCGTCGCCAAGGCCTGGACCGATCCCGAGTTTAAGGCCTGGCTCCTGAAAGACGCGTCGGCGGCGCTGGCCAGCCTCGGATTTTCCGGCATGCAGGGCGAGAACATGGTGGCCGTCGAGAACACTGCCGAAATCCACAACATGGTCGTCTGCACGTTATGTTCCTGTTATCCGTGGCCGGTGCTGGGATTGCCGCCAAGCTGGTACAAATCGAACGCTTACCGCAGCCGCGCGGTGATCGAGCCGCGCGCCGTGTTGGCGGAATTCGGCGTAACCTTGCCTGAAGAGACCGAGATCAGGGTCTGGGATTCCACCGCCGAAATTCGCTATCTGGTACTTCCAATACAGCCCGAAGAAACCAAAGGCAAAAGCGAGGCCGAGCTTGCAGAGTTCGTCCCCCGCGATGCCATGATAGGAACAGCTTTATGAACGGCGTACATGACATGGGCGGCATGCAAGGCTATGGGCCCGTCCCCATCGAAATCGACGAGCCGGTATGGCATTCCGATTGGGAGCGCAAAACATGGGCGCTGCGCATGGCCATGGGCGCGCACGGGAAATGGAATATCGACATGGCGCGCCATGCCAACGAGAAGCTGCCGCCGGAGCAATTGTTGAGCTTTTCCTATTATGAACGCTGGATCACTTCGCTCGCTGACATGATGGTCGATGCCGAATTGGTCACCCTGGACGAGATCGCCGCCGGCCACGCCGCCCCCGGCACCATAAAAAACCCATCGCCGCCAAGCGCCGACCAATTGATGAAAGGGCGCGCCTCGGGCCGCCAATCCCGGCGCGATATAGACGCGGCGCCGAAATTTTCGGTTGGCGATGCGGTGCGCACCAACTGCAACAGCCCGAAGGGCCACACAAGGTTGCCGGCCTATGCCAGGGGACGGGTGGGCAAGATCATCATCCATCACGGCGCCCACGTATTTCCCGATTCCAGCGCCCACGGCGGCGGCGATGCGGCGCAGCATCTCTATGCGGTGCGTATCGCCGCGAACGAGCTTTGGGGCGTCAACGGCAGGGCAAAAGACTCGGTCATCCTCGATCTCTCGGAAAGCTATCTTGAGCATGCCTGACATCGAAGAGCCGGACGTCTTTGCCGAGCCGTGGCACGCGCAAATTTTCGCCATCACCATGCGCCTCGCCCAGGCCGGCCATTTCACCTGGACCGAATGGTCCCAGCATTTCGGCGCTGTGCAATCGGAAGCGGCGGCGACCGGTGCACCCGATGACGGCTCCGGCTATTACGATGCCTGGCTGGCGGCGCTGGAAAGCCTGTTGATCGGGCGCGGCATCGCCGATGCCGGCGCGCTGGCAGCGCTTAAAAGCGCCTGGACCGACGCCTATCTTGAAACGCCCCACGGCGAGCCGGTGCATCTGAAAACCGGCGCGCTCCGCCCCTGATTGCCAAGCGCCTGTTCGCGGCTCGGCTCACATGCTATGATCTGTAGTCACTACAGATTGCAAGGCGAACTGGCATGGACGAGCAGACCCCAATGTTAGGTATCGGCGCCCTATCGAAGCAGACCGGCTGTAATATCGAAACCATCCGCTATTACGAGAAAATTCATTTGATGCATTCGCCGGCGCGCACCGAAGGCGGCCACCGCATGTTCAACCACGCCCAGGTCAAGCGCCTGTGGTTCATTCTGCGCTGCCGCCAGCTCGGCTTTTCCATTGATGAAATTCGCAACCTTCTCGGCCTGGTGGACGGCGAGGGCGCCAGTTGCGCCGAGGTTAAGTTGGTGACCGAGGCGCATCTCGGCGCGGTCCGCCAAAAAATCCATGATCTGAAAAACCTGGAAGGGGTATTGGCGCAGATGGTGTCCGAATGCGCCGGCACCGAAGTGCCCGATTGCCCGATTATCGATACCCTCTACGCGGCGGCATAACCGGCCCATGAGCGACACCAAAGACCAGACCGGCAAAGAGCTGCCCCGGGCAACGCCCGATTTCCAAGCGCGGGATTATTCCGAATATTGGCTCGGCAAGAACCCGACGCCGGTGGAGCGCGCCGACGTGATCGTCAAGCGGCTGGAGAAATTCATCCGCGAAGGCCGCTCTCAGCGCGGCGGCATCTCCTTCAAGCACTGGCAGGAATTGGCCGTGCACGAGGTCAACAACGCCATCCTCGATGCCGAGCGCCATTGGCGCAAAGACCAGCGCTTCGTTACCCGCGGGCTGACCATCGCCGCCGCCTGTCTAATCACCATCGGCTTTTGGGGCACCTTGCTGGCCGCCGACGTGGCGCCGGACCGGCAAACGGCGGCGATCATATTGATTATTTCCGGCGGCGCCTTGCTGGCGGTGCTTGGCACCTGGGGGGTGCGCCGGCTGGATCGCTATTACCAGGCGGGAAGGCGGCGCGATCATTTCGCCAGGGTGTTCCTGTTCGACCGGCAATTGGCGCAGCTCGACCGGGACCTTGAGAAGCGCTTGAAAGAGATTGAAGAAACCCTCGACGAGATGGCCAAGGGGCCGCTGGACCGGTTGTGACGCGCATCCTTGGCACCGCCCGCTTTGGGGGTGCCAATCATAGAACCGACGGTAATTGAAGTTGCCAACTAAAGCGGAGACCGATATCCGCGTCTGGGGTAGTAGCGGACATGAAATTTGAGCGCCGGGAGGTCCGGTTTTAGCCAAGGCTGTTGAAGAACTCCTTTTTGGACGTTGGCTACAAAAATTCTTGCGCACCAAGCGTCACCGTGCAGCAATGATGAGGTCGTTCGAGTGAAAAGGCGTCAAATGCCCTGCTGACGCCGCTATTGGCTACACAAGCTAG
>CAUZTZ010000450.1:0-3082 GCA_963582805.1 Alphaproteobacteria bacterium
AGGTAATGAAAGTAATCCTCAGCTTCCTTACGTGAGGGGCGGCAGACAACATGGCCTTGGGTATACACATTGACATCGCGGCCAAGCGCTTTCGCATCCGATTTGAATTTAGAAACAAATTCAGCGGACTTTTTTACATCGGCCTCACGAAAATTAGTGAAAAAGGCGTGGCAATGGCGCATGGCAAAGGCGCGCCCGGTTTTGGACTGGCCAGCGTTGATGATCAAGGGTGATGAATCTGCGTGTAATTTTGGTTTGGCAACGACGTTCTTCAGGTGCAGATAATCTTCGTCAAAATCGAAAGGCTCTTTTTCATTCCACATTCGTTTAATCGCGGTGATCCATTCTTCCGCGTATTCATAGCGGTCCCCATGCTCTCGTTGCTGTATTCCTGACATCTGGAATTCGGGTTCGTTCCAGCCTACAACAATATTCAGTCCAAAACGCCCGTGCCCGATGTGATCTGCAGTCACCATTTGTTTGGCGGCGACCATGGGGTTGAATAAAGGCGCATGCACTGTGCCGAAAACTGTAATGTGTTTTGTATGGGCGAGAAGCCCGGTAGCCCAGGTTATGGTCTCATATGTCGTACCTTGAAAGTCAGTCTCGCCGCCGTACCCTTTCCAGCGCCCAATAGGTAGGATGAAGTCTATACCGGCTTCATCCGCTAATTTTGCCATTCTTTCGCAACTATCCCAATCGGCTAGCCAACGTTCCGGCAACTTGTTGATGGCACGCCCGGACGAACAATTTGCTCCAAACAGGCCTAGTTTGAAGGGGTTGTCGTTGTACATTTGGTAACGGTTAGCTTTCATGGATTTTATTCCAGCAATAACAGCGCGATAATAAGAAGTAGCATATATTCGATATTCGGCAATGAAGCTCCCCCATTGAAGTGGTCCACCCTGCTTATAAAAAGGAGCGTAGAGGAGGACCGTTATGGCGAAGAAAGCCCACAAACCTGCAGTGCATGGGGTTGTTTTTCGAGAACCGGGGAAAGCCGCCGGCGGGGGCCGCGCTATTTTCCTACGAGCCGCAGCTGCCGTTCGAGAACCGACAGGGCGTCGCCCAGTGACTGCGCCCGGTTGAGGATATTGCCGCCGCTTCCCACTACATAATCGCCGCGCCGGTGCGTGCCCTTGGCATATTTGTAGATCGTAAAGACCGGCTGGCTGTGTGAGCTTTTGTAAATGGAAAAGGCGGACATGCCGCGACCGTGGTCGATGGCGTAATCTTTCCATTCGCCGCCAATAACCCGGCGGCTGTATATGGACAGCAATTGATTGAGTTCATTCCGGGTGAAATAGACGTTAGGGGCGCTTTTGCGCCGATATTCGGTCAGTCGTACTACGTTGGCCATGGGGCGACGGCGGCTCCACCCTGTTATTACTTCAATTACTTCACAGGGATTATATTCATGTTCGTAATGAGCCGTCCAGCGCAGGAGGCATTTTAGTCAGAGGCGTTACTTTGTTTGCTTTGGCATTGCAGCATGGCTATGTTACGGCCAATCTCATCGGGCTGGCAGGAGTGTAGAGTGGGCGATTTATTTCGCGAGATTGACGAAGAACTGCGGCAGGATCGCTATGAGCGGCTTTGGCAAAGCTATGGCAAGTACGTCCTGGGCATTGGAATGGCCTTTGTGGCGTGCGTCATCGGTTGGAAGGCTTGGCAGCATTATACGGTCGGCCAGCATCAGGCGCAGAGCCTGCAGTTTTCAAATGCCGGCAGATTGTTGCAGGAAGGGAAAAAGACTGAAGCCGCTGCACTGTTCGCCAATTTGGCCGAACGCTCTGGCGGCGGATACAAGGCGCTATCCCGATTTCATCAGGCGGCCTTGCGGGCGAATTCCGGCGATACAGTTGGTGCGGTCACCCTTTATGAACAGGTTGCGCAAGATAGCGGCCTGGACAATACGTTGCGTGAAGCCGCGGAAATTTATGTGGTCATGTTGCAGCTCGATGACGCAAAAAGCGATGGCGCGGCGATGCAGACGCGGCTGGAGTCATTGATGAAGGCGGACGGCGCCTGGCGGCATGCCGCACGGGAACTGTCCGGTCTTTTGGCGCTTAGATCGGGCGATGGCAAGGCGGCGCGCGGACATTTTAGAACAATCGCCGATGAACTCGATGCACCGCAGGGAATGCGCGCTCGTTCCGTGCAGGTTCTTGCCGTCATCGACAAATGACCGATCCAAAGGGTACGGCGTGGTGGTAGGTCGCATCATCGCGATTGTTGGCGGTCTTTTGTTGCTCGGCGCCTGCTCTACCTGGTTTGGTGTGGACGACGACATACCGCTTCCCGGTGAGCGTATTTCCGTCATGACATTGGAAACTACGTTAACGCCGGACCCTCGTCTGGTCGACCTCGCGGTGCGGCTGCCGAGGCCTTTTTCCAACCCTGAATGGCCCCAGGCTGGCGGTGTTCCGAACCACGCCATGCATCACCTGTCCGCGAAGGGCGGGCTCACTGAGATCTGGCGAGCCGATATCGGGGATGGATCGAACAGCAACGCGCAGCTCATCACCTCTCCCATTGTCGTCCGGAAGCGCGTGTTCACCATGGACGCTGATGGTCAGGTGCAGGCTTTGGATTCGGCTAATGGGAATGTTGTGTGGCAGGCCAAGCTGGTGGCCAAAAACGATGGCGACAACGATGAAATGACCAGCGGCGGTATCGCATTTGCCAATGGCCGGATATACGTTACGACTGGCTTTGCCGAGGTTATCGTGCTTGATGCGTCAAATGGCCGTGAAATTTGGCGCCGGACCTTAAACGGTCCCATGCGGGCCGCGCCCACTATTTTCAAGGGCCGCGTTTTCGTCGTGACCATTGCCAATGAAATGCATGCCCTTGATGCCAGGGATGGTCGGACATTATGGTCTCACGTGGGAATCGCCGAAACAGCCGGTTTGCTCGGCGGCGCCAGCCCCGCGGCTGATGGTTCGGTCGTTATTACGGCTTATTCATCCGGTGAAATTGTCGCGCTGCGGCTTGAAAACGGGCGTGTGGTCTGGTCCGACAGTTTGACGGCTCTACGTCGCACGGACCCTGTATCCACCCTGGCTCACATTCGGGGCCG
>CAUZTZ010000451.1:0-3069 GCA_963582805.1 Alphaproteobacteria bacterium
AGCCGCCGGAACCAGCGCGGGCGCGGAAATTTCCAAATTTTGGATTGCCAAGTTATGGATTGCCTGATCATGGGCGGCATCCTATCACGCCGGTCAGCCGGTCAGGGGCGAATTTATTTGCTGTAGAAATCGATGCTCGGCAAGACGCCGTCGTCGGAATTTCTAATCTCAGCCTTGCGGCGCTGGCGGAACAGGCTGCGCAGCGCGCCGTAAAAATCGATGGAGGTTTCGCGCAAATCGCCCAGTTCCTCGACGATATTGGCATAGGTGGTGACGCCCCGGACGCCGGCCAGGGAGAGCGCGATCTCGTCCCGCCCGGTATTGTCCAGATAGATGCCCAACGGATCGAAGAAGCTGTCGATCACGAATTTTCCCAATGCATCCCGTGGGTTAGATGGCCCCAGCAAAGGCAGAATCATATAGAACCCCTCGCCGACGCCCCAAACCGCCAGGGTTTGGCCGAAGTCTTCTTTATGCGGTTTGAAGCCCATTTCATCGGCCACATCGAAAAAGCCGGCGACACCGATGGTCGAGTTGATGACCATGCGCGCGCCGGTATCCATGCCGCGCTCAAACTCCCCCTGCAACAGATCGTTCACCAGAACCACCGGCGTTTTGATATTGGCAAGAAAATTGCGGATCCGTTCGCGGATGAATTCCGGCGTCACGAAATTATAGGTCTTGGCCACCGGCTCCAGGATCGCGAGGTTGAAGACTTCGTTGAAGGCGAAGATGGCCCGGTTGAGGGGCTCCAGCGGATCGTTGATATCGGGCTCGTCCTCATCGTCGTCGCCGTCCTTGCCGTCGGAAAGATCATCCAGATCCAGGGGCTCGTCGTCTTCGTCGTCGTCATCCTTCTTCTTGGCCGCCAGGCTGGCGGTCGGAGCCGTGCCGCCCGGATTGCCTGCCGCTGGCCGCGATGGGTTAGCGGCGCCGGCGGGCCGCGGCGGCAATATTGTTCGTCTGGTATCGCCGGTGCGCGCAAACGGGTGCGGCTGGCTCAGCAAGGAGCGCATATCGTACAGGCTGTTGCCCGCCGAGGCGCTGCCGGCAAGGCTCAGAAATAGCGCCGCGACCGCCAAATAGATCGCCGGGCTAAGAATTTTCAGCCACTTGGGTGGAAACTTTTGGATCATGCGCCTCAGCCGAGATGTTCGCCGGAAACCTTAATCATTTTCCCTTGTCTGGCAAGGGCTCTGTTGGGAAAACCGCCGAGAATCAACGGATTTTTGACCATGCGCTCTATTGCTCCGCCGATTTATACCCTGTAGCCTGACAGGGAACCGGCGCCAAAAGACGCGCGCGGCCCCTGCACTTAGGAACCGCCATGGCCATCCTGCCGCTCAAAGACGACAACGATCTGAAGCGCATCAGCTTTCAGTATGTCACCGTCGGGCTGATCGCCACCTGCGTCGCCGTGTTCCTTTGGCAATTATCCCTGGGCGAAAACCAAGGCCGCGCCGCCTTGCAGTTTGGCGCCATTCCCAGCGTCCTGTTTGGCGCCCGCAACCTCGCGCCCGAGCTTTACGTGATCCCCTCGTACCTCACATTATTCACCAGCGTATTCCTGCATGGCGGCTGGATGCATTTGCTTTTCAACATGCTGTTCCTGTGGGTGTTCGGCGACAATGTGGAAGATTCCATGGGCCATGGGCGCTATCTGGTGTTCTTCCTGATCACCGGCGCCATCGCCGCCTTCGCCCACGCCGCCTTCGAGGCCGGCTCGTCGGCACCGGTGATCGGCGCGTCGGGGGCCATTTCGGCGATCCTCGGCGCCTATCTGGTGCTGCATCCGAAGGCCAGATTGCTGGTCCTGTTCATGAACATCATCCCGTTGCGCCTGCCGGCCTTCGTTGTGCTGCTCAGCTGGATCGGCATGCAGTTTTTCAGCCTCACCTCGGGCGCCGCCAGCAACACCGCCTGGTGGGCCCATATCGGCGGATTTGGCGCCGGCATGATCTTGATCTTGGCTTTCAAACGCAAGGGCGTTCCCTTGTTCGACGGCATCGGACCCTTCAAACCGGACGGTGCGCAACTGGTGGAAATGGCCGACGCGGACGAACGCCGCCACGCCAAATCGATCCTCCCCAACACCGTCGCCAGCCGCCCGAAAACCACCGGCCCCATGCCCGGCAGCGTGCGCCGCGATAATTAATCTAAATTATTAGGTTAACGGAACTACCGTTTGATAAAACAATATTAAAATATATATCACGCCGCCTTTTGCGCCTTCTCGGTTTTGCGTTTTTCAGCCAACTGCTTCAGATAATCGAGCCTGAGATCGAGGCTTGAGCCGAGCCACATACGGTTGCTGGCGTGGTCTTCGTAGCCGTCGCCGGTGTTTGGGTGCACCAGCATATCGAGATCGCCCCGGTTCATGGTCAGCCAGGGCACGATGTGGGCGAACAGATCGGTCTCGAAGGCGATCTGAAAGTGGGATTGGGGATGCGGCCCTTGCGGCGCCTTATCGCGCCAGCGCCCGATCTCGGCGTCCGGAAACAGCTTGGCGATTTCGCGCCGCAAATGCCCGGCCCACTGTTTGGTGGCGCCATCGTAGTAGATATGGACATGATAGCCCGTGATCAAATCGGCCGCCCGAAATTCCATCTGCGCTCGCTCCCGAAAGTGTCGCCCCCTTGAGGGGTAATTGGTAATCCTATCGGTGGTTTGGTGCAATGGCACACGTGCCCAGCCCGGCTGGGGATGGCCCATCGGCGCAGCGGGTCTGGGGATGGCATGGTTGGCCAGACCCGCGTCGTACCAGGCACCGGCCTGTGATCGGAGCACCACCTGTCCCGCGTCGTACCAGGCACCGCTCTGTGATCGAAGCACCGCCAGCCCGGCCACCCCACCCCTGGTATGCCGCCCGCCAATTCAACACACCAGTGCGACATGTTTTGCAAATATCGACCATACCGGTTCATGAGCATTCCTTACGGTTCCTTACGGAACATACCGGTTTTTTTCACCACAAAGACAGTGAGACGGTGAGAAAATGCGTGCAACTGGCGAGACGATAAGCACCGGCCGAGGGCGGGGGATGGCATGGTCGGCCCGCCCGTGCTGTCA
>CAUZTZ010000452.1:0-3042 GCA_963582805.1 Alphaproteobacteria bacterium
GTGATCGCCGCCGTCAACGTCGTCTTGCCGTGATCAACATGGCCAATCGTGCCAACGTTGCAGTGCGGCTTGGTGCGCTCAAATTTCTCTTTTGCCATCTTAATCTATCTTTCCGCTTAGCGTGAATGTTATCGGCTGTTCGCAGCGCCCGGCGCGGGCAGTCTCTCAATCTCTAAAACAAATACCGCGGCCAATCGAATTTGGAGCGGGTGAAGGGAATCGAACCCTCGTCGTAAGCTTGGAAGGCTTCTGCTCTACCATTGAGCTACACCCGCCTTGGTCTAAAAATCTGGCCTTGAATAATCGAACCTCCGGATCGTCCTGATATTCCCCAACGCTCCTTCGGTTCCAATGGTGGAGGAGGTTGGATTCGAACCAACGTAGGCGTACGCCAACGGGTTTACAGCCCGTCCCCTTTAGCCACTCGGGCACTCCTCCTCACTGATTTTAAGCACATGAACCGGATTGGCGTTCTATCGAGAATTATCAATGCCTTGTCAACACAAAAGCGCGCGACAAACCGTGTCCGGTTATCCTTTTTCAAGAATACCGGAATTTAGCCCTGTCGCGAGCGTTTCACTTTATGTAATGTACAAAAAATCATGCCCAAACGCAAGCCATCCAGTAGGCCATCTGGCCAAAATTCTCAGAAACCAGCCCGCAAGAAGAGTGGCGGTTCTGGCACCCCGCAAAACCAGGCTCAAAAACTGTGGATTTACGGCAGCCACGCCGTTGCAGCCGCCGCCAACAACCCGGTGCGCCGCAAATTCCGCCTGCTAAGTACCGGCGCGCCGAAATTCCCTCTCAGCGAAGACGGTCAGAAAATCCTGCAAATCATTTCCAGGCGCGATTTGGAAGAATTATTGCCGCCCGGCGCCGTGCATCAGGGCGTCGCCTTGGAAACGGCGCCGCTGGGAGGCGCCGATCTTGGTGCGATCACCGATATCGCGCCCGATAACGCCCTTGTCGTGCTCCTCGATCAGGCCAGCGATCCCAGAAATATCGGGGCCGTCATGCGTTCGGCGGCGGCCTTCGGCGCAGCGGCCATGATATTGCCGGACCGCCACACCCCCGAAGCGACCGGCGTGCTGGCCAAGGCGGCGTCCGGCGCCCTCGAGCGGTTGCCGCTGGTACGGGTGACCAACATCGCGCGCACCCTGGCGCAACTGAAAGACGCCGATTTCTGGTGCATCGGCTTAGACGGCGATGCCGATAGCCCGCTTAACACCGCCGCCAGGCCGGGCCGCGTGGCTCTGGTCATCGGCTCCGAGGGACGCGGCCTCCGCCGCCTCACCGCCGAGAAATGCGACGCCCTGGCGGCGATCCCCATGCGCGCCGAAGCCGGCAGCCTTAATCTGTCAGCCGCCGCCGCCATCGCCCTTTATGAATTACGGCGCACCCCCGACAACTAGCCGCAATGCGACTAGTTGGTTTTTTTCGCTCACGGTAGCGGGCTGAAGCCCGCACCTGCGCGGGCGCGCCGGACGGCCGGCGAGCCGCATTGCGGCTAGTTGGTTTTTTTCGCTCACGGTAGGGGGCTTCAGCCCGCACCTGTGAGCGACCAACAAACTCCTACCTAGCCGGATCGGCGTCGATCAGGACAAAGGCGACCCGGCAGGGCTCGGTGCCCCGGTTGGCCCAGGCATGGTAGGTGCCGCGCTGGACAACCACGTCGCCGGCGCACAGATGCACCTCCGTATCGTCCAGCAGCATATCGATCTCGCCGGTCATGATGATCGCGTAATCGATGGATTCGGTGCGGTGCATGCCGGGATGGCGGGCGCCGTCGGGCGTGGTTGCGCCCATATTTGTGAGGCCTTCGGATTCGGTATTGTCGGCGGCCGCCATCGAGCCTTCGGGCTGAAACTCCACCACCCGGAAGATCGAGCCGCCGGGCGGTGGCGGGATGCCCACATCCACATCGCCCTTGTCTGCCTCGCCGGAATTATCGGCGGGGGTATTGGCTTCCACCCAAAACAGCGCCAGTTCCGAGCCGGCGCGGCTGGTGGTCAGGCGCGGCGGCGCGCCGTCCAGGGTAACGATGGCGGTTCCGGCTTCGTCATGGTCGGTGACAACCCGGCGGATATCCATGGTCATGCGATGTTTCCTCCCCTCTTATATATAATGTCATTGGCGAATGTTATTGGTGGGGGGAATTCTAGAGCAGTTCCGGACAAATAGGAACCATTTGACCGGGATGATTTTGCCCCGTGGCTAGGAGCGCGCCGCATGGCGATGCATTGCATCGGCAAAGGCGTGCGACGACGTCCACGGGTCAAAAGCACCCGGCCTTCGGTGGGTCAAATCGGCTCCCCGGGGGCGTTGCGGCCCTTGCCCGATGCGAAGGCATCGCGCTGCGCACCGCGCCTACCCGGAAAACCGATTTGTTCCCATCAAATTGCTTCCTATTTGTCCGGAACTGCTCTGAACCAGCCCGGCCCCTTAAGCAAGCCATCCCAATACCCCCCATGGAAGCAATTGATTTTCGCGCCGGAGAGGCTATTTTACGGGACCGATAAAAAAAGGAACCAGCGGGCATGGCCGAACAATCATCATTCACCAGGGTGCAGTACAAAAAAGGCGCGCGCATCATCAAGCAGGGCCGCGAAGGCGGCGCGTTGTATCTGATCGTCGAAGGCAGTGCCGCCGTGGTCAGGGGGTACAAGACCGACAGCGCGAAAACCCTGGCCAAAATCGGCCCCGGCGCCATTTTTGGCGAAATGTCCCTGCTTGATCACGAGCCCCATGCCGCCTCGGTAATCGCCCTTGAGGATTCTGAGTTGAGCACCATGGCGCAGGACGAGTTTGACCGCCTGTATGACGAAATGAACCCGATCATGCAGGGCATTATCCAATTGCTCATCGACCGCTTGCGGCAAAATTTGTAAGCCGAAATTTGCCTCTGGCGCGGCGGCGGCATCGGGCGTATATGACGCACCTGATTGATAGTGCCGGCTTAGCTCAGTTGGTAGAGCACCTGATTTGTAATCAGGGGGTCGCGGGTTCGAATCCTGCAGCCGGCACCATTTTATATAATAAATT
>CAUZTZ010000453.1:0-2995 GCA_963582805.1 Alphaproteobacteria bacterium
ATTCCCGATTTCATTCCGTATGCGGGCATGGCCAAGCTGGCCGGCTATCTGTTGGTTTTGTGGATCGTGACGGCGGGATTGGCGAAACGGTTGCACGACCGCGACCACACCGGCTGGCTGCAGATGCTGTTTACCGGGCCGGTGATTACCATGCTGGTTTTGCAGTTCCTGGCGCTGACCCAGCCCTGGCTTGCGGTCGGCTGGTTCATTACCGGCATCGTCGGCGTTTGGATCGTCGCCGAAACCGGTTTCATCGCCGGCAAGAACGGCCACAACCAGTTCGGCGAGGACCCGGCGCTCTATCATTCCATGCGCTCTTCCCGCAGCTGGGGCCATGGCAGCCATTAGGAGCCGCCGGCGCCGGTGATCCACGAGGCGGCGCCGCCGGCCCAGGGGATCCACGAAGCGGCGCCGCCAGCGCCGATTGCGCGCGCGCCGAACGCCAGCCTCCAGCCGCCGGCCTTGCAGGTTCCCGAACAGGCCGAGCCCGATCCCATGCCGGCGGCAGCCCGCACCGGCCAGGCCGAAACCCGGCGCCAGCGCATCGCCGAGCTGTTTTCGCAGCCGGTCAGCGCGGAGCATAGGACGGACGGCGCGGTGGTGCCCATCTCCATGCAATCAGACGGCGACGCCGGCCCGGACGCTGCGCCCGCATACGGCGAGATCGATTTGGAGATGGACCCGGACTGGGACCTCGCCCCCGATCTTGAGCCCGAACCCGAGCCTCAATCCGAGCCTCAATCCGAGCCCGAACCGGCAACCGCATCGCCGGGACTGCCTTCCATCGACCGGGAAACCGAAACCTTCGTCGCCAAGCTTCTGGCGCACGCCACCGACAGCGCCGCCCATCTCCGCTATCTGGAAAATGCGGCCGGCGGCGGCAATCGCTGGGCCAAACTGGAAGCGGCGGCCACGTTCCTGACCATCTCGGACGAGAACGGCGCCCGCACCGAGCGCGCCATCGCCTTTTTGCGCGACGTCGCCGAGGCCCAGGAAAGCTATCTCGGCGTCGGCAAGGAGGCGGCCTATTTCCTCGGCGAGATTTACCGGCTCGGCTACCGCAACGCACCGGTCAACGAAGACCTGGCCCTCAAATATCTGACCCGGGCCGCCTCGGAAGGCCATAGCGATGCCAAGATGGGACTGGCGGCGGTGATCTCCAAGGAAAAGATCACCGAGAACGCTGGGGAGTTTACCCATCCGATCATCGAGTCCGCTTTAACCAGCCGCGAGGCGTCGGCGGCCTTGCTGCAGATGCTGGAAAACGATTGGAGCCTGTCTTACCAGGACGGCGTCATGGTGGTATTGCGGACGCTAGTGGATCAGGGCGATCATCTGGCGGCGAAGCTGTACGGCAAACATTTGCTGGAAACCGAAGATTACAAGATCGCGCCCCTGGTGCTGATGCGCGCCGATGTTCTGGATGATGCTATCATCGATAAAATCATGGATGTGGTGCAGTCGGGCCGGGCCGAGGACGACGCCATCAACGCCCTGGTCGATTGCCTGGGCCATCACGCCGATAAGGGCGATAGTTACGCCAACTATCAGATGGCGGTGTCCTACAATAACGGCATCGGCGTGCCCCAAGACGACATCATGGCCTTTGTGCATGCCAATCTGGCGGCATCCCGGGTGCATGGCCGCGAGCGCGACCATTTGACCCGCCTCCGCGACGAGTTGCGCGATATCCTAAGCGAGCCGGAGCTGGCCGAGGCCCAGGACATCATCCGCGAGCGCTTTTTGAAGTAGCCCCGATAGCGGACAACGCCTTTGCTGACGATCACGTTGAGCCCCGCCTTGTAGGCCCAGGCGCGATCTTCAAACTCCTTGAGCAAGGCCTCGCGAATTTTCTGATCCGATGGCGCCGTCTTCGCCGATGACCGGAACGCCGGAAATGCCGCGCTCCGCCAACAGGGCTGCAACCTCGAACACCGGCGTTTCCGGGCGGACCGAGATGACGTTGGTGGTCATGACGTCTTTGGCAAACATTGGCCTCTCCGGACGATCCCGGCTAGTGGATGGAGCGCTTCGGCAATTGCCCGACCAGATAAATATTCGGGCAGGCGCCTTCGAGCGCCACCCGGCAATCGCCGAAATGGCGGCAACGCACGCAGTTGGCGGCGGCGGCGCAGATCACGGCCTCATTGCCGTTCCAGCAATTTTCCACATCAACGCCTTGGCTCTCCAACATATGCTTCAGGGGATCGAGCGATTTGTCTAGGACTGCCATCACCGTAACCTCCTAATGGCTGAGATTTGCGATGGTCAAAGCGTAGCCTCCATTGGAAATTATTGCCTTGATCCCCGTCAATACCAGCGGCCCGTTGTGAGCCGGGCAGCGCAATATCCAGCCGCGTTGCGGCGGCGGCGTCCATGAACTAATCTGGACGGCGTTTCCTTGAACCGGGGCCGGCGGATAATTTTATGGATTTTCGGGCAATTGGCGTCGGCGATTATGCGCCCAATTCGGTCTTCCAGGACCAAAACCGCGAGCCCGTTTCGCTGGTGGAAATCCCCTATGCCGGCGCCTTTACCGCCGTTGCCGTGCTTGGCGATGCGGGAAATGCCAATGGCGCCGCCTTCCTTGGCGCCCTCAAGGCCCAAGCCTTTCAATTCGAAGCCGCCGGCGCGATGCTTGTCGCCGCCGTCGCAATGCCGGCCCCCGAGCTTGCCACTTTTGGGAATAGTCTGCTTCCGGGCTTTGCCCTGCTCGCCGATGCGCGGGGCGAATGCGCGGCCTCGTTCGGATTGGCGGCAAGCGGCGGCGCCGGGCTGATCGCCATTCTCGACCGCAATTCCCATGTGATCGCCAAGCTGACCGGACTGCCCGGCGTAGCGCCGGTGGCCGAAGCGCTGGCCGTCATCGGCGAAAGCTTACGCGCCGAAACGAAAAGCGCCGACCCCGGCCACGCGCCGGTGTTATTGATCCCGCGCCTGTTCGAAGCCGATTTGTGCAAGGATCTGATGGATTTTTGGGAGCAAGGCGAAAAGC
>CAUZTZ010000454.1:0-2992 GCA_963582805.1 Alphaproteobacteria bacterium
AAAAATTACCGGGATGCTGACCGCCGCCGGCGTTCATCTGGATGCCGTGTTCGCCTGCCCGCACCACGCCGATGCGCGCCCGCCCTATCAGCACCCGGACCATCCGGCGCGCAAACCCAATCCCGGCATGATCGTGATGGCCGGCGGGTTGCTTGGGCTGGATCTGGCGGCATCCTGGATCGTGGGCGACCGCTCGTCCGATGTGCGCGCCGGGCTGAATGGCGGGCTGGCCGGCGGCGTCCAAGTGGCCACCGGTCACGGATCGCGCGGCAATGAGCGCGATACCGCAAAGGCCCTGGCCACCGATGCCTATCCGGTGCATTGCCTCAAATCCATCGCCGATGTGCCGGAACAGCCGCAAATCCTGGATGGCGCCTTGGTCTAAGGCGCGCCTAAGCCGGGGCCGGTTGCGGCTGACGGCGGATTGCCGGTAATATAGGTCCAGCCAAGGGGAGGCAGCGCGCTATGACAAATCATGACAGCAATCTGACCGGCGCCGATATCCGCGCCAAGCTGGACCATCCGGTGGTCGACGCCGACGGCCATATGATCGAAACCACATTCGCGGTCCTCGATTTCGTCAAACAGGTGGGCGGCGCTGATATCGCGGCCCGCTACGAGGAGACTTTGAAGACCGATCGCACCAGCTCCAACCGGGTCGCCGTCTGGGTCGGCAATTCCGGCCCGGCAACCATCGACCGGGCGACGGCGATGCTGCCCAAAATGTTGTACAGCCGCCTCGACGAGGCCGGCATTGATTTCGGCGTCGTCTACGGAACCCACGCCCTAACGGTGCTGCGCATCGGCGACGACGAATTGCGCCCGGTGGTCTACCGGGCCATGAACATGCTCTATGCGGACATGTTCAAAGACCTCTCCGACCGGTTGACCCCGGTGGCGCTAATCCCCATGGATAAGCCCGAAGAGGCATTGGCCGAGCTTGATTTTGCTATCGGCGAGTTGGGCCTGAAGGCGATTGTCATGAACACCTTGATCCGGCGCCCGGCGCCGCAAGTGGTGGCCGAGGCGCCGCATCTGGCACATTTATCCATGGCGGCGACCAGCCCGGCGATGGATGTGGGCGACACCTACGATCCGGTGTGGGCGAAATGCGTCGAATTGGGCGTCGCGCCCAGCTGCCATGACGCCTTTCGCGGACGCGGCTCGACGCACGGCTCGTCCAGCAACTATGCTTTTAATTCCCTCGGCTCGTTTGGCCAGGGCAGCGATTATTTTTGCCGCGCGCTCCTGTTCGGCGGCGTGCCTACGCGTTTTCCAACGCTCAAATTCGCGTTTCTGGAGGGCGGCACCGGCTGGGCGGCACAGCTTTTCAACAGCCTTTTTGAATATTGGGAAAAGCGCAGCCTGGAAGCCCTGTCCAAGTACCTGGACCCGGCCAAGCTGAATGTGGATTTACTGGTCGAGATGTTCGAAAAATTCGGCAACGCGTACCTCACCCCGGAACGTATCCGGGAAAATCCCCATCACCCGGTATCGTCGCAACTGTTTGTGCCGCCCGAAGAGGTCGATGATTTCACGCCGGCGGGCATCATGGGCCCGGAAGATATCTGCCGCATCTTCAACAACAATTTCTACTTCGGATCGGAAGCCGACGACCGCATGACCTCCGTCGGCTTCGATGCCAAGCTCAATCACTACGGTCTTAAATTAAAGGCGATCCTCGGCTCGGACATCGGCCATTGGGATGTGCCGGACATGACCAAGGTGATGGTCGAAGCCTACGAAATGGTCGAGCGCGACTATATCTCCGGCGACGATTTCCGCGATTTCACCTTCTCGAACGTGGTGGAAATGCACACCGGCATGAACCCGGATTTCTTTAAAGGAACCGTGGTCGAAGGCGCCGTTGGCAAATTCCTGGCCGAAAAGAAGGCGGCGTAACGCTACCAGACCGAGGCGTTCGATTTATCGGTATCGCGCCGCCCGCGGGTTTTGCGGCGCCGGTCCGGCCCCGCGATTGGCCGCCGCTTTTTCTTGCGCCTATTGTCGGTCCGCTTGACGCGCTTGCCGGCGGGGCGCGCGTCTTTGACGCCATCGGACCATTCCTGCGTCGCTTCGGCGATCTCTTCAACTTCGCCGGTGGGCGCCCAGATGCGATTAAGCTCTAAATCCCGTTCTTGATCCCGGCTTAAGGCCTGCAATGATTTATCGGGATCGATCATGCCGTCCGCGCCCATGGCGTCGGCGGCGTCGACCACGCCCAGCACCTCGGAGACCAGCTCTTCCGCATTGAAGCCGCCGCGCAAAAACTGAACGCCCAATTCGTTGACGATTTTGGACGCCATGCGTAATCCATCGCCGTCCGATTTCTTCAACTGAAAGAAAAATATCTCATCGTCCTGACAGGTATAGGTGCCGTCATGGCCGATGGTGCGCGACAATAAGGTTTCGCAAAACCGGACCAGACTGCGCGCCGGTTTTTCGCCTGTGGTTGTCCCGATAGCCTTAAATATCGGCTTCAAATCGAGGATATAGACCTTGCCCGCCTGCCCTTTGATCAGGGCATCACCGGCGCCGGCGTCTTTTTCCTGAAGAATTTCGCTGGTCGATACGGTCTCTTCGGGGGCCGACGTATCGACCGTGATTGTGCCCGAATCCAAATCAATATCATCGGAAATCTCGATCGCGCCCGAAAGGCCGTCCGCGTCACGATCACGCTTTTTTCCGCCAGAGAATTTCGCCGTCTTCTTCATACGGCTCGCAAATGAACCCATAATTCCCGTCCCACCACACGCAATTTCAGTCCCAACCTTCACCGATCTGGGTGATATTTATGGGCCTTCCTATAGACGAATATGGGGACGGCGTAAATGACGGTTTCTAACTATTTCCTGGCCGATCAGATGAACATCCCGCGGCGGCTTTAGGGCGCTAAGGCGGCGGCGCTTCGTCCGGATTGGCGCCCGAATCCGTATCGGGGGGCGGCAGTTCCTGATCCGGATCGTTGCCCACGTCCGTATCGGGGGGCGGC
>CAUZTZ010000455.1:0-2984 GCA_963582805.1 Alphaproteobacteria bacterium
CATCGATGGTGACTTCTTCAATGGGCTCCAGCCGCTCGCCGCTTTCCGCGTCTTCCTGGTAAACGACGCGGGGCCGCGAAATCGACAGCTCGAAGCCTTCCCGGCGCATGGTTTCGATCAGCACCGCAAGCTGCAATTCGCCCCGGCCGGAAACTTCAAACGCGTTGGCATCCTCAGTATCGCGTATGCGCAACGCCACATTGCCCTCGGCTTCCCGGTCGAGGCGGGCGCGGATCACCCGGGATGTCACCTTATCGCCCTCGGTGCCGGCCAGCGGCGAATCATTGATCGAAAAGGTCATCGCCAGGGTCGGCGGATCGATGGGCTGCGACGGGATCGCTGTATCGACGTTGACGGCGCACAAGGTGTCGGCGACGGTGGCTTTCTGGAACCCGGCGAGGGCGACGATATCGCCGGCGCCGGCCGCGTCGATGGACTGGCGCTCCAATCCCCGGAAGGCCATGATCTTGGTGATGCGGGTTTCTTCCAGCACCGCTCCATCGCGGCTCAAGGAACGCACGGTCTGATTGGCGTGCACGGTTCCGGCCGCAATTTTTCCGGTCAGCACGCGCCCCAAATAGGGATCAGCCTCCAGCGTTGTCGCCAGCATGCGAAACGCGCCATCCGGCTCCACTTCGGGCGGCGCAACGTGATCGATGACCAGATCGAACAGCGGGTTAAGATCGTCTTTGGGGCCATCGGGTTCGGTCGCCGCCCATCCTTGCTTGGCGCTGGCATAAAGGACCGGGAAATCCAGCTGGTTTTCGTCGGAATCGAGGGCCACGAACAGATCGAATATCTCATCCAGGACGTCGCCGGCGCGCTGGTCGGGGCGGTCCACCTTGTTGATGACGACAATCGGGCGGAGCCCCAATGCCAGGGCCTTGCCGGTGACGAACTTGGTTTGCGGCATCGGTCCCTCGGCGGCGTCGACCAACAGGATCACGCCATCGACCATGGTCAATATACGCTCCACCTCACCGCCGAAATCGGCATGGCCGGGGGTATCGATAATATTGATGCGTTTATCCTTCCAAGCCACCGAGGTGCACTTGGCCAATATAGTGATGCCGCGCTCGCGTTCGATATCGCCCGAATCCAGCGCCCGTTCGGCAACATTTTGGTTGTCCCGAAAGAGGCCCGATTGGCGCAACAGTCCATCGACCAATGTGGTCTTGCCATGGTCCACATGGGCAATGATCGCGATATTGCGGAGCATGTCAGCTTCGCCGCTCATGAATATTCCATTCTTCTGGTATGGGATCAGGCGGCGGACTATAGCGATGGCGGCGCACTTCACAAGCGCTTCATGATATTTCCCGGGCCCTGAAAATTAGTTTTGCCCGGCGGGCTTGAAATTTGGCGGTCGCATTTCAATATCTATGGAGGGAACCCGTATCTGTGTGGTGATGGCTTTGCGCCATATTCGAAATAAAGGACCGTAAACGCGATGAATAATGAATTGACAGTCCAGCGTGGCGCTGAGCTTGCAACGTCCGATGAAATCGATTCCGAGGATTTTGTAACCTTCCGTACCGGCGGGCAGCTTTTCGGCGTTTCGATCCAAAAGGTTCGCGATATTCTCAATCTCGATAAAATCGCGTCGATCCCGCTGGCCCCGCGCCAGGTGCGCGGCTCGATCAACCTGCGCGGCCATATCGTGACCGTCATCAATGTGCGCATCTGTCTTGGCATGCTCGATTATGAGCCGGTGAAAGATCAAGTATTCGAATCCGAAAGCGAAAGCGAAAGCGAAGGCGAGGCCGATGGCAATGACCAAGCCGCCGCCGCCGCCGAAGTCACCCATGTGGGCGTGACCGTGGAATACGGGACCGATCTTTACACCTTGCTGGTCGATGAAATCGGCGAGGTCATCACCGTCGCCACCCGCGACAAAGAAGCGGTGCCGACGACGCTGGAATCGGCCTGGACCAAGTTTGCCCGCAACGTCATTCAGCTTGATGGCGAGTTGCTGGTGATATTGGATTCCGACAAGCTGGTCGATCCCGAAACACACAAGTAACGCGCCTTAAAAGCGCCGCCCCTCACATTACAAATAATTGTCCGGCGCTATTTACCGAACAGGTTCTTGAGCGCGCCGGTGGCGCTTTTGGCGCCGTCTTCCAGGGACTTGGTGGCGCCCGAGGCGCCTTCGGTGACGGCTTTCAATGTTTCCGACGCGGCCCCCGAGGTGCCGCCGGTGATCGCCTTCAGCGCATCCTTCGCGCCGCCGCCCAATTTCGAAAACATATCGGTCGCCAGCTTGGTCAGATCGCCGGTCATGGCGGTGACGATGGCGTCCTGCACCTTGGGGATCAAAACCGCCGCGATCTCCGCCGGCGGCAGGCCGTTTTCCTTTTTGCCGATATTGTCGAGGGAAATCGAGAAGGCCGGCAACGCGGTATCCATTTTTAGCCCATCGTGCGCAACGGCGCGCACTTTAACGTCGGTCATGCGGAATTTCTCGATGATCAGTTTGGGGCCTTCCTTAGACCCGGAAGATTTTGCCGCCTCGCCGCCGCCGGACGCCTTGCCGCCGGATGCGCCGCCGCCTTGGGCCTTGATGAAGGCGTCCACGTTGTTCTGGATGGCAATGAAGTTGGAGGTTTTCAAGGATTCCTGGATCGAGGCGCTGGCGCTCAACGGGTTGAAGCTGAATTTTTTAAACTCGGCGATGACGCTCGGCGCGTTGATCATAATTTCCTTGATGACGATGGTATCGGAGCCGATGGTGCTGGTATCGATCTTGACGCCGATATTGCCAAGCTGAAAGGCGTGCGGCGTCGTAAAGCCGGCCGGGTTACCGATTTTTAGCCCCTCCAGCGCCGCCTCGCCCGAGGTCAGCGACAAATCCACTTTCGCCAGCTTCACCTCGGCCTTGGTCAATTAGACCTGTTGCAAAAGTAGGGTCCTGATTTCCGGGACACAACTTCCCTTTTAGGTCTGCTGGTTAAAACCCGGCGGCGAAGTTGATGATCCCGGCC
>CAUZTZ010000456.1:0-2921 GCA_963582805.1 Alphaproteobacteria bacterium
AAAGCAATATCAAGCCTTGCGGGGCGCCCTATAAGAAATGGACCGCCCCGCGGCGTGGCAGTCGCGGAGCGGTCCGAAGAAGCGGAGGAACGCGGAGGATACCCCTGTTCAACCGCTAATCGGCGGCCGGTCTTGCGACCGGCCCGCCGAAACTTAAGGAGAAAATTGCACGGCTGGTTAGCGGACCATCTCTCCGTGCTGGGAGAAGTCGATGCCTTCCGCTTCGCTTTCTTCGTCGACCCTGAGGCCAATCACCTTGTCGATCACAAACAGGATGATCGCCGAGGCGACGCCGCTCCAGACAATGGTGGCGGCGATACCGAATATTTGCGTGCCGATCTGCCCGACATTGCCTTCGAGAGCGCCGGCGGTGCCGCCGATCGCCTCGACCGCGAACACGCCGGTCAGGATGGCGCCGGTGATGCCGCCAAGACCATGCACCGCGAACACATCGAGGGAATCGTCGTAGCCGAGCTTCGGCTTCAACCAGGTGGCGCCCCAATAACAAACCAGCCCGGCAATGATACCGATGGCCAGCGCGCCCTTGGGGCCAACGAAGCCGGACGCCGGCGTGATCGCCACCAGACCGGCGACGGCGCCCGATACAATGCCGAGCACCGTCGGCTTCTTATGGTTGATCCATTCGATGAACATCCAGGCGAGGGCCGCTGCCGCCGCCGCGATCTGGGTCACCGCCATGGCCATGCCGGCGCCGCCATTGGCGCCAACCGCCGAGCCGGCGTTAAAGCCGAACCAGCCGACCCACAAGAGCGAGCCGCCGATCACGGTCAGCACCAGATTGTGCGGCGCCAGGTTCTCGGTGCCGTAGCCCTTGCGCTTGCCGAGCATGACCGCCGCCACCAGCGCCGCGACGCCGGAATTGATATGCACAACGGTGCCGCCGGCGAAATCCAGAACGCCGGCATCGCCAAGGAAGCCGCCGCCCCAAACCCAATAGGTGACCGGTGAATAGACCACCAGCGACCAGATGCCGATGAACCACAGAAGCGCCGAAAACTTCATCCGCTCGGCGACGGCGCCGGTGATCAGCGCGGCGGTGATGATGGCGAATGTCATCTGGAATATGACAAACACCGAATCCGGTATGGTGCCATTGATGCCGCCGACGGTGAGATGCTCCAAAAAGGCCAGATCAAGATTTCCGACCAGCGAGGACGTGCCTTTCGAAAAAGCCAGGCTGTAGCCGGCCACCATCCAGATTATGGTAACCAGACAGGCCGCCGCGAAACTTTGCATCAGCACCGACAGCACATTTTTCTTGCGCACCATGCCGGCATAAAAAAGCGCGACGCCGGGGATGGTCATCAACAACACGATGGCCGTCGACGTCAGCATCCAGGCGGTGTCGCCGGTATCGAGCTTGGGCTTAGGCTCCTGGGCCAGGGCCGGATCGATGGCAAAGGCCAGCGCCGCCGCCAGGGCGGCGATTGCGGGGATAAATTTTATCATTTTGAACACTCCTATAAGGCTTCTTCGCCGGTTTCACCGGTGCGAATGCGCACCGCTTGGCCAAGCTCTTGAACAAAGATTTTGCCATCACCGATATTGCCGGTGCCGGCGGCGGATTTGATCGCCTCGACAACCGCATCGGCCTGGGCATCGGTCACCGCCACTTCGATTTTGGTTTTGGGCACGAAACTGATGGCGTATTCGGCGCCCCGGTAAATCTCGGTATGGCCCTTTTGGCGCCCGAACCCGGAGACTTCGCTGGATGTCAGGCCGGGAACGCCGGCCTCAACCAGCGCTTCGCGTACCGCGTCCAGCTTCGCCGGTTTGATGATTGCGACGATAAATTTCATAAAAACGCTCCTCCCAAACGACCCCCATTGGTCTCACATTGGTCCCCTGGACATTTCAAGGATCGTGCCAAAACCAGTAATTGTTTGTTTTCAATGCCTTATGGTATTTTTAGGCCTTCTGAGGAGGCCAGAGACAACGCTGAATTGATTAAATTTTATTCATATTATAAAAATGACTAAAATATAGACAAATATATGGGCGTTTGGCCCTCTGGACTTTGCCCACCGATGGGTTCATTCCTTGGGAATAATGGCGGATGTATTGATAGTCGGCGGCGGCCTGGTGGGGGCGGCGCTTGTGGTGGCCCTGGCCCAGGCCGGGCTGGAGGTTATCGTCGTCGACCGCGTCGATCAGCGCGGCCAGTTGGACGCCGGCTTTGACGGCCGCGCCTCGGCCATCGCCCAGGCGCCGAAGCGCATGCTGGACCACCTCGGCATCTGGGAGCATCTGGCCGAGGCGACGCCGATCTTGGATATCAGGGTGGCCGACGGCGCCTCCAAATTGTTTCTGCATTATGATTACACCGAGATCGGCGAGGCGCCGCTCGGCTATATGGTTGAGAACCGCCATATGCGCAGCGCCCTGTTCCAGGCTATTGGGCTCCATTCCGGCGTCACGTATATAGCGCCGGCGGAGATCACCGGTGTGGAGCGCAGCTCGGAGGCTGCCCGCCTGACCTTGAAAGATGGCCGGCTGCTGGCGGCGCCGCTGGTGATCGGCGCCGATGGCCGCAAATCGTACTTGCGCGGCCAGACCGATATCGCCCTCACAAGCTGGTCCTATAAGCAGACCGCCATTGTCTGCACCATCGCCCACGAAAAGCCCCACAACAATGTGGCGCACGAGCATTTCCTGGCTCCCGGGCCGTTCGCCATCCTGCCCATATCCGGCAACCGCTCGTCGATTGTCTGGACCGAGCGCGAAAGCCTGGTGCCGGAATTGATGCAGCTGGACGAGCCAGAGTTTCTGGACGTCCTCGGCCAGCGCTTTGGTGATTTTTTAGGCGAATTGTCTGTGGCCGGGCCCAGATGGACCTATCCGCTGGATCTGCAATTCGCCCACCGCTCGATCGACAAGCGCCTGGCGCTGGTCGGCGATGC
>CAUZTZ010000457.1:0-2899 GCA_963582805.1 Alphaproteobacteria bacterium
AATAACCCCTATGCGGTGGTTCACCGGGGCGATCTGCATGGCGTATTTCTTCAAGCCTGCCGCGAAAGCCCATTGGTCGAGCTGCGAACCAGCTCGGAGGTTATCGGCTATGCGCAGTCCGGTGGCACCGTAGAGGCAAAAATCGCGACCGGTGAGGTGGTTACCGGCAACGCGCTGGTCGGGGCGGATGGGTTATGGTCAAAGGTGCGCGAACAACTTGTCGGCGATGGCGCGCCCCGCATCGCCGGTCATTCCACCTACCGGACCGTGATCCCCACCGATGAAATGCCCGAAGATCTTCGCTGGAACGCCATGACCCTTTGGGCCGGCCCCAAATGTCACATCGTGCATTACCCGCTGTCCGATTGGAAAGTTTTTAACCTTGTGGTGACCTGCCACAATGACGCGCCCGAGCCGGTCGCCGGCAAGCCTGTGCCCAATGACGAAGTGCTCAAGGGGTTCGTTCATGTTTGCGAGCAGGCGCGCAAGATTATTGAGTACGGCAAAGATTGGCGGCTTTGGGTGCTGTGTGATCGTGATCCGGTGCTCAATTGGGTCGATGGCCGGGTTGTTCTGCTTGGCGACGCAGCCCATCCAACGCTCCAATACATGGCGCAAGGCGCCTGCATGGCCATGGAAGACTCCGTCTGCTTGTCCCATGAGCTTGGCAGAGAAGATATGGACATCGATCAGGCATTCGAATCCTACCGGCAAAAACGCGTCAATCGGACGGCGCGCATTCAAATCCAGTCCCGGCTTATGGGCGATCATGTCTTCCATCCCGAGGGAGGCCACGCCGAATTGAGAAATGCCATGTTGCGGTCCATGTCGGTGGAGGACATCTACGACAACCTGCAATGGCTTTATGGCGGCGGCACTGCCGAAGATTTGGACCGGGTGCGCTAGATAGGCGGCGCATTTTATTTGCCTCTGCCATGATAATCTTTAAGGTCCGGGATCATCCAGACATTGGCCTGAAGGGATTTGAAACCTCATGCGTTACTTGACTTCCGGACTTATTCATCACGACCAAAGCCAGGCGACCGAAGGCTTCACGCTTTTCTCGCCGATTATCCAGACGAAAACCTACCTGATTGATATGGACGGTGAGGTCGCCCACGAATGGGATCTGCCGTCGCCGCCGGGCAATTACACCTACCTGATGGCTAACGGCAATCTCTTGGCGGCGTGCCGAAGCGAAGGCGGCCCGGAAGGCATGGCGGCGCGCGGTGGCCGGATCATGGAGCTGGATTGGGATGGCAACGTGGTTTGGGAATATACCGATCACTACCAGCACCATGATTTTCGCAGGCTGCCCAACGGCAATCTGATCTATCTCGGATGGGAGCTCCTGCCGAGCGAAGCCGCCAGCCGGGTTCAGGGCGGATTGCCCGGGAGCGATCATGACGGTGAGATTTGGGGCGATTATATCCGCGAGGTGGACCCGGCCGGCAACACGGTCTGGGAGTGGCATGCCGCAACCGATATGGAGATTGAGAAATATCCCATATGCCCCATTTGCCACCGCAACGAATACGCCCATGCCAATACGGTGACCCTCACGCGGGATGGCGACGTTATGATTAGCTGGCGCCATACCCATCTGGTTGCCGTCATCGACCGTGCGACCAAGAAATTCAAATGGGAAATGTGCGATATGGCGCTGTTCGGTCATCAGCACGATTTCCAGGAACTGGACAACGGCAATTACATGCTGTTTGCGAACCGGGATCATACGGATAAACACGGCGTGCAGGTGGGTTCCGCCGTTCTTGAGATCGATCCCGCCAGCAAGGAGGTTGTCTGGGAATATAAAGGGCTGCCGTTGCACACCTTTTTCAGCCCCCATATCAGCGGTTGCCAGCGCCTGGCATCGGGCAACACGCTAATCTGTGAGGGCATTTGGGGGCGCATCTTCGAGGTGACGCCCGACGGCGAGACGGTGTGGGAGTACGTCTCTCCATTTTTTATTCCGAAGGACCATCCGAGTGGCCGCGAGGGCATCAATCAATTGTACCGGGCCTACCGCTATGCTCCGGATTCACCGGAAATCGCCGGGCGGCTAAGCTAGGCTTGGCGCGCCCATCATTAGGGATATGGAAACACCGATTCTGATCATTGGCGGCGGGCCGGTTGGCTTGGCGCTGTCGATCGAGCTTGGCTGGCGCGGCGCCGAATGTGTCATGGTGGAGCGGCGCGACGGCTCGGTCGGCCATCCCAAAATGAACCAGGTGGGCAACCGCACCCAGGAGTTCTGCCGCCGCTGGGGCATCGGGCAGAAGGTGCGGGAGCTGAGCATCCCCGAAGACTTTCCCCGCAATATTATCTTCCATACGAACCTCGCCGGCGATGAGCTGGGCCGCTACGAATTTCCGGCGCGCCAAGATGTCGTGCAGCCCTTTTCGCCGGAATTCATGCAGCGCTGCTCGCAAATCTGGTTCGATCCATTGCTGCGGGATTTCGCCGCCGGGCTGCCAAGCGTCAGCCAGATGTTCCACACCCAATTGGATCACTTTGATGCGGATGAGGACGGCGTTACCGCCACCGTCACCGATCAAATCAGCGGCGCCGAAACCATCATTCGCGCCCAATATATGGTTGCTTGTGAAGGCACCGAAAGCGGCGTTCGGGAATCCCTGGGCATTGATCTCGACGGCGATCACGCACTGTCGTTCAATATCAACATATTTTTCAAATCCAGCGACCGGCATGTTCTGTTCGGCAAGGGCCCGGCCGTCATGCAATGGTTTTTTGACGAAACCGGATTGTGGGCCGATATGGTATCCATCAACGGCAAGGATTTGTGGCGCCTCAGCATCATGAAATTGCCGGTGGGAACCGAGATTACCGAGGCCGAGGGCGCCGACTATATACGCAAAGCCGCCGGCACGGCCTTCGA
>CAUZTZ010000458.1:0-2895 GCA_963582805.1 Alphaproteobacteria bacterium
TCGAAGCGATCGGCGACATGGTTGGCATAGTCCAGGATTTCAGGCTGTGGCGAATATTTTTCTGACCAGCTCCATTCCTGATCCAATTCTTCCGAGAAGGAATAGGAATACTGCATGCTTGTGATATCGCAGCGCGCGCCCGGATAGCGGTTCCAATACCAGGTGCCGCCGACGCCGCCGCCCGCCTCGTACACCCGCGCGGAGAAGCCAAGGCCGCGCAGGCGGTGCAGCATATACATGCCGGCGAAACCCGACCCGACGATCACGGCATCAAAGGCTACGTTGACCTCTGGGTCGCGTTTGCATTCAATTTTTGAACCGTGATCCACGTTTGGTTCCCCGCTGGCAAATTTCAAAATAAGAATATGAGTGCTAGATTATGCCAAAAAAATCCAAAAACTGCAAGATTTGGCTGTTCCGGACGGTCGGAGGCACATTGTACGATACTACGTCATCCTCGGACGTAGCGAAGCGGAGATCCGGGGACCCAGAGCCTTAAACGCCAGAGTTTTGTTGCCCTAGATTGTGGGACCAGGCCCGACAAAGACGAATAAAAGACTGTCCGGGGTGTAGTGTAGCCCGTGGCCCGTGGCCCGTGGCCTCGGCCTAATTCCAGATCGCCTACTTCAGCCAACCGTTAACGCAGGCGGATGATCATGTATTTTATGAAGGGGCGGTCCACGGTGGCTGTGCCGCGCCCCGCCAGATGTTGAAGGCTGCGTCGTAGCTAGGATACACACCGCGCACGCCTATGGCCGACAGGTCGACGAATTCGGCCCCACGCGGGTCATGGACTTCACCGCCCATGACCATGAACAGGGGTCGGTCTTCCTGATCAAATTGACGATCATCAATGATTGGTTTTAGTGCTGCCGTGGCGGCTTTATATCAGGAAATTATTGCCTGTCCATGAAGATTACTCGAACAGAGAATTTTCATTCTCAAATTGCTCTATTGGCGTTTTGACGCGGCGCGGCAAACAGAGCCTTCGGCAGCAGCCAGGCGCCCCGAAATATCAGGACTGGGTCGGCCGGACCGGAGGGCTATAATAGCCCGGCACAGAGAGAGGAAGATAAAAAATGCGTGCGGATACTTTCCAATTGAAACCCGGCGATCTTGACTTTTACGGCGCCGGCCTGACCCGGCCCGAATGCGTGTTGTGCCTGGCCGACGGCACGGTCATCACATCCCATTGGGAGGGCGGGGTCAGTATAATCGATACGGCTGGCGGACGCCGGGATATTCTGGGTCAACGTAGTAACGATCTGCCGCCGGTGGCGACAAATGGCTTTGCCCTGACCGGCGCAGGCGATTTTCTACTGGCGGATCTGCACGGAGATGGCGGCGGTGTCTGGCGACTGTCGCAGGATGGTAATGTCTCTCCGCTGCTGGTGGAACTGGATGGCCAGGCCCTGCCGTCGGCGAATTTCGTCGGCGTTGACCATAAGGACCGCATCTGGATCACCATCTCCACCCGTCATGACCCCCGCGCCCTGGCCTATCGCGCGGATGTCGCCGATGGCTTCATTATTCTGATGGATGGGGCTGGCGCCCGCATCGTGGCGGATAACATCGGATACACTAACGAGGCGATCGTCGACCCCTCCGGCAATTGGCTGTACGTGAACGAGACCATGGCCCGGCGTACCTCGCGCTACCGCATCAAGGACGATAATAGTTTAGGCCCGCGCGAGACCTTCGTGGAATACGGCGCCGGTACCTATCCCGACGGCTTGGCCTTTGACGAGGAAGGCGCGTTCTGGATGACATCGGTAGTTTCCAACCGGGTGGTCCGGGTCACCGCCGACCGCGAACAGACCGTAGTGGTCGAGGAAAACGACGCGGAGCAACTGGCTGTGGTTGAAAAGGCCTTTCTGGCCAGGAAAATGGGCCGGGAACATCTCGATAGCATCCAGACGGAGGTCATGAAGAGCATCTCGTCTATCGCCTTTGGCGGGCCTGATCGGCGGACCGCTTATTTAGGTAATTTATTGGATACCAGGCTTTACACCTTCGAAAGCCCGGTGCCAGGCTTTCTACCGTCCCATTGGAACGTGCGTTTGTGAACGGCGAACAACCGCCAGTGTAGAGGCCGCCGAGATATAGTGTCGAAGGACCAATTTTCCAGCGTAAGGACAGCTACATTTTAAAATTATCGACGGGTATTCTCATGATGTAATCTCTTTCTGATTGTTAGAGATGATTGAATACACTCAATTTTTTTGTCGTATAAATGCCGTATATTGAGGGAACTAGACAATTATTTGACCAGGTATTCTGTGGCGCGGCTTGGTATCAGTCGTCGAGATTGTCGCTGCTGCGGATCATGGCCAAAAATTCGCGGCGGGTGGCGGCATTTTCACGGAAGGCGCCCAGCATTCGCGAGGTCGCCAGGGCGGCGCCCGGTTTGTGTACGCCGCGTGTGGTCATGCATTGGTGCGAGGCCTCAATCATCACGGCGACGCCTAGGGGCTGCAATACCTCCTGAATGGTATTGGCGATCTGCGCCGTCATCTTTTCCTGAATTTGTAGGCGTTTGGCATAGACTTCTACCAACCGCGCCAGCTTTGAAATGCCGATAACTCGGCGGTTGGGCAAATAGGCGATATGGGCCCGGCCCAGGATTGGCGCCATGTGATGTTCGCAATGACTTTCGAAACGGATATCGCGCAGCAAGACGATTTCATCATAACCTTCGACCTCTTCGAAGGTACGTTGCAGAATTTCCACCGGGTCATCGTGATAACCGGCGAAATATTCCTCATAGGCGCGGGTCACCCGCTCCGGCGTGCCGTTCAGACCCTCCCGATCGGGATCATCGCCGGTCCAGCGGATCAAGGTGCGGACGGCCTCTTCCGCCTCGGCCCGGCTGGGCCGCCTCGCCTGAGCCGCCTG
>CAUZTZ010000459.1:0-2892 GCA_963582805.1 Alphaproteobacteria bacterium
TCGAGATCAAGGATCGCTTTGGTCAACCGGTTGCCCCCAGAGAATGGTTTTTGGTGCCGGTATTCGCCATAGATGACGCCGTTGCCAAAATCCAAGATGGAACTATCGGCAGTTATTATTATGACGTTGAGAGCGCCAAATTGTTGCCGAGAGAGGATGTTCTTTAGGCGAAGGCGTTTTCCAAATTGTACCAATTTGCCTTACTTGAAATCGTTCCCCGAACAAACTATATCGCTACACAGAAGGCGTACCGCAGGTTGCGCAGTATTATGCAAGGAGCACATATCGCGGGTGGAAGAAATGTCTGCAAATGTCTACAAATGTATATAAAAGACAATAATGTCTATGCTGGTGCGCGTGTTGCATGTCGCACCATTATGCACTCTGCGCATAGCGACGAAGTAATTGAGGGGCGAAAAGATGGGAGCGCGTAAAAATATGGAGCGAATAAAATATCGCGGTGCCTGGACGGACTGCTGTGTTGGCGGAGCGGTAATTGGGGCGCCTGGCTGGCCGTCCCTGCCAATCCCCAGCCAGGCTCGCGTTTGATATGGAGGTGTCATCTGCTTCCAGCGACAAGGCCGCCGACATCGCCGACCTAAACCGCGCCGGCGTCGATATTGCGACCACCAAACCCGGCACCCCCGGCGGCATCTTCATGCGCCAGTTCTGGCTGGCGGTCTATCGGTCGGACGATCTCGCGCCCGGCAAGGTGACCCCCATCCGTATCATGTCTGAGGACTATGCCCTCTATCGGGGGACAAGCGGGGCGGCGCAGATCATCGATTACCGCTGCCCGCACCGGCGCGCGCAAATGCATCTGGGCTGGGTCGAGGGCGACGATATCCGCTGCGTCTATCACGGCTGGAAATTCGATTGCTCCGGCCAATGTATCGAACAGCCCGCCGAGGAGGCGAATTTTGCGGCCAAGGTTCAGATCAAGACTTATCCGACCGAAGAGCATATGGGCCAGGTGTTCGGCTATTTCGGCGCGGGCGATGCGCCGGCGTTTCCGCACTTCCCGCTGCCCGCCGCCGACGGCATCATCGATGCCTGGAAGGTGGAGGCCGTGCCTTGCAATTATCTGCAAGCCTTCGAGAATTCCATGGACGAGGTACATGTCGCCTTCGTGCACCGGGACGGCGGCACCCATGCGGCCATGCAGGATTTGCCGAAAATCTCGGCCGAAGAAACCGATTGGGGCATGTTGCGCCACGGCCAGCGCGGCGGCGGCGGGGTGCGCGCGACCCTCCATTACGCGCCCAACTGCACCCGCGTTCTGGTGCCGCCATCGGCGGGCATGGACGGCATCGGCGGCTGGGCGGAGATTTATTTCTCGTTCACTCCCATCGATGACGAGAACCATCTCTGGATGATCACCAGCCATATGAAGGTGACCGGTGATGACGCCGAGGCGTTCCGCAAAAAGCGCAAGGAGTTTTACGAGAATTTGGCGAAGGACCGCTCGTCGCTGGAGGTGGCGTTGGAGCTGATTGCCGGGCACGGCTCTTATCACGAGGTGCAGCATCCGGACCTGGCGATCTTGCAGGATATCGCCGTGCAGGCCGGCCAGGGGCGCATCGTGGACAGGGGCAATGAGCGGCTCGGGCGGTCCGATAACGGGATTATTGCGTGGCGCAAAATTCTGACCCGGGAATTGAAATTGATTGCCGAGGGGAGCACGGCGAAGGTCTGGACCACGCCGCCCAAGGAGGTGGAGCCTAGTTTGGGATTTTAGTCGGGGGTTTTAGGCGGGAGGAGCAAATAATTTGGAGCGGTGCCTAGACAGACGGCCAATCGGCCAACCCGTGGCCATCCCCGATTGGCCTGCGCCTGCTCACTGAATACTCAATGATTTCCGGAGCCCGTTGATCATCGAGGTTTGCAAAAGCATGTCGGTGGATTTGTGGCGATCGTCGGCGACGGCCCGCAATTCGCCCTGGCGTTGCTTGCGAATTTCCGGATCGGTCTCTTCCAGGTTTTTCTTGTTGCGGATGGATTGCGCCTGCACATACTCGATGGCGATCGGGCGGCGCTGGCGGTCATAGAGATCGAGCAAATCATCGCCGGCGCCGAATTGCAGAATCTGCACCAGCTTTTCGGCCAGGTTTATGCCGTCATGGATGCCGCCGTTCATGCCCATGCCGCCGAGCGGATTGTTGACGTGGGCCGAATCGCCGGCCAGAACGACGCGCCCCCGGCGGTAGGATTTGGCAACCCTCTGGTTGACCCCATAGATGGCCAGATGATTGGCGCTGTATTGGCCGTCGAAGGGCACCAGGCGCTTGAGTTTACGCTGCAGGAATTCCGGCTCGAAGGCTTCATCGTGGCTCATGTCGGCGGGGATGGGATAGAGAAAGCGCCAATAATCGGGCGCGTGGATGAGCGCTCCCCATTCCTTGGGGTGCGATATATAGACCACGTGGCCCATGTCCGGAACGATCTCATTGATGGGCTCGGGCACGCTGGCGGTAACGAACTGTTCGGGATAGGTGAAGCCTTCGAATTCTATGCCGATGGATTTCCGGACCGCGCTCCTGGAGCCATCGCAGCCGATCAGGTAATCGGCTTCGATCTCCTCGGCGCCAACCGGCGTAACGAGGCGCACGGTTACGCCGTCATCGCTTTGGGATACGCCGGTCACCCGGCATTCGTAGCGGATGGCGGCGTGGCCGTCGTCTTCCAGCATGGCGGCGGCCACCCGGGTCAGCTTGTATTGCTCGCACTGCAGACGAAACGGATGATCGGTGTGATCTGCGATCAAGGCATGGTCAAACTCGGCGATCAGGCCATCGTCCAGGTCCCGGTATTGGAACTTGGGCGTGATCAGGCCTTGATCGATCAGCTTTGGCGTGACGCCCAATTCGGCCAGCATGTCGAGGGTCGGCGGAT
>CAUZTZ010000460.1:0-2865 GCA_963582805.1 Alphaproteobacteria bacterium
AAACTTCGCCATCGGAAGAGCCTCCCTTGCTCTTCCTTCTTTGAATCACACCCGGGTTAACAAAGATTCACCAGACTTATGCAACAGGTCTAATGGCTGCTCCCTGCCGGCGTTTGTAGTCTCCGAAATTCGCCGAAAAATGGCGCGCGGGTAGTATTTCAGCAATTTCCAGATCGTAGATTGCTTGACCCGTAACCAAGTGTGGTTAATGATCACCAAAATAGTGATTGAGGGACACTGGTTTTGACGCTTTCGCAAGAACAGAAACGGGCGCTTCTTTCGGAGCATTTTCTTCTTCGGCACATGTCCGAAGCGGATCTCGATGCTTTGGCGGCGCATACCCTGATCAAATCCTTCGGCACCGATGAGGTCATCTTCAAGCGCGATGATGTCGCCGACGAAATGATGGTGATCATCGAGGGTAGGGTGCAGATTTCCTCGCCGGCCAAGACCTCCAACAAGGTGATTTTTGCGGCCATGATGCCCGGTGATGTGTTCGGCGAAATGTCCCTGGTCGATGGTCACACCCGCTCGGCCGACGCAATCGCGCTGAAGCCGACGCAAATCCTGGCGCTCGAGCGTCCATCATTCGCCAAGATATTGGAAGGCAATGCCCAGCTTTGCCTCGATCTGTTACGGGTCATGAGCATGCGGCTCCGCCATACCAACGAATTGCTGGAAGATTTCACAATCCTCGATTTGCGCCGCCGGCTGGCCAAGCGGCTTAGCTATTTGAGCCAGGATACCGGGTCCGGCACCGGCGGCATGAAAATGTCGGTGCGCATTTCCCAAGGCGAGTTGATCGCTATGATGGGGGTTTCCGAAGACGCCATCGCCAAGCAGCTCAGCCTTTGGAATCAGACCGATCTGATCACCATCGATCGTGGCTGGATCACGGTCGAAAATCTGGACGCCCTCAAGAAAATCATCGAAGACAGCTATTAGATTTGTGCGCTTGTGCTAGAGCGGCTTCGCTTCACGGCGTTCGCGCTGGGCGATATAGATTACCGCGCCAATGATGATGATGCCGCCGAGGATGGTGGAGATGGTGGGCACTTCGGCGAAGAAGACAAAACCCAAAATCGCCGCCCATACCAGTTTCAGGAAATTGACCGGCTCGATGACGCCGAAATCCGCGAACTTGATGGACCAGGCGCTGAACAATTGCTGCACGGTTCCGATCAGCCCCAAGGCCGCCAGCCACAACCATTGTTCCAGGCTCGGGGTCTCCCAGAACAGCCAGGCCGTCGGCATTGTATAGAGCATGGTCAGGGAATTGTGCCAGAAGACCAGGACGACGGGCGAATCCACGCGGGTGACGATCTTGTTGCAAAGCCGCGCCGCCGCCATGCCCGCCGACACCAAGATGATCGCCAGCATCGGGGCGCTGATTTCCTGAAAACCGGGCTTGAGCACCACCAGCATGCCGGCGAAGCCGACGCAAAGCGCCGACCAGCGCCAAAGCACCGAGGCTTCGCCCAGAAACAAGATCGCGCCAACCAGGGTAAACAAGGACGATGCGTAACCAATGGCGGTCAGATCGGCGAACGGCACCTTGGGCAGCGCCCAAAACCAGACAATCAGCGCGGCGGCGAACAATCCGGCGCGCAACGCCTGAAGGACCGGCATGCGGGACGAGACCCGGCGCAATCCGCCGCCCCGGAAGGCGGCCGGCAGAAACGTCACAAAGCTGAACAGGGAATAGAGAAAAACCACCACGAACGGCGACAATTCACCGCCCAGCTTCTTGCCGACAATACCCAGCAGGATCACCAGTATGGATGAAACCACCGCCAGCAGAATACCGGCCAGATTGCGGTTGCGCTTTTCGGTCATGGAAGGGTTTCGCAAACCTTGCGTTGGATAAAGATGGGCGCGGCGAACATAACGCTCGCCAGCCGCCATTTCATCCACTAAATAAGGCCACCAACACGAACCTTGTTCCAGGAGAGAAACACCGATGTCCGACCAAATCACCGCATCCCACATTCTTATCGGCCACGCCGAGGCGAGCAGCGCCTCCGCCAGCCTCAGCCGCGAAGACGCGCTGGCCCAAATCGAAACCATCAAAACCGAGATCGCCGACGGCGCCAGCTTCGCCGATCAGGCCACCGAGCATTCCGATTGCCCGTCTTCGTCCAAGGGCGGCGACCTGGGTCCCTTCGGCCCCGGCGCCATGGTGCCCGAGTTCGACACCGCCGCGTTTGAATTGGAAGTCGGCGAGATCAGCGATGTGGTGGAAACCGATTTCGGCTTTCACCTGATCAACCGCACCAGCTAAACGCCGCTTAAGCTTTCAAGGCCGGGGCGGCGTCTCAGGGCGCCGCGCCAGAAATCTCCAGATGGGTGTTCATCTCGCTTTCCGTGAACGGAAAGTCGTTGCCGCCCTTTGGGAACACCATGTCGGCACGCGATATGCCGGCTAGGAAATACAGCACCTCCGGCGGCGCCGCCTCGCTCATCGCCAGGCGCCGGCGTTGCACCGCATCTTCGCCGGCGGCGGTCATCACGGCATCCCAATGGGTCTATATCGGGTAACCAAGGGCTGAATTTGAAAGCAACTCAATTATTTGGCGGCGGGCCATTGCAGAGTGCCGATGCATACGCCAAATTAAGAATAGTTTGGAGATATCCGGGAAGCCCCTGGAAACCAGGGATATAAATGAGACCTTTATCCACAGACGCGCCAAAGCGCTATTCCAAGCGCAACGATATGGCCACCATCCGCACGCTTGTGCCCTATTTGTGGCCGAAGGGCGCCGGCGAAATGCGCGCCCGCGTGGTGATCGCCATTCTGCTGCTGATTGCCGCCAAGGGCGTCAATGTGGTCTCGCCGATCCTGTTCAAATTTGCGGTCGATGCCCA
>CAUZTZ010000461.1:0-2857 GCA_963582805.1 Alphaproteobacteria bacterium
CGCCCAGGAAATAATGATTATCGGCGAGGCGCCTGTCCATGACGCCATAAAGGCGTTTGGCTTCATTTAAGTAGCGTGCAGACGCTTCCACGTTCTTGCCTTCGCCATATTTGGTGAAAACATGAACCTGCCCGAGCATGGGGCCCACCGAGGCCATCTGAAACATCATCCATTCCATCATCTTCCAGCGCCCGACCTCGTCGGTGAGGGCGAACTTGCCGGTTTTATCGGCGAGATACAAAAGGATGGCGCCGGTCTCCATCAGGCTCAATCCATTGTCCCTATCGACGATCGCCGGGATTTTGTTGTTGGGGCTGATTTTCAAGAATTCAGGCGCATGCTGCTCATCTTTGCCGAGATTGATGGGATGGACTTCGTATTCGAGGCCGCATTCCTCCAGCATGATGGAGATTTTGCGCCCGTTGGGGGTGAACCAGGTATAGAGATCGATCATGAAACGGAGTTCCTTTTATTGGCTCGTTGATTGATTAATCGATGATCGCCGTGGCTTCGATTTCCACCAGCCAATCGGGATGCACCAGACGCGGCACCTGGACCGTGGTCGAGACCGGCTTGGTTTGCCCAAAAAAGGCGATCACCTCGGGCGCGCCTTCGGACACATAGGCCTCCACATCGACGGCAAAGACGTTGATGCGCACCACATCGGCGCGCCCTGCCCCGCCGGCATTCAGCGAAATTTCCAGGTTTTCCAGGATTTTCAGCACCTGCGCCCGCATATCACCGATGCCGACCACGTTCTGCGCTTCATCGAATGGGACCGTGCCGGCCACATGCACTTGGGTTGCGCCGGTGGCCTTGACCACTTGCGAATAAATATTGTGGTTGGGCTGGTACATGCCCGTCGGGTTGATGCGTTCCAGCGGCATGGCGCTATTCTCCTGGCATAGTTTATTTGTTGGGGATTGGTTATCAGCCCGAACTGGATTGGTCCAGATACCAATCCAAAACCTGCTCGCCGGTCCAAAGCAAGACGTCCGGCTTGGAGGCGATATACTCGAACACCTGTTCCACATATTTGATGCGGTGGGGCACGCCGGAAATATAGGTATGCAGGCTGATGCCCATGATGCGGGTGATATGGTTGCTGTCCTGATAGAGCCGCTCGAAGTGATCGATTGTGCGCTGGGCGAACACGTCCGATGTGTGTTGCTGCAGGGCCATCATGGTGATGTCGTTGGTCTCCACCGGATAGGGGACGGAGACCATTTCGCCGCCCCGCACCTTCAGGCGCACCGGCTGATCATCCAGCGGCCAGTCGGCCACATATTCGATGCCGGCGTCCGCCAACAGATCGAGGGTGTCTTCGGTTTCCGTCAGGCCGGGGCTTTCCCAGCCGCGCGGCGCATGGCCGGTAAAGGCGCGGATGGCTTCCACCGTGCGCCCGATATGATCGGCCTGATCATCGAGCCGGTGCATGGGGCCCTGGACAAAGCCGTGGCCCATGAATTCCCAGCCATTGTTCAAAGCTTCCTCGGCGATGCGCGGGTAGGCTTCGATGATGGCGCCGTTCATGGCCAGGGTCGGGGTGACGCCGAAATTGTCGAACATGTCACGAAGCCGCCAAAAGCCGACCCGGTTGCCGTATTCGTGCCAGGCCCAGTTGGGAAGATCGGGCAACAAAGGCTCGCCCATGGGCGGCGGCAGGATGGTGCGCGGCTGCGGGCGCGCCGCATCCCATTTTTCCACATTCATGATGGTCCAGACCGCCATGCGCGCGCCGCCGGGCAATTCGAGAGCCGGCCGGTCGATAATGGCCGAATAATCCAGGCGTTCGGAGGGGATGGGCATGCCGCGTTGCCTAGCGTTTGTGGTCGGCGAATTGTTCGAGGATGCGGCAGACCGCTGCCGTATCCTTTTTGCCGAGACCTTGGCTCATGGCGGCGCGGTAGAAATCGGTGCTGGTGGAAAACAACGGCGTCGGGCAATCCAACGCCGAAGCAAACGCGGCAATGACGCCGATATCCTTTTGCCAGACATCCATCTTCATGGTGACTTCATCGTAATTATCGGCAACCATCATCGGGCCGCGCAATTCGAATATGCGCGAATTGCCGGCGCCGTCCTTGATCACGTTGTAGATCATTTCGGGATCGAGACCGGCTTTCATGCCCAGCACCAACGCTTCGGCGGAGGCCACGTTGTGGATATGAACCAGCAGATTGGCCACATATTTCATGCGGCTGCCATTGCCGAACTCGCCCACATAATAGTTGGAGCGGGCGATGCCTTCGAACACCGGAAGGCAGGCGTTGAAGGCGTCTTCGTCGCCCGATCCATAGACCGCCAGATCGCGATTGACGGCCTGCGCGCCGGTGCCGGAGATCGGGCAATCGAGCAATATGGTGCCGCCGTGCGCCAGCGTGTCGCGGGCATCGATCTTGGCATCGATCGGCAATGTCGAGGTTTCGATCACGATCAGGCCGTCCTTGTTGGCCGACAGAAGCGAGTTGGCGCCGCTAACGACCTGGTTGAACGCGGCCTCGGACGGTAATGAGGTAATGACCACTTCGGCGGCGTCAACCGCCGCCTTCGGCGATTTGGCGCCGCTGCCGCCGAGGCCGACCAGGGCTTCCACGTTATCGGCGACGATGTCGTAGCCGGTTACGTTCAGCCCGGCGCCCAAAAGATTTTTGGCAAAGGCGCTTCCCATAATTCCGAGGCCGATAATGCCGACATTCACAGCCATTGTAGTTTGCTCCGAACCTTTCCGTTAATTACCGATTTCCTCAGAGGAGCATGCATTGAATTATTTATTTATAACTTGGGACCGGTCCGAGCCGGTCCTTACTTTCGCCCAGCACCCTCTCGATTGCGAGGCCGGCGCTGAGCAGTTTAA
>CAUZTZ010000462.1:0-2837 GCA_963582805.1 Alphaproteobacteria bacterium
ACCGGAAACCACATATGGGCCGACAAATACGACCGTGATCTGGAAGATGTGTTTGCGGTCCAGGATGAGATTACTGGCACCGTGGTGGCCGCCATCGGCCCGCAATTAAGCCGCGCCGAACAGGCCCGCGCCGCCGGCAAGCCGCCCGAAAACCTGGATGCTTGGGATTTGTATCAGCGCGGAATGCAGTCATTTTACCGGCGCAGTTTTGAAGATATCGATGTTGCGCTGGAATATTTTTTTCGGGCCCAGGAAATGGCGCCGGACTTCTGCCTAGCCTATGTGGGCGCCGCCAAAGCGCATTTTTTCTATGGCCGCTTGGATGTTTTCGGCCTTTCCGAACATCATCCCCATCATGCATCGGCATTCGAAAATGCCCGCAAAGCCATTGAATTGGACGCCACCGAGCCTTTGGCCCGCGTCGCCCTCGGTGAAATTCACATGCAAGCCGGCGAGCATGAACTTGCGATCCAGCAAATCGAAATAGCAATCACGCAAAATCCCAACGATGCCGCCGCCTATTTCAGGATGGGCCACGTTCTGTCGTGGTCGGGCAAACCGTCCGAGGCCCTCGAATATCTGAACATGGCAATGACGCTGAGCCCGCTCGATCCCGAAATAGGCCCCCTTATGGTGCGTAAGGCCGAATGTAATTTATTTCTCGGCGAATTCGAAGACGCAATTTACTGGGCGCAAAAAGCCATAGCCGAGCCGACGACCGGGGTCTTGGGCTTTTTCGCCATGATCTCAGCCCTCGGCCACCTTGAACGTAACGACGAAGCCAAACGCGCCCATGTGGATCTCAAAGCCCGCTTCCCAAATCAAGATTCCTGGGATTTTGCATTTAATTTTGCTAAAAGAGCGCTGGCACTGGAGGCCAACCGTGCGCTCTATCTGGATGGTCTCCGCAAAGCGAAGTATCCGGGGAGCGAATAACCCAGCCTGGGAACAATCCCGTGAATTGGGCCTATTCCATTGCCAGCGGCCCCACATTCACTAGTATAGCGCCGCAATTAACCAGCTATGGGTAAACGGAAATGCGGCTTCGCTCGCAAATCTCCATCACCGTTGCGCTGGCTGCCGTGCTGGCCGCTGGATGGATGTGGTTTTCTTCTTCGCGCCAGGCCGCCGAATCGAGCCAGGGCAAGCCAAAGCGCCCGGCCGCCACGCGGGTCCTGGTGGAGCCGCTGCGCTTCGCTGCGGACCGGGTGGTGGTGCGTGCCGTCGGCACCGGCAATGCGCTCAAATCCGCCGACATTCATCCTTCGGTTTCCGGCGAGGTGCGGCAAGTCCGCTTCAAGGCCGGCCAGCGGGTGAATAAGGGCGCCGTCCTCGTCCGGCTTGATGATGCGCATCAGCGTTTGGCGCTGCGCCTGACCGAGGTGGCGTTGAAAAAAGCCCGGCGCGATACCAAGCGATTGAAAAAACTGGCTGCGTCAGGCCATGCGTCGCGCACCAGCCTGGATACCGCCGAGACCGCGTTGGAGAGCGCCAAGGTTCGCCATGCCCAGGCAGCGGCGAATTTGGCCGACCGCACCATCGTCGCGCCGTTTCGGGGCGTCATTGGCCTCACCAACATCCATGTGGGCGACCGGGTGGACGATGATACGGTGATCGCCACCCTGGATGATCGCGCTACCATCTTGGTGGATTTCAACCTGCCCGAAGATTTCGCTCATCGAATAGCGCTCGGCGGCGCTGTTGTGTTGCGTCCCTCCACTTCGCCCGGCGAGGCCATTGACGGCACCATCTTCGCGCTGGCCAGCCGCATCGAGCCGGCCTCGCGCTCGCTCCGGGTGCGCGCCAAAATTCCCAACGCCGACGGCACCATCCGTCCCGGCACCTCGTTCCAGGTGGAGATCGAATTCGTCAGCCGCGCCTATCCCAGCGTGCGCGAGGTGGCTGTGCAATGGAGCCGCGACGGCGCCTATCTGTGGCGCGCCTCGGCGGGCAAGGCGGAAAAGGTGTTCGTGAAATTGGTGCGCCGGGATTCCGGGCGCATTCTCATCGACGGGCCGCTGCACGCCGGCGAGCTGGTGGTGGTCGAAGGCGTGCAGGCCTTGCGCGCCGGCCAGCTACTTGATCCGCAGCCGTTCGGCCCGCCAAGCGGCGCCGAGACCAAAAGCGGCCCGGCAAGCGGCGGCAAACCTAAGAGCGCCCCCCAGAGCAAACCATGAACCGCATTTCCGATCTGCCGGCCCTGGCGATTCGCCGCCCGACGCTGATCGTGGTGATCAATCTGTTGATCGTCATCGCCGGGCTGTCGGCGTTGCTCGGCGTTGAGGTGCGCGAATTGCCCGATGTGGACCGGCCGGTGGTCATGGTGCGCGCTTTTTTCGACGGCGCCTCGCCAGAAACCATGGACGCCGAGGTTACCTCCGTCATCGAGGGCGCCGTCGCCCGGGTCTCCGGCGTCAAATCCATCAACGCGGCGAGCGAGGAAAACAACGCCCGCATCCGCGCCGAGTTTTCGCCCAAGGTGGCCCTCGACGTGGCCGCCAACGATATCCGCGAAGCCGTCTCCCGCATTTCCCGGCGCCTGCCCGCCGGCGTCGAGGAGGTCACCGTGGTCAAGGCCGATACCGACGCCTCGCCGGTTATCCGCCTGGCTCTGGTCAGCGACAAATTACCGCTGGAGGCGCTGACCCGGCTCGCCGAGGATGACGTTACCCAGGAATTGTCTGCCCTGCCGGGCATCGCCACGGTGTTGCTGTTCGGCGACCAGGAACCGGTGCTGCGCGTCGTGGTCGAGCCCATGCGCCTCGCCAGTTACAAGTTGTCCATCGACGACGTGGCCAAGGCCTTGCGCTCCACCAACCTCGACGTGCCGGTGGGCA
>CAUZTZ010000463.1:0-2817 GCA_963582805.1 Alphaproteobacteria bacterium
CTGCACCTGATGGGCGACGAGGAAATGAGCGCTGAGGAGCTTGGGGCAAGGCTGGAGCGCGCCAAATCCATCGTTCAGCGCGGCGCCGATTTGACGCGCCAATTGTTGGCATTCTCGCGCAAGCAGGCACTGCATCCCGAACCCGTCGATGTGGAGGCGATGATCGGCAATATGTTTGATTTGATCAATCGCTCTCTCGGCGAGGCGATCAAAATCAATTTGGATTTTGCCGAAGATATGTGGCTGTCCCAGGTCGATAATCATCAGCTCGAAAACGCGGTTCTCAATCTGGCCATCAATGCCCGCGACGCCATGCCCGACGGCGGCGAGCTTTCCATTCTGGGTAGGAATTGCCGCTCGGACGAATTGGCGGGCGTCATGATGCTGGAATTGGAGGCGGGCGATTATATCGCCCTTAGCGTCGAAGATACCGGTCATGGCATGGCCAAGGACATGGCCGCCCTGGTGTTCGATCCGTTTTTTACCACCAAGGAATTCGGCAAGGGCAGCGGCCTCGGCCTGTCCATGGTTTACGGCTTTGCCAAGCAGTCCGGCGGCTATGTTAATTTCGACAGCACCGAAGGCGTCGGCTCCAAGGTGACTATGTATTTGCCGCGGGCCGACGCCATACGGACAGCCAGGCAAGCGGCGCCGGCGCGGGCCAAGCCGAGCAAGGGCCATGGCGAGCGGATCATGATCATCGAGGATGATCCCGATGTGCGCGACGCCACCACCACCGCCTTATTGGGCTTGGGCTATAAGGTGATCGACGGCGGCGATGGATCCGAAGCGGTTAGCATCGGCAATGCGGAGACCGAACTGATCGATCTGTTGCTCACCGATGTGGTTCTTCCGGGTGGTAACAATGGCCCAGACCTTGCCGAGGCGCTGTCGCGGAAATGGCGGGACATGAAAATACTGCTGATGACCGGCTATGCGGAGCGGGACGTGCTGCACAACACCGACGATGTTTTGAAATATCCGCTTATCCAGAAACCCTTCGACACCGCCGATCTCAGCAACCGGATTGCCGACATCCTCGCCGAATAGTCAGGCATCTTTCAGTGCTGCGAATAATGCGAAGGTGCGGCCATGGGCAATCGCTTTGCCGTCGCCGTCTTCCGGTTCCGCCACCAAGCGGTGGGCAAAGCCGTGGCGCTGGGCATAGACATGGGTGGTGACCATGGGCTCGCCTTCGAATTTCGCCAGGATGCGGTCCCGGTCTTCTTCCGAATAGGTGCGGTCGTGCTCCGAAATGTGCAGTAATACAGGGGCATGGATAGCCCCGGCCTCGTCCAGATAGTTCTGCAACTGGGTGCCGTAATAGCTGGCGGCGGCATCGGCGTCGTGCCGGGCGGCGGCGAGGTACGCCAGGTTGCCGCCGTAACAAAAGCCGATGGCGGCCACCTTGGCGTTGCTGTCATCGCGGGTGCGCAAATAATCCATGGCGCTGCGGAAATAGCCGAAACAGGTATCGGTATCGAACTGGCCCAGATAGCTGGTCCGCTCGACGCCGTCGGGGCCGGTGCGCGTCGCCTGTTCGAGATTGTAAAAGATATCGGGCACCATGGCGGTGAAGCCGTTGGCGGCAAACTCCTCGGCGATCGCCATTTGCGATTCCCCCATGCCGTAAATATCCTGGCCAATGCAGACCCCTGGTGCGGAAGCTGTTCCCGATAGCGCCAAATAGGCCGGGATGGTTTCGCCGCTGGGGCCTTGCAATTCGATCATGCCGCCCATTTCTGTAATCCTCCGTGCCTTGCATTTACCGGCGCCTGTTCTCACCCTAAAGTGGATGTCCGTATAAATCACGCCGGAACCGATATTTTATGGCTGACAAGCCCAACCTCCTTGTGCTCGGCGAGAATGTCGAGGCCCACGCCGAACATCTGGCGCAATATTTCACCATTCACATGGTTACCGGGGTTAAGGATCGGGACGCCCATCTGGAGGAAATCGGCGCCACCATCCAGGGTCTGGCCATCGCCGGCGGCGCCGATCCCAGGGGCGATGCCGATCTTTTCGACAAGCTGCCGAACCTCACCATCGTCGCCGCCATTGGCGTCGGCTATTCCATGGTGGACGCCAAAGAGGTTTTACGGCGCTCCATTTTGATGACCCACGGCCCCGGCTCCAACGCCGCCTCGGTGGCCGATCTGGGCATCGGGCTAATGCTGGCGGTAAGCCGGAACATTGTCTATTTCGATGCCTATACAAGGCGCCAGGCCTGGGCCGAGACGGCCAGCAAGGGCGGCTACACCTCGACGCCCACCGGTAAGACGATGGGCATCATCGGCCTCGGCGCCATCGGTTCCGCCGTTGCCAGGCGCGCCGCCGGGTTCGAGATGGACATCCTCTATCACCAGCGCACCCGGCTGGCCGATTGCCAATACCGGTATTTCGCTGATGTCCAGAATATGGCGGCGGCGGCGGATTATCTGATGATCTGCGTGCCGGCCACGGATGAAACCCGTTACATGGTGGATGCCGATGTGCTGGCGGCGCTTGGGCCGAAGGGCTACCTGATCAATATATCGCGGGGCCTGGTGGTCGATGAGGATGCCTTGGCGGCGGCGCTCTCTTCGGGCGTCATCGCCGGCGCCGGGCTCGACGTGTTCCAGAACGAGCCCCATGTGCGGGGCGAATTCACCGGGGCCGACAATGTGGTGCTGTCGCCGCACCGGGCTTCGTTTACAACCGAGTCTACATTGCGCATGCGCGATATGTTGTGCGAGAACCTGCGCGCCCATTTCGCCGGCTTACCGGTGCCCAATCCGGTCAAGGGGTTCGAACATCTGATGGCCGACAAATAGGATT
>CAUZTZ010000464.1:0-2810 GCA_963582805.1 Alphaproteobacteria bacterium
CATCGACAAAAATTTCGGCCGTGCCATTGATGCGCAAGGTCTCGCCGACGCCGGGGATCAGAAACAATAGCGAAGCCCGGGGGTCATCGATGATATTGCTCAAACTATCGGTGCGGTTATTGCCGAGTCGGTCAGGCAGCAACACGGTCTTGTCGTCGGCCACCCGGACAAAGCCGGCCGGATCGCCACGGGGCGAGCAATCCAAGCCGCCGGGCCCGGACGAGGCCAATATCACGAAGGGCGATTTTTCCACAAAGACCTTATACTCCGCCGATATGTGATCGATTTCCTTGATCAAAGCGCGGCTGCTGGGCGCGCCATAGAGCGCATCCAACTGCTCCAGACTAGTAATTCGGCTATCGGCTGGAATATCTTCGAGGCTGATGGTCATGGCCGGGAATTCCTTTGGCGGCTGGTATTCTAGCTGGCTTTGGCTTTTGGCTTCTGTTTCGACTTCGGCTTGACCTTGACCCGCCTATAGCCCTTATCGCGCATGCAGTTTGAGAACATCTGATCGCGCCGCTTGCGGGCATCGAACAGGGTGAATTGCCGTTCCAGCTGGCCACGCCCTTGGGTATCGAACGGGCTTGCGTGCTTCATCTCGTCGTTGATCAGTTTTTCGGAATTGTAGCGGCATTCAGCGGTGTCGCCGGACAAACGATTCTCGGCGAGCCGGGAATTCTGCCAGACATATTTGCTGGCGCACGCGCCTAAACTTAACGCCAGGAGCGCCAATATGACCGGCGCCGCCAAGCGCCGACGGTATCTTTGGGTGGGGGATATTTTCATAGGCCCAAGTATGTCGCCTGGGGCGCGCCGACGCAATTCCAAACGCCGCTGGAATGTCCGCCATTGCGGGCCGCGGGCGCAGGTTTGGCGGGCCGGGAATTCCGCTTTCAGCCGCAAGGAGACAGCGGCTGTTGGGAAATCCGGTCCCGCGTTTACCTGTTTCGGTTCTCTAGGACGGCGGCAGGGCCCATTCTTCATAGGCCATCATGCGCTGATCCGATCCTTCCTCGCGCAAGGAAACCAGCGCCTGATATTCGTCCGAGTTGTGCCAGGAATCGAGCGATTCCATCGTTGGAAATTCAACGACAAACACCATCTGATGGCCGTCGTTTTCGCCATTCAGCAATTTGGGCTGGGTGCCAATTGCGACCGGCTTGGCGCCGTATTTGGCGCTCACGGATCGGGTGTTTGCGAGGTAACTTTGGAATTTCTCTTTGTCGGTCACGGTCACGTGTGAAATCATATAAGCGGGCATTTTAAGTCTCCATTCAAGGGTTTCATTGGCTATTGTCAGTCGCAACATGGTCGAAGATTGGCTGGAAACAGAGCTCTCAGATCCCCGAGGCCAACCGCAAGATCGAAATTATGTTTTATTTAATCAACTGTCAACTTTATAATTTAAAGCATTCAATTTGTGAGGACCAATGACAAATCCACGCAGCTACCATCTGCTTTGCCCTATTTCGCGGGCGCTGGATCACGTTGGTGACCGCTGGGCATTGTTGATCCTGCGCGATCTCCACGCAGGCCCGGCGCGTTTCAAGGACTTGGCTACCGGCCTCAAAGGCATTGCCTCCAACCTGCTGTCGGATCGATTGCAAGCGCTTGAGGCGAGTGGGCTGGTTCAAAAAATCCGTTCAGATTATGACGTGTCTTTGTATTCGCTGACCGCCGAAGGCGAGAAAACGGACCAGCTATTGTTTGAGCTTGCGCGAATTGGCAGGCGGATGCCGCACCCATCAAAAATTCAAAAACCGGGCAACCTCAGAACCATAGCGGTTTCCCTTGGAACCGCATGCAAAAGGGCGGTTGGCCCTGATCACAATTTTACGGCAACGCTGTTGATCGATGAGGAACCCTATCGGCTGACGGCTGGGGGCGGTGATGCAAATATTCGCGCCGGCGCGGCCGAAAATCCGGACGTCGTTATGAAAACGTCTTATGAGCCAATAATGGCGATGGCCGACGGTAATATGGCCCGGGACGAATTCGTCTCAAAGCATGTTGCGCTCGAAGTTATGACGCCCGGCAAAGAAAAGGAGCTATTTGATTTACTGGCGCGCGCCATCCAGGAATTTGGCTGAAGGTGAAAAGAATGGAGTTAACCGGCAAGCTCGTAACCGGCGCCAAGCAAGCGTTTCTGTTTACCCAATTGGACTGGGTGATGAAACAGTGTGCCGAGAAGCTCGGCTTTGTACCCTTTCCTGGAACGTTGAACCTGGAAATCGTTGCTGACGATTTGGCGCTGATGACCGCGTTGAAGAATGAAAAGGGGATGGAATTGTTGCCTCCTAATCCGAATTTCTGTGCTGCAACAATATTACCCGTTCGCATCGGAGGTTATGAAGGCGCCGTTGTCGTTCCCGCCGAAGATGTGAATATCCATAACGAAAATATCGTCGAGATAATATCCGGCGAAAAACTGAGAAGCGCGCTTGATGTAGAAGACGGCGATTTGGTTACGATAAGTTTCGAGATGCCGTTGGTGGCCTGATATTTTTGCATCGACCAGCCGCTAATTTATTCCAGTGGAGTTGAAGATGAAAGATGCTGCATAAAAAATTGACGACGGGTTGCCAGGGCGCCAAAGACATCAAGGAAGGGAATTGCCAAGCGTCACTTCGGGGCAGAAGCCGATTTTCAGCGTATTTGGCGCAAACGTTCACTTCTGGGGGGTGATCTAAACTGATCGACGCAACACTTTATCTTAGATGGAAAGATGGAGTGTATAAAATGAGTTATAGCCGTCGGATTTATTTTACGAGTGAACAGAAGTCTGAGATATGGGATCGCTGGCAGCG
>CAUZTZ010000465.1:0-2807 GCA_963582805.1 Alphaproteobacteria bacterium
GTACAGTTGATGCGCGAGCGCCCCCGGGGCAGCGGTTTTTTCAAGCGCACCTCGACGCGGCGCTCTCCCAAAATCTCCACCCGGGCGCGCCCCTCCGAAGAAGAAAAACATCCGAGGCTTTTTAAATTGCCGATATCGCCGGTGACGGTGAAACCGAAATTGGGTGGATTGACGGCGCCGATGCCGGCGTCGATGGGCGCCACGTCGGCCACCGGCAACGCCAAGGTGTTGATTACCAGCCGGAAGCGCCCGATGGCGCCGAAGCTTTCGTTCAGGGCGAAGCGCGGGATATAGGTTACCTCGCTGGATTTGTGAAAGACGCCGGAATGCTGGCCAAAGGCGGCCCGGTAGCCCGATTTCAGGGCCAGCGCCCGCTCGCGCCCGGCGGCCTCGCCATAGGGATAGGCGAAGAAGTCCGGCGCCGCGCCCAGCTCGGCTTGAAAGCGCAGCCCTGATTTCTCAATTTCGTCATCCAAGCGCGCCGCATCCGATGCGATCATATGCGGGTGCGATGCGGTGTGGGCGCCGATGCCGACGCCCGCATCGCGCAATTGGCGGATTTGTTCCCAGCGCATATAGCTGGCCGCGCCGCGATCGGCGAGATCGGTGGAGATAAAGACCGTAAACGGCAGCCCGGCGGCGCTAAGGCGCGGCCAGGCCTCTTTGAAGACCGACAGATATCCGTCGTCCACGGTGATGCCGACGGTGCGCTCCGGCAAGGACGCGCCGGCTTGAATTTTGGCGACGATTTCGGAAACCGGCAGCACATGATAGGGCCCGCTTGTCAATTCGGCGATATGCGCTTCGAACTGCTTCAGGCGGATATTGGTGGACGGGAATTTGCTTTCGCCGAAGCGGTGATACATCAAGATCACCGCCTGGTCGGCGGCCAGCGCCAGATCCGGCAACCCCATCCAGATGGTCAGCATCAGCGCTGCCGCCCAGCTCTTCATGGCCCGGTCTCCGCCATCATCGGCACGTCCAGCACCGTGTCCGACAATACCGGCAAGCGGCGGGCATCGAACAATTGATAGTGCCACCACTCGTTCCGGTAAAAGTCCCAGCCGGCGGATGTCATCAGCCCGATCAGCAGCGCCCGGTTACGCTCCGCTTCGGCGGCGATACCGGTGTTGCCGTGGTGCGACAATGGCGTGAAGGCATCGAAGCCGGTGCCCATGTCGAGCGCCCGCCCGCCCGCATCAAGCAAAGTCAGATCGACCGCCGCGCCCCGGGAATGGGGCGAGCCGCGCCGGGGATCGGCGAGAAATTCCGGATCCGGCGTATGGTTCCAAAGCTTCCATTGGGCTTCCGATGGGCGGAACGCATCATAAATGCGCACCCCGAAACCGATACGCCCGGCCATTTCGACGGCGCGGCGTAACAAAACCTCGGCCTCATCGTGCAGATAGCAGGCGGCGCGGGCATAGACCGGCGCGCCGGTAAAATTATCAGGCCCGGCATAAGCGATATCCAGCTCGATGCCGTGGCTGTCCGGCGTGATCGGAATCAATGCCATGATCTCATTCGCCCCTTGATCGATTACACATTGTGCATTATTCGTCGGCGCCCCTTATAACGGAATCGATTAGTCACAAAAGCGATGAAAAAACCGTGAATATTCTGGCATTCGATTGCGCCGCATCAAGCTGTTCCGCCGCCGTCTGGCAAGGCGATGGCATTGCCGCGCACCGCCTCGAGGCGATGGCGCGCGGCCAGGCCGAGGCCCTGGTGCCGATGATCGAGGCGGTCATGGCCGAGGCGGCCGCCGATTATGCCGATCTGGAGGTGATCGCGGTGACCATCGGCCCGGGCGCCTTCACCGGCCTCCGCATCGGACTGGCCACCGCGCGCGCCCTTGCCCTGGCCGCTGGCACGCCGCTTTATGGGGTAAGCTCGTTCGCTGCAGTGCTGGCCGGCGCCGGCGCGCCCGAAGGCGAACACAATAGCGTGCTGGTCGCCCTGGAAACCAAGCGCGCCGACATCTACGCGCAGATGTTCGATGCCGCCGGCGCCCCGGGTTGCGATCCCGCCGCGGTCGAGGAACCCGCATTGGCGGCGTTTGCGGGCGCCAAACCGCCGGTTCTGGTGGTCGGTGACGCCGCAGCGCGCGCCCATAGGATTTTGGAGGCCGGCGGCGTCGCGGCCGCTTTGTCGCCAGCACCGGCGCATGCCGATGCCGCTATTATTGCCCGTATGGCGGCCAGCAATTGGCGACCTGAGCTTGCGCAAACGCCTCTGGAGCCGCTCTATTTGCGTCCCCCCGATGCCACCCTGCCGGGGCCGCGCGATCACGGCGCAAAATCATGACCGATGCCCGATTGGCAACCTGTTCCCTGGGCCACGAAGGCGTGCTGGCGGAATTGCATGGGGCCTGCTTCGCCGTGCCCTGGCAGGCGGAGGATTTTGCAAAACTGCTCGCCGCACCCGGCGCCGGGGCCTTGATGGTGATGGCCGACGCCGCCGCCGCCGAGCCTTGCGGCTTTATCCTCTGGCGCATCGCCGCCGATGAGGCCGAGATCATCACCCTTTGCGTCCTTGGACCCCAGCGCGGCAACAAAATGGGTGCCGCGCTGACCAAGGGGGCCATGCAGCGGGCCGGGGCCGCTGCAAAAACAATTTATCTGGAGGTGGCCGAAGACAACCGGCCCGCGCGCCGCCTCTATGAAGGGCTGGGATTTGCCGAAACCGGCCGCCGCCGCAATAGACCTGTTGCATAAGTCTGGTGAATCTTTGTTAACCCGGGTGTGATTCAAAGAAGGAAGAGCAAGGGAGGCTCTTCCGATGGCGAAGTTTAACAGCGCGTGGCT
>CAUZTZ010000466.1:0-2804 GCA_963582805.1 Alphaproteobacteria bacterium
CAGCGCGGCGTCGGCGTGGTAGGGATCGTCGCTCGGCGGCGGCGGCGTCATTTTGGCGTGCATGCCGTCGAGGCCGGATAAAACCTGCGATGCCATATAGAGATAGGGATTGGCCGCCGGCTCGCCGACCCGGTTTTCCAGATGGGTGGCCGGATCATCGGCGCCGGCGCCGATGACGCGCAACATGGCGCCCTTGTTGTCGCGCCCCCAGACGACGCGGTCCGGCGCCAGGGAATTGGGCGCGTAGCGCTTGTAGCCGTTGATGGTCGGCGTCGTAAAAACGCAGGCCGCGGCGGCATGGGCGAGGATGCCGGCGGCATAGTGCATGCCGACGTCCGACAATAATTGATCATCGCTGGCCGGCATAAAGGCGTTGCTGCCGGTTTTTTTGTCGATCAGGGACTGATGCAGGTGCCAGCCGGACGAAAAGGCGTTCTTTAATCCAGGGCGGCACATGAAGGTGGCGTGGAAGCCATGGCGTTTGCAGATTTGCTTCACGGCGCTGCGAAACAGCATCATGTTGTCGGCCGCTTCCAGCCCAAGCGCCGGCTTGAATGTCATTTCGATCTGGCTGGGGCCGAATTCCACTTCAAAGGTGCGTAGCGGCAGGCCCAGTTTGAGCAAATCGCCGCGGACGATTTCCAGGATCGGATCATACTCGTCCATGCGCTGCTCGGTCAGATAGTGAAAGCCGTGCGCCAAAAGGCTGACTTCCGGCGGCTCGGCGGGCTGGCCGGCATGCTCGGGCGCCAGCTTGGCGTCTTCGAGCTTGTAGATATGGCATTCGACTTCAAGCCCGGCCAAATAATCAAAGCCTTCGTGCGCCAGATCGCCGAGCACGTTCTTGAAAATCTGGCGCGTCGAAAATGGAATTTCCTCGCCGTTGGTGAAATAGATGTCGCACAGCATCCAACCGGTTTTCGGCGCCCAGGGCAGGACGCGGAACGACGCGGGCAGGGGCACCATGACCAGATCGCCGGCATTGCTCATTTCCGGAATGCCAAAGCCGCCGCCCGGCGAGAACACCGGGAACTGGGTTATGTGGGCGGTGTCCTTGGCGATCAGGGTGGTGGTGTTGGTGCAGCCGTTGCGGAAAGCTTGGGGCACTTCATCGGCGACCACCGACTTGCCGCGCAGCAAGCCGTGCTGATCGGCGAACGACAGGCGCACAACCTCCAGATCGTTTTCCTCGATCAGGCGCAGCGCCGCCGCCGCGTGTTCGGCGTCGTCCGGCCCCCAGAGCCCGTGGCGCTCAATAAAGCCGGTGCGCCCCATATAATCTTCCGGCGATGTCATTCCACGTCCGCCCTTGCTTTGCGTTCCGCATCCGGCGCCCAGCTTGAGCCGGCCCGCCGCTTGGCCGCATGGCCGCGCCATTCTTGCCGCCAATTCTCCACTGAGGCCACCGTGTCAATCGATACCGGTCCCCTAAATTCAGCGGCGTTGGTCTTGGCGACGGTCATGATCGGGTCGATGCCGGCGGCGGCATCATCGATGGCTTTGATCAGCAGCCGCCGGTTGGCGATGATCGCCTTATCGGCGGTGCCCAGATGCTCTTGCACCCGGTCCTGGATGGGCCCCAGACTTTCCACCGCCCACTGATCGTGGACGTTGATATCTTCGCCCATGCCGGTATAGGTGCGCCGCATTTGCTCGTTCGCATCGAAGCCGTAATTGTTGGCCTTGTTCTTGCGCGGCTTGTAATCGGGGACCGAGTAAAGCGCCAAGCGGTCGCGGCGCATGAATTCCTTGTCCACTTCGTTCTCGAAGCTGGTGAATATGGCGTACCACCAGCTTTGGGTATCGCTAATGGGAACGTGCCATTGGGTCAGCATCATATCGTTGCTCATGGGGATGACGGCGGCGTTGGGATAGAACATGTTGGTCACGCGCACATGCATCTCGGCATCGTTGAGGCGGCGCAGCGCAAAAATGCGCAGCCCGTATTCGGTCTCTTCATATTCGATCTCGGGGCAATCGAAATCGCGCAGCAGCTTGGTGATCGGGATGCCTGCCTCTTCGGTCTCGAATTGAAACTGGCGCCCGTAATTGTCGTCCGGAACCTGGTCATCGAAAAACCGGTGCAGGAAAGAGGCGTGGCTGGGATCGATGCCCACCTCCAAAAGCTGTAGCCAATTGCAATCGACAAATCCCTTGAAGGCGAAGGTGTGCGAATTGGGCGCCACGAAACAATCGAATTCCGGCATCGTCGGCGCATCCCCCGGGCCCATATAGGCAAAGACCACGCCATTGATTTCCCGGCAGGGGTAGGACTTGAGATGTACCTTGGTGTGGAAGTTGCTATCTGCCGGCTCCGCCGGTTGCTGCAAACAGGCGCCGTTCACATCGTACAGCCAGCCATGAAACGGGCAGCGCAGCCCGCCGTCTTCGAGGCGCCCATATTTAAGATCGGCGCCCCGGTGCGCACAATGGCGGCTTGTGAGCCCATAGCTGCCGCCTCCGTTGCGAAACAGCAACAGATCCTCGCCCATCAGGCGCACCGGGATCAGCGGCCGCGCGTCCGGCAATTCTTCCACCAGGGCGGCGGGCTGCCAATAGCGGCGCAGCAATTGACCGCCCGGTGTGTCGGCGCCGGTGCTGGTTATCATCTCGTTCTGTTCCTTGCTCAGCATGGCGGCCACGCTATGCCAAGGCGGCAAGCCATGCAAGATCAGGCCTCGATGGGGAGCGAATTTGTACCTTGGTTGTTGAAAATTAACCCGAGGGAGCGTAATTGATAGAAAGGATACGCAACAGGTACCGGGCAATCCCATGGACGCACGCATTTACCAGCCGGCTAAAAC
>CAUZTZ010000467.1:0-2801 GCA_963582805.1 Alphaproteobacteria bacterium
CCTTTATGCGGACGTGGCCGGCTATTCGCGCCTGACCGGGCAGGATGAGGACGCGACGCACGAAGCGTTGCGCGCCGGCTTATCGACACTGACCCGCGCCATCGAGGGCCGGGGCGGCAAGGTCAATCACTACGCCGGCGACGCGATCCTGGCGGAATTCGGCAGCGTCGTCGGCTGTGTCGAGATGGCGGTCGAGGTTCAGCGCCGCTTCGCCGATGAAAACCGGGACGTGCCCGAAGACCAGCAGCTTTTGTTCCGCATCGGCATCCACATGGCCGAAGTCATCGATGACGGCGGCGAGATTTACGGCGACGGCGTCAATATCGCGGCGCGGCTTGAGGCGCTCGCCGAGCCGGGCGGTATTTGCGTCACCGGGGTGGTCGCCGACCAGGTGCGCCATCGGCTCGATGTCAGCGTCGAGGACATGGGCGATCATCAGGTCAAGAATATTGAAAACCCGATCCGCGCCTACCGGGTGGGTATCGCGGCGGGCGCTTCATCCGAGCCCAGCCCGGCGCCGGAAATGCCGTCCATCGCGGTGTTGCCCTTCGAGAATTTTTCCAGCGATCCGGAGCAGGAGTATTTTTCGGACGGCGTTGCCGAGGACATTATCACCGCCCTGTCGCGCATCGGCTGGCCGCAGGTAACGGCGCGCAATTCAACGTTTTCCTACAAGGGGCAATCGCCGGACCTCCGCGATGTGGCCAAGGATTTGAACGTGCGTTATGTGCTTGAGGGCAGCATCCGCAAAGCCGGCGAGCGCATTCGCGTCTCCGTTCAGTTGATCGATGGCGGCACCGGCAACCATATTTGGGCGGAGCGCTATGACCGGGAACTGGAGGATATATTCGATCTTCAGGACGAGATTACGGCAACAGTGGCCAGCGCCATCGAGCCGGAACTGGCGCAAGCGGAAATCAACCGGTCATCCAGCAAGCACATGGGTAATCTCGACGCCTGGGACCTTTTTCAGCGCGGCACCCAATGCATCAACCGGGATTCCCTGGAAGGGTATTACGGCGCGCAGGAATTGTTCCGCCAAGCGATCGCTCTTGATCCACGTCTCGCCGCCCCCCATGCCGGCCTTTGCCGGTCTCTGGCGATGGTTGCCTACCTGGATACGACCAGTGACCGGGAGCCTTTATTTGAAGAGGCGCAGGCAGAAGGCCGAAAAGCTACGGAATTGGACCGCGATGACACGTTTGGTTTTATGTGCCTTGGACTGGCGCTGTTAACCCACGGCGTCACAACCGGAAACCCAGAGAAGGCCATCAGCACTCTGGAACAGGGCTTGGCGATAAATCCCAACAATGCCTATCTGCAATCCGCACTCGGACGCAGCTTCGTATATTCCGGCCAGGCGGCGGAGGGCGTTGAGCGGCTGTTGTCCGCCCTGCGCCTAAGTCCCCGTGACATCCAATTGCCGCAATTCATGGAAGCCCTGACGACCGGTTATTTTACCCTCGGCGACTACGAAGCCGTGCTCGAATGGTCCACCAAGGCCCACAATGCAAGGAATACAGCTACCTACCACCGCGTCGCGGCCATGCGCGTGGCTGCACTTGCCGAGTTGGACCGCATGGCCGAAGCCCGCTCGGAATGCGCGGCACTGACCGCCAATTACCCCCATATCATCCAGGCGATCCAGGATTTCAAAATATCGGCCCAGGCGGACCTGATCGCCGGATTGCAAAAAGCCGGGATGGAGGGGTTTTGATGGCGGCAATCGATGAGAAAATGAAAGGGACACTTCCATGGCAGACACAGAAATCAGCCTCGATCTATTAACCGCTGAGGAGCGTGCCATATTGGCGGCGCCCTATCCGGGCTTCGCGGCATCTGAGATTGCGGCCCGCCGGGACAAGGTGACCGCCGCCATGGCGGAGCAAAATCTGGATGCGCTGATCGTCGCCGAGTTCGGCTTCGGCGGCAGCGCCGTTCACTGGCTCACCAACTGGCCGTCAACCACCGCCGCCGTGCTGGTGTTGGTGCCCGGCCAGCCCCTATCTCTGGTGGTCGAACATTACAATCACCTGCCCCACGCCAAGCAGATGGCATTCGATGTGGACGTCGTCTGGGGGGAGCGCAAACCGCTGTCGGTGGCCGCCGATATCTTGAAAAAGCTGGCGCCGAATGCAGGCCGCATCGGCCTTATGGGACGCCTTTCGGCCAACGACTATGCCGCCATCGGCTCCGGTGTCGATGAAATCGCCGATTTCAATCGGATTTATTTCACCCTGCGCCTGATAAAATCGGATGCCGAGATAAGCTGGATGCGCATCGGCGCGCTGTTTTCCGACATGGCCTTAGGAGCCATGGCCAAGGCGGTAACGCCGGGCATCACCGAGCGCCAATTGGCCGCCGCCACCCAGGCCGCCTACCTGCCCCACGGCGGCGCCCATGTGATCGAGTTCATGGGCGTAACGCCGATGGACGATCCCAGCTGCTGCGTGCCGTTACAGTTCCCGTCGACGCGGGAAGTGCGCCCAGGCGATGCGCTGGTCACCGAAATCTCGTCCCACTTTTGGACCTATTCGGGCCAGGTCCTGCGCACCATGACCGTCGAGGCCGAGCCCAACCAGCTTTACCAGGACCTGCACGGCGTCGCCGAGGCGGTGCTCACCGGCATCGAGGGCGTGCTGCGCCCGGGCGCCACGGCGGCCGATGTGATCGCCCAAACCGCCGTCATCGAAGACGCCGGCTTTACCATCTGGGATGATGTCACGCACGGCTATGGCGGCGGCTATCTGCAACCGGTGCTGGGCTGCGCGTCGCGCCCCGCCGGGCCGGTCCCGGATTTC
>CAUZTZ010000468.1:0-2769 GCA_963582805.1 Alphaproteobacteria bacterium
CGAGGCCTTTTATATGCCCAGCCTGTCGGCGCGCACCATATGCTTCAAGGGCATGATGCTGGCGGGCCGGGTCAAAAGCTATTTCCTTGATCTTATGGACGAACGCTGCGAATCGGCGCTGGCTCTGGTCCATCAACGCTTTTCCACCAACACTTTCCCATCGTGGGAACTGGCCCAGCCGTTCCGCTATCTCTGCCATAACGGCGAGATCAACACCTTGCGCGGCAATATCAATTGGATGGCGGCCCGCCGCCACGGCATGAAGTCGGCGCTACTCGGCGATGATCTGGAAAAATTGTGGCCGCTGATCGCCGACGGCATCTCCGATTCGGCGACCTTTGACAACGCGCTCGAACTGCTCGTCGCCGGCGGCTATTCCCTGTCCCACGCCATGATGCTGATGATCCCGGAAGCCTGGAACGACAATCCGCTGATGGATGCCGAGCGCCGCGCTTTTTACGAATTTCATGCCGCCGTGATGGAACCCTGGGACGGACCGGCGGCGGTGGCCTTTTCCGATGGCCGCCAGATCGGCGCCACCCTGGACCGCAATGGCCTGCGCCCGGCCCGCTATATCCGCACCGAGGACGATCTGGTGGTCATGGGCTCGGAGGTCGGCGTGCTCGACATCCCGGACGAAAAAATCGTCGAGAAATGGCGCCTGCAGCCGGGCAAGATGTTCCTCATCGATCTCGAAGAGGGGCGCATCATCGACGACGCTGAGCTGAAATCCAGCCTGGCCAAGGCGCAGCCCTATCAGACCTGGCTGAACCAGACGCAGATCGTACTCGAAGACCTGCCTACCGATGTAGCGCCGATGCCGCCCGACCCGGCCACCTTGCTCAACCGCCAGCAGGCGTTTGGCTACACCCAGGAAGACACCAAGTTCTTTCTGTTGCCGATGGCGGTCTCCGGACAGGACCCGGTCGGCTCCATGGGCCGCGATATTCCGCACGCGGTACTCTCCGACCGGCCCAAACTCTTATACGATTATTTCAAGCAGAGCTTCGCCCAGGTGACCAACCCGCCGATCGATCCGATCCGCGAAGAGCTGGTGATGTCGCTGGTGTCGTTGATCGGCCCGCGCCCTAATCTGTTGGATTTGGAATCGGGCGGCAGCCACATGCGCCTGGAAGTGCGCCAGCCCATCCTCTCCAACGAGGATCTGGAAAAAATCCGCCATATCGAGAGCCAGAGCGGCGCGCCCTTCAAGTCGGCCACCCTGGACACCTGTTATCCGGCGGACCAGGGCGCGCCGGGCATGAAGGCGGCGCTCGACGATTTATGCAAAAGCGCCCAGCAAGCGGTATTGGACGGTCAAAACATCCTGATCCTCTCGGACCGGAGCATCGACAAGGACCGGGTTGCCATCCCGGCGCTGCTGGCCACCGGCGCGGTGCATCATCATTTGATCCGCGAGGGTCTGCGCACCGAATCGGGTCTGGTGGTGGAAACCGGCGAATCCCGCCAGGTACACGATTTCTGCCTTTTGGCCGGGTTTGGCGCCGAAGCGGTGAACCCATACTTGGCCTTCGACACCATCACCAATGTGCGCGATCAATTCCCCGACGATCTGACCGTCACCGAGGCCCATTCCCGCTATATCAAGGCGGTCGACAAGGGCATGCTCAAGGTGATGTCGAAGATGGGCATTTCCACCTACCAATCCTATTGCGGCGCCCAGATATTTGACGCCATCGGCCTCACCAGCGAATTTATCCAGGCCTATTTCACCAAGACCGCGTCGGCGATCGAGGGTGTCGGACTGGCCGAGATTGCCGCCGAAACGGTCGCCCGCCACACCCGCGCCTACGGCGATGACCCGCTGCTTCGCGAAGACCTGGATGTGGGCGGCGAGTTGGCCTACCGGATCCGCGGCGAGGAACATATCTGGACGCCGGAAACCATTTCGAGCCTGCAACACGCGGCGCGCGGCAATTCCCAAGAGGCCTACACCAAGTTTTCCGGCGAGGTGAACGATCAAAGCGCCAAGCTGAAAAACCTCCGGGGATTGTTTGAATTCAAATGGGCCGGCGAGCCGATCGCCCTCGAAGATGTCGAGCCGGCCTCGGAAATCGTCAAACGCTTCTCCACCGGCGCCATGTCGTTCGGATCGATCTCGTTCGAGGCCCATACCAACATGGCGATCGCCATGAACCGGCTCGGCGGGCGCTCCAACACCGGCGAAGGCGGCGAGCAGCCGGAACGGTTCGTGCCGCTGCCGGGCGGCGATTCCATGCGCTCGGCGATCAAGCAAGTGGCGTCGGGCCGTTTCGGGGTAACCACCGAATATCTGCGCAACGCGGACGAAATTCAGATCAAGATGGCGCAAGGCGCCAAGCCCGGCGAAGGCGGCCAGTTGCCCGGCCACAAGGTCGATGAAATTATCGCCCGGGTGCGTCATTCGACGCCCGGCGTCGGCCTGATCTCGCCGCCGCCGCATCACGATATCTATTCGATCGAGGATCTGGCGCAACTCATTCATGACTTGAAGAACGTCAATCCGAAGGCGCGCATTTCGGTCAAATTGGTATCCATCGTTGGCGTCGGCACCATCGCCGCCGGCGTCTCCAAGGCGCATGCGGATCATGTGCTGATCTCCGGCGCCGATGGCGGCACTGGCGCCAGCCCGCTGACCTCGGTCATGCATGCGGGCGGCCCCTGGGAAATCGGGCTCGCCGAAACCCATCAGACCTTGGTGCTCAACAAGCTGCGCGGGCGCATTTCGGTACAGACCGACGGCGGCATCCGCACCGGGCGCGATGTCGC
>CAUZTZ010000469.1:0-2755 GCA_963582805.1 Alphaproteobacteria bacterium
AATGACGTGCGATCCTCGATGCCGGAATCGTGGGCCAGCAGGCCCGCCGTAAAGACCACCGCCACGGCCCCCCAGAACAGCAACAATAGGACATCCAGGGCCATGCGCAGCGGGCGCTTGCGGAATACGACTTCGTTGTTACTCTCGGCCATCAATCACAGCCCCGCCAAAATCTCCTTCACCCTTGGCCAGGCCTCGGCACCCTTCTCCTGCATCAACTCCCAATAACCCTGGTTCAACCATTCGGTGATCGCCGCGTCATAACTGGGCCGCGCTTTGATGCGGTCGTACCAATCGGCCACATGCGGGCGGTCGGCGATAAAGCCCAGATAGTTCAAATGATCGAGCCGCGTCAGGTACGGCGTGAAGGCAGCATCGGCGATGCAATAATCATCGCCGGCCACCCAGGTGGTATCTTTAAGCGCCGTCTCCATGTCGCCTAAGAAAGCATTCATCATGGCGGCGGCCTTGGTGAATTCCTTGGCTTCCAGCCCGTTCTCGACCACGTCCCGGCGGCGTTCGCGTTTTATGGGGTCGGGTATTTTCTCGATCAGGGCTTCGCGCTGCGCGGGCGTTTTGTCCAGATATTGAAAGCGGAACGCGGTGCCCATGGAAAGGGTTGCCGTCGCGATATCGTGCAAGCCCTCGTCCAGCCGCTTGATCCAGAGCCGCATGCGCGCCCGTCCCATGGAGGTGGCGGGCCGCAAGGGCGGGTCCGGATATTCGTCGTCCAGATATTCCAAAATCACATTGGATTCGCGCACAAAGTTGTCGCCATCCACCAAAGTGGGCACCACGCCTTTTGGATTGAGCTTTAAATATTCGGGCTCCTGCTGGTCGCCGGCGCGCAAATCCAGATGCCGGCTTTCCCACGTCAGACCTTTCTCGGCCAGGGTCACGCGCGCTTTCTGGGCGCAGGTGGACATGTCGTTGTGATAGAGAATGCGCATTGTCATCTCCCCTTTATCCTGGCCCATCATACAACCAAGGGGCGCCCAATGGGATGCCCCATAGCGATACGCCACGTCCATGAAATATCAAGGACGGATGTGCAAAGGTAATGATACCCCGGGCGGTAGGCACGCTGAAATTATTCCCATAGGCATCGTTGCGGACGACGCCTACCCCATGGTCCGTTTTTCGATCTCCAACAACGCCTCCAGGCCTGCCGTGGCGCGCGCCTTTTGCATCTCGGCGACGGCGCCGCCCTCGCCCAGGAACGGATCGATACTGCCATTGGCCAGACATTCATAAGATTGGCGGATGGCCTTATACATAGCAACGAACGCCGAGCCCGACGACGCCGCGATGCGGAAACCAAGGCCAGCCAGCTCCGAAGGCGTGATGGCGCCCGGGATAAAGCCGTCCTCGGGCGTGAAGATCATCAACGGCGCGCCGAGCCGCTCGCCGATGATGCGCATTTCCCCCGCGTCGCGGGTGTGGATGAACAACATGTCGGCGCCGGCTTCCCGGTAGGCCTCGGCGCGGCGCAATGCATCGTCCATATCGGCGATGCGCAACGAATTGGTGCGCCCGACGATGATCAGATCAGGATTTTTGCGCGCCGCCACCGCTTCGCGGATCTTGGCTGCCATGAAGTCCTGAGGCACCAAGTGCTCGACGCCCACATGGTGATGGAAGCGGCGCGGCAAAAGCTGGTCCTCGATTTCAATCGCCTCGAAACCGGCCGCCTCGGTCATTGCGATGGTGCGATGGATATGGGCCGGATCGCCCCAGCCGCCGCCGGCGTCCAAAATGATCGGCGCTTCGGAGACGCAGCGCATCTCCATGGCCAGCTCCGCCATTTCCGGGAGCGTGATCGCCGCCTCGGTGCCGCACTTGACCCAGCCCAAGGAGCCGCCGCTCATATAAACGGCCTTGAACCCCGCCTCCACCGCCATCCTGGCCATCAACGGATTGAGCGCCACCGGCGCGATAATGAGATCGGGGCCTTCGATTAAAGTACGCAAACGTTCCATGGTGAACTCCCTTTGAAATTATGGCTCTATCTAAAGGCGGGGCACGAACAATATCAACGCTGCAATCGGGCCTCCCGTGCGGCAAGACCTATTGCCATCAGAAAAACTTCAATTAGAATAACGGCCAATTAGAATATCGCCGGAAAAAGATGGCGGATCGGCAGGGTCTTAAATAGCCAAATATTCAGAGAGTGTTCACAATGTCAGACGCCATAGAGTGGCCGGTAAAGACGCGTGATATCCAAAGCTGGGCGATGGATTCGACCTATTGGAACGATTTCAAGTTTCGCGACGACGATATCTTCATCGCGACCTACGCCAAGGCCGGCACCACCTGGGTGCAACAGATCGTTGCCGAATTCATTTTTAAGGGGGAAACCGAGGGTATGCCGATCGCCGATATGTCGCTCTGGCATGATTTCCGCCTGCCGCCGTTGGAAGCCCGCGACGATGTCGAGGCGCAGGAGCACCGGCGCTTCATCAAGACCCACCTACCGGTGGATGCCTTGGTGTTTTCGCCCAAGAGCAAATATATTTACATCGCGCGTGATGGCCGCGATGTGGTGTGGAGCATCTATAATCACCATTATTATATGAACGATTTCTTGTATAACGGTCTGAATTCCTTGCCCTCGTTCGGTCCAGTGATCGAACGTCCCACCACCGACGATATGCGCGAATATTTCCTCGATTGGTTTAACAAAGAAGGGCATCCGTTCTGGCCGTTCTGGGAAAACATCCGCTCCTGGTGGGCGATCCGCGATCTGCCCAACGTC
>CAUZTZ010000470.1:0-2730 GCA_963582805.1 Alphaproteobacteria bacterium
GCGAGCGCGGCGAGGCCGATATAGATGGCAAACAAACCGGCGATACCGGCCAGCGCAAAAGGGATCAGCCAGCCGAACCTGGCCGCGTCCACCAGCAAAGCGTTGGATATCCAATAGAGCCCAAACAGGAAAAAGCCGGCGCCGAACCACCAGCCGCACCGGTAGGCATCGCGCTTGGGCCCGCCAACCGTATACCAGTCCAGCCACCGGAAACGGGCGCCCGCGCGCGGCGGGCGCGGCGATGCGCGGGAGCCATCGATCAGCCAGCTTAACCCGGCAAAAGCCGGTATCAGCGCGGGCACAAAATGGAACGGCGGCAGCGCCAGCACCGCGAGGCCGCCGAAAATAAAGGCCGCCGCCCGGCGCCGCCAGCCCGACAGCGCGACAATCCGATTCCGCCAGCGGATCACTGAGGACATCAGGTTCGCCATTTGGAGAGCCGCTCCGCCGGTTTCAATCGCCGCCCGGCGTTACCCCGCCGGCGGCGCTGACGTCGGTTACCGATATGCGCAGGCGCTTAACCCGGCGCGGATCGGCGTCCAAGATTTCAAATTCCACCCCGGACGGATGTGAGACAACCTCGCCCCGGATCGGGACTCGCCCGGTCAGCGTGAATACCAAGCCGCCCAAGGTGTCGATCTCTTCGCGCTCTTCGTCGGTCAAAACCGGGCCGATCATTGTCTCGAACAAGGCCAGTTCGACGCGGGCATCGGCATCGAACGATCCGTCGGCGCCGGGCGTCATGGCCGGCTCCACATCGCGGTCGTGCTCGTCCTCGATCTCGCCAACGATCTCTTCGACCAGATCCTCGATCGTCGCCAGCCCGTCGACGCCGCCAAACTCATCGACCACCAGCGCCATATGGATGCGCTTCACGCGCATTTCCAACAAAAGCTCGAGCACCTGCATCGACGGCGCGACGAACAATACATCGCGCAGGATACTGCTCAGATCGAGGCTGGCGGGGCTCGAGACAGCCGCGTTCTGCGCCGCCAGCACGTCCTTGATATGCACCATGCCGATGGCGTCATCCAGGGATTCCCGGTAGATCGGCACGCGCGAATGGGATTCCCGGTTGATCAAATTGATCAAATCGGCGAGCGCCGCCTTCTCGTCGATGGCAACGATATCGGCGCGCGGCACCATCACGTCTTCGACGGTGCGCTCGCGGAGTCTAAGGATATTGGCCAGCAGGGTGCGTTCTTCGGTCTCCATGGCGGAACCGGCGTCGGGCGGCGCCTCGATCAATTCCTCGATCGCTTCGCGCACCGAAACATCACCGTTGCGGGCGCCCGTCAGCCAGCCCACCAGGCCACGCCACGGACGGGCGCGGGGCTGTTCATCGCTGCCGCCTTTGGGCTCCGGCGATCTAGCTGGGTCTTCGTTCATCTTGGCTCTCGTGGCCGGGGTCCGTCTCCCGATAAGGATCGTTGATACCGAGACCGGATAAAAGCCGGGCCTCAAGGCCTTCCATGATTTCGGCCTCGGCGGCGTGTTGATGATCGTGGCCCAATAGATGGAGGACACCGTGGATAACCAGATGGCTGAGATGATCGGCAAGGCTGATACCCCGGTCATCCATTTCGGCTTCCCGCTGCGCAGCGCCGAAAGCGACGACCACATCGCCAAGCAGCACTGGCCGCTCAGGTGCCGCGCCGCCATTGCGGGGCACATCGCCGGGGAACGACAGGACGTTGGTGGGCGCATCCTGGCCCCGGTAATCCCGGTTAAGGGCGCGCACAAATTCATCGCCGGTCAACACCAGGCTCAGCTCCAAGGCTTGGGTTTCGCTTGCCAGTGCGGCGCCGGCGGCGCGCGCCGCAATCGCCTCGGCGTCGGCCAGGGCGGCGGCCCAATCGGGGCTTTCAATGGAGATATCGATGCGGTGCAGGGGGTTCATGGAAGCCGCTCAATCCTTATCCTTTTCGTTTCGCTGGCGGTCATAGGCGCGCACGATGCGGGCCACCAGGGCGTGGCGAACCACGTCGGCATCGGTAAATTCGACAAATGAAATGCCTTCGACGCCGGTCAGAATCGTCATCGCGTCGTGCAGACCGGAGCGCACCCCCCGGGGCAAATCGATCTGCGTCAGATCGCCGGTCACCACCATGCGCGCATCGGCGCCGAGCCGGGTCAGGAACATTTTCATCTGCACCGGGGTCGTGTTCTGGGCCTCGTCGAGGATGACGAAAGCGCCCGACAAGGTGCGCCCGCGCATGAACGCCAGGGGCGCAATCTCGATCTCGCCGGTTTCAATTTTCTTGGCCACCTGATTGGCCGGCAGCATGTCGTTCAAGGCATCGTAGAGGGGACGCAAGTAGGGATCGACCTTGTCGCGCATATCGCCGGGCAGGAAGCCAAGATGCTCGCCGGCCTCGACCGCCGGGCGCGACAATATGATGCGGTCCACCTGGCCGTTGATCAGGCTTTCCACCGCCTTGGCGACGGCCAGATAAGTTTTGCCGGTGCCCGCCGGGCCGAGCCCGAATACCAGATTGTTATTGTCGATGGCGCGCAGATAGCTGGCCTGTTGCGGCGTGCGCGGCTGGATGTGCTTTTTGCGCGTATGCACGGCCACGTCTCCGGATTTGAGATCGTCCCTGGCGCCGCCCGATATCATGCGGATGGCGCCGTCGATCTCGGCCGGATCAACCGGGCGGCCGTCCTTCAAATTCTGGTAAAGATCGCTCAGCACCGTCGCCGCGGTTGCGGCCTGCTCCTTGGCGCCGG
>CAUZTZ010000471.1:0-2729 GCA_963582805.1 Alphaproteobacteria bacterium
CGCGCTACGCATGTTCGCTAAGCAGATCGAAGGGTTGACGTCTACGAATAGCGGATCTGCTCGAAAGCACTGTCGAGGGGGATATCCGGCGCCGAGCCGTTATATACGTTGTGCAGGTCGTATTTGAAACTTTTGCCCTTCTTCCACTGGCCGCCGACCAATGGCGTGGTGCAAACGTTTTTCACCGGGTTGAGCGGTCCACCCTTCCAGGTGATTTTGCCAACCAGCGAATCATAGTCGGTTTCGGTGATCGCCTTCAGGATGTCCGCCGGCTTGAGGCTGGCCGAACGTTTAAGGGCATCGATGGCGACCTCCATATTGGCATGCTTGAAACCGATGGGCTGTGTCCATTGCTTGCCCGTGGCCGCCGTATAGGCGTCGCAGAATTGTTGCGCCGTCTGCCCGGTTAGTCCGGAGCGGTAGGGATGGTGCTGCGACCACCAGACTTCCGTCGAAATGCCTTCGCCGCGCGGACCCAGCGCCTCGACGGCGGTCGGGAACAGCACCGCTTTGGGCGGCGTCATGATTTTTGGCCGAAAACCCTGCTGGGCGCACTGGGTCCAGAAGGTGGCGAACTGCGGCGGATTAAATATACCGCAGGCAATGTCACCGCCATTCTTCTTGAAGCCTCTTATTTGGGCCGTGAAGTCATCGGAATGGGGCGGATAGAGACCAAGCTGACGCACGTCGAGGCCTTTTGCGCGGAACGCCGGCGGCATGCCATGGTTACCGTTGGCGGCAATACCGTCCGCATCGTTGGTGAACAAGGTGGCGACGACCTTGTTGGTCGGCATGGTCAGCCACATGTCGGCGAACAGGTTGGCGACCTGATCGAAGCCCCAGAAAAAGTGATAGGTCCATTCGAACCCTACTTTCGGATTGCCTTTACGGCCGAAGAACCAGCTCTGCCACGGATCGTCTGCGGTGACACAGGGCACGCCGTTCAGCTCGCACTGGGCCGCCACCGGGATGCAGGTGTCAGAAGTCGACGAGGCGACCATGAAGTCAACCCGGTCCTTGTTGATAAGCTGTGCCGCCACCTCGGAGGCGCGGTTGGGGTTGGACTGGCTGTCCTTATAGATGATCTCGACCGGGTGGGTCTGGCCGGCGACCTTGATGCCGTCCTTCAGTGCCTTGCGGAGGCCCGCGACGGCGAACTGGTCGGCTTCTCCGAAGGCGGCGATGGGTCCGGTTTCAGGACTGACCATACCGATCTTGATGGTCCGTCCCGCGCCGAATACTGCCGGCGCCGGAAGCGCCGAAACGGCGGCGCCGACAGCAATCGCGCTGGCGCCGGTTTTCAGGAGTCTACGCCGGCTGATGCGTTTTCTAATGCTTTTGGTGGAATTAGATCCGTTGGATTTCACGTTCATGATTTATCACCCCATTATATTAAGATTTCCGCCAGCGTCATGGTTTGATTTGCGTGAATGACTATTTTATTCTGACAGGGAATTTCAATAAATTTTCCATGAACATTCTACGAATTTTAAACTATACTTAGCCACATAAATTTTTTCGGATAGATTCCCAAGGAGCGCAATATTGTGAACGATAAGTTCACCTGGCCGGTGAAGACCCATGAAATTCAGAACTGGGCAATGGATTCCACTTATTGGAACGATTTCGAAATCCGTGACGACGATATAATTGTCAGCACTTGGCAGAAAGCGGGTACCACTTGGGTGCAGCAAATCATTGCCCAATTTGTATTTGATGGTGAAACCGAAGGCCTGCCGATTGCCGATATATCCCCTTGGCTGGACCTGCGCCTGCCGCCCCTCGAAGAGAAGCTGCCGGACATCATCGCGCAAAAACATCGGCGCTTCTTGAAGACGCACCTGCCGGTGGATGCGCTGGTCTATTCGCAGGAGGCAAAATATATCTACATCGCCCGCGATGGCCGCGACTGTATCTGGTCGCTTTTCAATCACCATCATGCTTTTAACGATATCCTTTATGACGCGGTGAAAGCATTGCCGGATTTCGGCCCGGTGATCGAGCGGCCACGGACCGATGATATCCGGGAATATTACCTCGATTGGTTCAACGACAACGGCTTCCAGTTTTGGCCGTTTTGGGAAAACGTTCGCACCTGGTGGGAAATCCGCGAGCTACCCAATATCTATTTCCTGCATTATCAAAATTTGGTGGATGATATGGAAGGCCAGATGCGCAAGCTGGCCGCCTACCTGCAATTTCCCATCGACGAAAACAAATGGGACAAAATGGTGCATCATTGCAGCTTCGATTACATGAAGGAAAATGCGACGTTAAGCACGCCCCTCGGCGGCGTCATATTCGATGGCGGTGCCAAGTCGTTCGTTAACAAGGGCACCAATGACCGGTGGCGAGATACCCTGACCAGAGAAGATATCGAAGCCTATGAGGAACGGGCGAATGATGAGTTGGGCGCCGCGTGTGCCCATTGGCTGGAAACCGGAGAGTATCTGGACGGACAATGAACGGCTTCGAGGAAGCGGACGAATTATCAAAGGCCAACAAGGCACTCCTAGTCTGCATTCAGGCGAGATGGTGGTATGTCCGCTTCGGGTCAACAGCAGACCTTTAGCGTATTTGGGCTGGACGTCCGCTTTCGGGGGGCCGCCTCAACCGGTCGACGCAACACATGCGTTAAATCTCTCTGCCGGCGTTTCAAACTCCAGCGTTTTGCGTGGCCGTTCGTTTAGCTGGCGTGCCACCTTGTTCAATTCAGCCTGCGAGTATAC
>CAUZTZ010000472.1:0-2727 GCA_963582805.1 Alphaproteobacteria bacterium
ACGGGCGAGATGCGATGCAGCAAGCTGACCAAGCCCTTCGGCAGGAACAACAGGATCAGCACGATAACGATGCCGAAGAACAGCTCGTCCATGCCCGGGAACTGACGGAAATATTCCGGCAAGGCGGTCAGGGCGATGGCGCCCAGCACACTGCCGACGATGCTGCCCGTGCCGCCGACTAAGACCATTCCAAAATGGATAATGACTTCCGTCAGGCCAAAGGCTTCCGGTAACACACGCTCCGTAAGCACCGCGAACATGGCGCCGGCAATGCCGACGACGGAGCCGCTCCAAACGAAAGCTAGGACGATATAACGCGCCGTATGAATGCCGAGCGAGGCCGTCGCGGATTCGTTGTCCCGTATGGCGACGATGGCGCGTCCTATCTTTGAGCGCATGAGATTGGACGTCGCCTTGACTACGATGACCGTCAGCAGCAGAAACACGTAGAATTTAGGTGCTTCCGAATCTAACGGAATCCAAAAAAAGCTGGCCGCCGGTAAGAGCAGTCCATCGGACCCATCGGTGACCTTGTCACCATGCAAATAGACCCACCGCATGAGTTCGCCGAAGGCGAGGGTAATGATGGCCAGGTAGTAGAGCCGGATTCCCCGGAGCGCCGTCACGCTGGCCAAGAACCCGGCAATCCCGCCGACAACGGCCGAGGCCAATATGGCCAGAAAGTAGGGAACGTCGAAGTAGACCATCAGGATGGCCGTCGTATAAGCACCGATCCCAAAAAAAGCGGTGTTGGCGAAGGCGAGCTGGCCCAGGTTGCCGAGGATGAGGTTGAACCCGACCGTGACAAGGGTATAGACGAGAATGGCGTTGACCACCCACAGCAGGTACTCGTTAGCGAAAAACGGTATGACCAAGGCGACGATGGGGATGAGATAATAGACCCGCCGCCATTTGGTCATGGAAGGCGTGGATGGGATCTTGGTTTTGTTCATGACGAGCCCCTCACACGCGGACCGTGACGGTCTTGCCGAACAAACCGGCCGGGCGAAGGACCAGCACCGCGACAATGACCAGATAGGCAGTGATGTCGATTAAGGCCGTGTTTACATAAAAGCCGAGGTTCTGTTCAGCGACGCCCAATAGTAGGCCGCCGACGACAGCGCCGCGGAGCGACCCGAACCCGCCGAGGGTCATCGCCGCAAACCCGCGAATCAGGAACGTCGCGCCGAGATCGGGATGGAGCAGCGATATGGGTGCGATCAGAATTCCTCCCATTGCCCCCATGGCGAGGCCGACACCCCACATGGACTGATGGAATGCCTGAACGTTGACGCCAATCAACGTGGCTCCGCGCTCGGACTGATAGACCGCCTGAATTACGGTACCAACCGTTGTCCGATAGAAGATCAAGAAGAAGACCACCAGTAGGACTGCGACAATGGCGGAGATGTACAAAACGTCACCGGTGACCACCAGATCGCCCAGGAAAATGGGCTCCATATCGAAGACCCGAGGCATGGGAAAGACCTCGCGCCCCCAAAGCGTCCGCGCGGCGCCCCTGAGAACGTAGCCGAGCGATATACTCATCATGGCGAAGCCGATGTGGGGGCCGGCCTTGATCGGATCGATGAAACCGCGGCTGATTCCGACGCCAAAAAAGAACAGGATCACGACCGTCAGAACGGCGGCTGGAATGTAGGGTAGGCCGAGATAAATGACCAACACGTAGGCCATGAAGGCGCCGGCCATGACGAAATCGCCGTGCCCGAAATTGACAACGGTCGTCGCCCGATAGACGACGGTCATGGAAAGCGCGATCAAACCATAAATGGCTCCCTGCGCCAGTCCGCTGAGGGTGAGTTGAAGGACGTAGTACATGTGCTAAAAAATGTTGCTCAAATCCCAAAATAGTCGGGCCGTTCCATACCCCCAGGCGGCTCTACCGAGGGGCGGAACGGCCCGCCCTATTTCATCAGTTCGTCAGATTACCAAGGTTTTTTCCAGGCCGACAGTACCGTCGGCTTACCATCGACAAACCCGGCGACCGCCGACTTTTTGCAGCCGTGGCGGTCGGTTGAGGACCAGGTAATGTCACACGCCAGAATCCCGGTTTTCAGGCCCTTAATATTATCGAGTTCGGCGATAAACTTTGAACGCGTTAAATCGCGACCCGCAGCTTTCAGGGCGTTGACAGCGGCGACGCCGCTGGCCATGGAAACGGCACTGAACCCTGTAATCGTCTCATTCGGATAATACTTCAGGATGATATCGTTCCACTTCTTCATCTTCGGGCCATCTACCTTGTCGACGAAGGCGTGCAGCACATAGTAATCCTTCACCGCGTCGGGATCACCGAGGCGTGCCAAGGTGTTCTCCAAATCGGTGCCGGCGGTTCCCATGACCGGAATTCTGACACCATATTTCTTGGCGTCGCGCAGGAAGATCACGGTTTCCGCTTCGTAAAGGCACCCAAGAATGAAGTCCGGCTTGGCCTGCTTCAGCTTCAGCACTTGGGCCGTTGCATCGGTCTGGCCGCGCTCGAGTGCAAGTGTCTCAATTATTTTGCCGCCGGATGCCTTGATAACTTCAATTGCGGGATCGCAGTACGCCTTGGCCCAATCGTTGGTATGCGTGACCATCGCGATCCGTTTGACGCCGGGCTTGCTCATGACGAACTTGCCCATGGTGGAGCCGTAGGCCGGGCCGGCGGGAACGCCGTGGAAGATGCTCTTTTTTTCGTTCACCGGCATTGTTATTTTAGGATTG
>CAUZTZ010000473.1:0-2726 GCA_963582805.1 Alphaproteobacteria bacterium
ATTTGATGGGGCCCGGGCGCACCGACATGGAAGGCCAGGTGGACCGCGCCGAAACCATGAGCTACGAGGAGATGCAGCGCACGCCCGACGATTTCCAGGCCCAAGCCACTTTGTGGGGCGGCCAGACGCTGCCCTTGCACGGCGCCGAGCATCTCGGCAGCACCGACCGGGGGGTAACGCTGATGCGCAAGACTTACCGCAACATTCTTGATGGCAAAATCCTTGAGGCCTTCCCAAAGCCGGCCACGGAAGAGCCGGACGGCCCGAAGCTGCGCAGTAATTATTCCTTCGACGCCTTGGTGAATGTCAAAGCATTGGCGGACGGTCAAGCCGATTTCAAAATGATCGGGGAGCTTGGCGCCGCCATGGCCCAGGCTGCAATCGACGCGGCCCAAAGCACCGACGATCAGGGGTTGCGCGATCAGAAAACAAAAGCGGCCATCAAAGCGTTGGAAGCGGCTTATCAGGCGAAGCACTAACGATGATTAAGGAATAACGATAAATGAGCGAGCTTAAAAACGCGGCCCGCGAAAGGCTTCTTAACGGCGAGCTGTCCGTCGGCGTTGGCCTGCGCCAAGCCCGCACCGTGGATATCGCCAAAATCATGGCGACGTCGGGCATGGATTGGCTGTTTATCGATTTGGAGCACAATTCGATGCCCCTCGATATCGCCGTGCAAATTTCGGTGGCCGCGCTTTATTCCGGCATCGCGCCGCTGGTGCGCATTCCCATCGGCGCCTATGGATTGGCGACCCGCGCCTTGGACGGCGGCGCGCTGGGGATCGTGGTGCCCCATGTGGATAGTGCGGCCGAAGCCATGGAAGCGGTCAGCCGGCTGAAATACCCGCCCGTCGGTCATCGCTCCATAGGTCCCGGCCTGCCCCATTTCGGCTACGCGGCCATGGATGCCAAGGCGGTCACCGAGACCCTCAACCGCGAAACCCTGCTGACGGTGATGCTGGAAACGCCGGCGGCCATCGAAGCGGCCGATGAGATTGCCCAAGTTGACGGCGTCGATGTGGTGATGATCGGCACCAGCGATTTATCCGCGGAAATGGGCATCAATGGTCAGACCGGGGATGAGAGTATCGCTGCCGCGTACGAGACGGTCATTGCGGCCTGCAAAAATCACGAAAAATGGCCGGGCATGGGCGGCGTTCCACAGGCCGATGTCATCGAACGCTATGTTGGAATGGGCATGCGGTTTATACTGACCGGCAACGATCTGGCATTTATGATGTCGGCAACCAAAAGCCGCGCAGATCAATTGCGCGAATTCCTTTGAGATCGCGGCGACGCTATCATCGCCGCACCCTGGGCCAAATACGGCACTGCCTGGGTGCAACCGATGAAACCGGAGAAATTTGATCATGTTTTTACGCAATTGCTGGTACGTGGCCGCATGGGACAGTGAGATCGGGCGCGAGCCGTTCGCGCGCACCATCGTCGGCGACGACGTCGTGATGTTCCGCACCGAAGACGGCACGCCCGCCGCGCTTGAAGACCGCTGTTGTCACCGCAACATGCCGCTCTCCATGGGCCGCCTCTCGGGCGACAATATCCGGTGCATGTATCACGGGCTCGTTTACGACGCCGCCGGTACCTGCGTCGAAGTGCCGGGGCAAACTGAATTGCCGCCCGGCGCGCGCGTAAAATCCTACCCGGTGGTGGAAAAATGGGCGTTGATCTGGATCTGGATGGGCGAGCCGGCGCTGGCCGATGCCGAGCAAATCCCCGACTGGTTCTATTTGGACCATCCGGACTGGGTCGCCGCCCGGGGAAATCACGCCAAGCCGATCCACATGAAATGCTATTGGGAGCTGAACAACGACAATCTGCTGGATCTGTCCCATGTCGCCTATCTGCACGAAACGACGCTCGGCGGCCCCGATATTACAAAATACCCGATCGAGACCGAACGGCTGGCGGACGGCGTACGCATGTCCCGTCTGATCCCCGATACGCCGCCGACACCGATATTCGCGAGTTATCTCGGCCTTGAGGGCAATGTCGACCGCTGGCAGATCTCCGAGGTGACCGCGCCGACCCACTGCGTCGTCGATGCCGGGCTAGGCGTTGCGGTCGGAACCGGCACCATCGAAGGCGACCAAGGAGAGGGCCTCGGCTTTCGCGCGCTGATCACGGCGACGCCGGAGACAGAGACCACGACTTTCATGTTCTACGCCCAGGTGCGCAACTTCGGCCTTGATAACGAAACCCTGACCGAGACCTTCACCAATGATTTCTACAACGTCTTTCTGGACGATGTCGGCGCCCTGGAGGCGCAGCAACGCGTCATGGAACGCCATCCCGATGCGCCGACCATCGACATCAAGGTCGATGCGCCGCACCTCGCCATGCGCCAGTTGATCGGCCGGCTGATCGAGGAAGAGCGGCAATGACGTTTTCGGCAACCGGAATTCAGGATCGCAACCACGCAGCAAAAAGGCCGCCCAAGCGAGCAGCCTTTTCGAAACTTAGAGCGCCCTGATTAGCGGGAGTTTAACTATATTACCAATTAAGGTATATTTTTCAACAGTTTATATTGTATTATTCAGAATGTGTATTTTTTGTGTAGCAATCCAGCACAATTTTCATTCAATTTATCACCACCAATAAATATCCATAATTTACAAAGAATTCACTTCTATCTTCGCTGGTACACACCTGACTTCCTTTCTCCCTAGGGCAATAGCTGGTATCCATTCATTTTAATCTGAATGGAA
>CAUZTZ010000474.1:0-2701 GCA_963582805.1 Alphaproteobacteria bacterium
CGGCCGCTCATGCGGCGACCGCTTCGAGGTATTCGGCGGCCAAGGCGGCGGCATGCTGGCCGGAGCGGACGGCCCCCTCAATGGTCGCCGGAAGCCCGGTTTTGGTCCAGTCTCCGGCCAAAAACAGGTTATCGAAGCCGGTTTTGGCCGCCGGCCGGCGGGCGTTCTGGGCGGGCGTTTGAGCCATGGTGGCGCGCTTTTCCTTGATCACGTGAAAGGTGGGCACAGAAACGCCGTTTTGGCCCAGGGGCGCGGCCACATCGGCCCAAATCCGCGAAGCGATTCGCTCCCCCGGCTCGTCGGCCAGGGCGCCGGCGGCGCTGATGGTCACCGAAACCACGTCGCTCCTTGTAAACACCCAGTGCGCGGGCGAGCCGATCAGGCCTAAGAAGCGAACGGCGTCTTCGCTGCGCTCCAGGCGGTAATGAACATTGACGATGGCATTGAATTGGTCGGGCGCCTGCAGCCCCGGAATGAGCCGCTGCGCTTCGCCCGGCGGCAGGGCGGAGATAACCGCGCCGCCGGCCACCGGGACCGGTCCGCTTTCGGTTTCGATTGCCGAGACGCCGCCGCCGCCGAAGCTAAGCGCCTTGATGCGGGCGGCGAAGTTGGGCGGCTGGCCAATAGCCCGCAAATGGGCGACACCGGGATCGACCAGGGCATTCGAGAGCCCGCCCGGCGCCAGGTAAGGGCGCGACGCCTCGGCGCCTTTTAAGAATGTCTCGGCGAGCATGCGCCCGATCAGGGCGGCGCTGGCCTCTTCCGCTTCGGTATTGAGGACGGCGCGGGCCAGGGGCTGCCAAAAGCGCGCGAACATGGGTGCGTCCCGATCGACGAAATCGGTAAGGGTTGCATCCAACCCATCGGGGTCCAGGCGGGCCAGACGCGCCATGGCCAGGTAATCGCGCAGCCGTCCGCCCGGCACGCGCCGGTGCGGCACCAACAACCACCAGGGCAGGCGGCCCGCCGATGGCCGCACGTTCCAGCGCATGCCGTTGGCCACATCCAGAAACGGGAACTGCACCGGGTCCATGGGTTTGAGGCGATCCGCGGCACCCACTTCGGCGAGGTAGGTGAACAGGCCCTTGTTGCCGCCGAGCAAAAGATGCGTGCCGTTATCGATGGTGCGATCCAGGCCGGGCTCGAAGAACGAACGGCAGCGCCCGCCGGCATGATTGGTGGCTTCGAACAGATGCGGGCGGAGGCCAAGCTTGGCGGCGCGCACCGCCGCCGCCAGCCCGGCCATGCCGGCGCCCAATATATAGACCTGTGGCCGCGCCGCCATAGCCGCCTTGCCGATTTCCGTCATTCCACCTTGCGTCCCCAAACGCCCGCAATCTATACCAGCCTGTATGACACAGCCGCCAGCCAAGCACCATCCGGGGACGTTATGAGCAGCCCCCTTTCTGAAGTCGGCCAACAAGCGCGAACGCGCGATTGGGAGCGCTTTATCTGTGCCCTGTTCGCGCCTGATGAAAGGCGCCAGGCGGTCTTTGCGATCCTTGCTTTCAATGCCGAGCTGGCGCGCACAAGGAGCGTGGTGACCGAGCCGATCTTGGGGCAAATGCGGCTGCAATGGTGGCGCGACGCGCTGGACCGCATCTTCGATGATGCCGCAAACGTGCCCGCCGGCAATCCGCTGCTGGCCGCCATGGCGGCCGCCATTAACCAATATGATTTGCCGCGCCCGGTGATCGCGGCGATGATTGATGCCCGCAGCCATGATCTCGAAGATGCGCCGCACGAAGATTTGGAGGGCTTGCTGGCTTACGCCGGCGCCACGTCCGGGGGCGTTACCGAGCTGACGCTGCATGCTCTCGGCGTGTACGATGGCGCTGATGCGGAAGCCCAAGACACAATCCGCCGCGCCGGGGCGCAACTGGGCGTCGCCTGGGCGCTGATCGGTCTCATCCGGGCCTCCGATGCATTGGCGTCTGAGGGCCGCACGTTCGTGCCCAGACGGCAATTGGAACAAGCCGGTCTGACGCCCGAAGCCGTCATCGCCGGAGAATTCAGCGAACCCTTGGGCGATATTCTGCAACTGATAGCGGGGATCGCCAGCCAATATATTCTGGATTGCCAGGGGTTGCGCGGCCCTATGCCGAAAGCCGCCGTGCCTGCGTTCCTGCCGGCGGGCATGGCGTGGCGCTATCTGCAACACCTGCGCCGGGTCGGTTATAACCCGGCCGGCGGCGTGCTCGAAGGCAACCGTTGGCGGTCGCAATTGGGCGTCTTGTGGGGCGCGGCAACCGGACGCTATTAACGCCCGACCGCCAGGGTCGAGGCGGTCACCGGCGTGGCGCCATCCAGATGATCGGAGCGCGCCGTCCATTCGATGGACATGATGTCGAGGGCGGTGACCACCGGGAACACCTTGGGTGCGCCGGCGGTGTATAGGCGCAAGGCGCCGTGCTCGGTATCGGGAAACACCGAACGGGTATCATCGAAGCGCCGCAATTCCAAAATGGTGACCTTGTCGGTGCGCGTATCGCGGCTGCGCCAGACCAACGTCGGGTTCGGCTGGCGCGGCTTGTTGAACGGCGCGATGGTGCGCGCCCAGCGGTCGGTGGGCGGACCGAAGCGGCGCATCAGGTGGGCGCGGACGTCTTCGAAATATTGGGCGTCGAACAGGGTGTGCAGATGCGAGGTCTTGCCGGCGTCGTAGCGGGCGATGGCGCGGGCGCCCTGATAGAAGAAGCGT
>CAUZTZ010000475.1:0-2693 GCA_963582805.1 Alphaproteobacteria bacterium
TGTCATGGGGCGCCTCAGCCACGCGCGCCTCCATCGGTCATGTATTCGCGCCAGGCGGAAAACATGTTGCGGATATGGATTTCGCTGGTGCCGTTGGGCGAGTGGGAGCCGCCGTGATCAAAGGGCCGATCCTGTTCCATGGCGCGGCTGACATCGATCCAGTCGCTGCCCTGGCTTTCCATGCCGCCGGAGATGCGGGCGTAGGTTTCCAGATCATCGGTCAATACCGGTGAGCCGGTGCCGTTGGTGACGTTGGCGAAGCGCACCGTATCCAAAAACATCTTCTCCGGCGCGCCCTTCATTTTGAACAGAAGCACGTTGATTTGGGTGCGGTCAGGCGCGATGGGATGAATGATGCGCAAAGAGCGGAACTGGCTCATGAACGAGCAATTGGGATAAATGTTGCTGTTCCAGCGGCCGACCGCCAAAATCTCTTCGGCGCGTTCGGCTCCATGGGCGCTTTCCAGCAGGCCGATATATTCGGCAAATTCCGGGTCCTTCCTGGTGGCCACCAGCTTTTCGTCATCGTGATAATCACCGATATAGCAATGGCCGCCGGGGAAGGTCCAAAGCCCGCAATCGTTTTCCCAAAAATCCAGGGACGCGCCGTTCTGCAGCATCTGGCGCCGGGCAATCTCGCCGGAGCCGTCGGTGTGGGTATCGGCTGATTGGCCGCGCGCCGTGTCCACCGACGAGATATGAACGAAATTCGGATGCAGCCCGTCGCACCAATTTTCCAGCACCAGCTTCCAGTTGCCGTCATAGGTATGCTTGAAAATACCGCCGGCCACTTCCAGCTCGCCGTCCGGCGCCCGGTCCACCATGTCGTCGAACGAGGTGGTCATGTAGCCGAGAAAATCGTCAAGCCCCGGCCCATCCTCGGCGAGGCTGGCGAACAGGAAACCGCGATAGCTATCGACGCGCGGCACCCGGACCATGCCGCGGGCGGGATCGTCCAGATCGAAATCACTGGCGTAGCCCTGGCCGAGCGGCACCGAGCGCAGGCTGCCGTCGGTGCGGTACATCCAGCCATGATAACAGCAGGTGAAATTGTCGGCGTTGCCGGCGGCCTCGCCGACAACTTGCGTGCCCCGGTGTCCGCAGCGATTGTTGAGAACATAAACGTTGCCGTCTTGGTGGCGGACGACGACGACGGGCTGGCGGCCCATAAACGTGGTGAAGAAATCGCCGGGCGCCTTCACCTGGCTTTCATGGCCGACGAACAGCCAGGCGCGGCCGAACAATCGCTCCATTTCCAATTCGAATATGTCCGGATCGGCGTAAACCCGGCGATGGACGCGCGTCGCTTCAACCAGGTCGCCAATGTCATGGGCGTTCATAAATGCTCCCCTTGCCGGAATTGTCCCGCTGCCAAAGCCAATCTAACCAAAGCGGGGCCGGGGGGCTAGTCATAGAAGGCCGCCGCGTCAGCACCTATTGCGTGTTTAACTTTGAAAACCTCGTGCGACATGTTTTTGACCCCCCTTACGGTTATGACTATTTATGACGGTTTATGACGGTTTGTGACGGTTTTTATCCACGCACGGTGCGGCAAGTCCGCACGCACGGGGGATGGCATGCTCGGCCATGCGGGCGTCAAACTTGGCACCGATTTGTGCTCGGAGCACCAAACTCCTCTACCACCCCTGGTATGCCGCGCCCTCTAAGTATACATCGATGCGACACATTTCGCCGAAAACGACCATACCGGTTCATGAGCATTCCTAACGGTTCCTTACGGAACCTTACGGTTTTTTTGCCGCGCGCGATGAGGCGAGTCCGCACGCGCGGGTGATGGCATGGCCCGGCCTTCGCAGCCGGAGCGGCAGCTTCGGCGGAGGATGCTCGGCCATGTGGGCGTCGATCTAGGCACCGCTCTGTGATCGGAGCACCATCGCTTCGGCACCTCGCTATATAGCACGAGTAACGGCCACGATCACAGGCCGCGCCGGGATGCGATAATCTGGGCATGATGTTCCTGTTTGTTGATGCGTCCGCAACGGGAAGATTGGAAAATTGCGGACAGATATCAGACGTATAAAATGAATTTATCTTGTTGGAAAACTGTAGCACAAAAATGGAACAAAATCAAGACCAACCCCATTTGTGCCGCCGAAATTGCTTCACAATTAACGGCTACACATTACTCATCTCCCGCCCGTAAAATTCAAGGCAACACAATTAAATATTGTGTCCCCATATCTCCGGGAGGTCTTATCTGGTGTGATGTCCGAGGGATGTCTATTTGACCCTCCTGCTGTTCGTGTAAGCGCCTGTAAGGTTTGGAATGACAGTTCCATCCTCATTATAACTCTCAAAATAACCGTCTCTCTTACCGTCCTTGTAGGTTCCTTTGAACCATAACTGTCCGTTGTCGTGGTACCGGACCCAGGGACCGACTTTCTTACCGTTCTTGCGGGTTCCTTTAGAATCTAACTGTCCGTTTTTGTGGTAACTAATCCAAGGATCATCTTTCTTGCCGTTATTAAATGACCCCTGTTCCTCCCTCGTAGTAGTCCCCGTGACGGGAACATCGGTGAATTTCTTGTAATAAAGACCGTCCCGATACACCAAGTCGTTCATCGTTTCCCCAAACCCAAAAGTACCCTGCTACCATCCTGCCACCATAAATATCATAGTGGCTCCTGGCCATCTGCAATTCATACGCCCACACCGCCGAGGGCGACACCAAG
>CAUZTZ010000476.1:0-2689 GCA_963582805.1 Alphaproteobacteria bacterium
TCAGACCCGGCTTGCCAACCGCCCTCCGCAGCTTGATCTCGGTACCCGCTTGGGCTTTATTGGCGCCGCGAATTACCTATAACGAAACCCGGCAACCCACCATGCGCCTTGCCTATTTCACGCAACCGGTCCACCCGCTCAATCGCGGCTACGGCGATGTTCTCCAGGAAAACCTGGACGCGGTGATTTTGGCCGACAAGCTCGGCTACGAGGAAGCCTTGTTCGGCGAGCATTTCACCGATATCGCCGAGCCGATCACGTCGTGCCTGATGTTCATCGCCCGGCTCATGGGCGAGGTTGAACAGATCACGCTGGGCACCGGGGTTACCAACTTGCCAGTTTATCATCCGGTGATGCTGGCCGGCCAGATCGCCATGATCGACACGCTTTTGGACGGCAAATTTATCTGGGGCATCGGGCCCGGCGGGCTGCAATCGGATATCGAAGCCTTCGGCAATCTGGATATCGAGCGCAACGAAAAAATGGTCGAAGTGTTCGAGCAGATTTTGCAAATCTGGTGGGGCGAGGCGCCCTTGGATGTCAGCGGTAAATTCAACAGCTTCACCACGCGCGCCAGCTTTTATCCCGAGATCGGCCAGGGCATTGCCCCCAAGCCCCTCCAGAAACCGCACCCGCCCGTGGTGGTGACGGCGGTGGCGCCGGCGTCGCACGGCATTACCTTGGCGGCGGAGCGCGGCTGGCAGCCAATATCGTGCCAATATGTGCACCCCCATTGGATCGCGACGCACCTGCCGAAATATCTGGAAGGGCTGCGCAATGCCGGATTACCGGAAGACCCCACCGGCTACCGGGTGGCCAAGTTGATCTTCGTTGCCGATGACGAGGCGACGGCGGCGCGCTACGGCAAAAGCGAAGACGGGCCGTATGGCTTTTATTTATCGAACCTGATGAAGAAGCTGTCCCGGGGCCCCAAGTTCGGCGTTTTCTCCGCCTATCCCGACCAGCCGAGGGAACAGATCACCCTGGCGCAATCGCTGGATCAACAGGTCATCGCCGGCACCGTGGCAAGCGTTACCGAGCAGATTTTGGCTTTGCGCGAACAGATCGGCCCGTTCGGGACTTTGTATTACACCGGCATCGACTGGGCCGACGAGGCGCTGGGCCGCCGCTCCATGCAGTTGATGGCGGAACAGGTATTGCCGAAGCTCAACGCGGCAATCAAGGACGAAGAGGCCGGGATTGCTGCGAAGGTGGCGGCAGGGGGATAGGAAAAAGAAAAGAAGTTGAACCACAGAGACAGTGAGACGGTGAGGAAGAAAGAAAAGGAATGGCGCTGCGCGCCGGGACTATCTTCTCACCGTCTCACTGTCTCTGTGGTTAACCTTTCTACCCGCTAATACCCAATCCCCCCTTACATTGGGTCTTCCAACGCGCGCACGCCCCAGACTTTGCCCTCGGCCATGCCCATCAGATCCTTGGCGCATTGGCGCAGGATCAGCGGGCCGGTGGTGGCGTGCTGGGCGCCAGCCATCATGTCGCGGATGCAGCGCTGCAAGGGGCTCGCCCTCAGTGCGCCGCCGCCGCCATAGGTGAAGGCCAGGGACGCGATATCGTTGGCGACGGCGGTGATATGGACCAGCGACAAGCGGATCAGCGTCAAAGCGCGGGTCGGGATGCGGCCGTCCTCGGGCAAAATCTCTTGCATGGCGCGCCAGCTTTCGAAAACCAGCGCCCGGGCGGCCCGGTAGCGGGCTTCGGCCTCGCCATAAAGGGTTTCGAAATTCTCGCCGCCGCCCTGCACCGGCAACAGCATCGGGCGTTTGCCGTCGGAGCGGGCCAGTTCGGCCAGCTCGTCCAGCATGCGCCGCCCGGTGCCGAGGGCAAAGCCGGTATGACCGATGCCGCCCAGCCCCCAGATGCCCAGCTTGTAGATATCACCGCCCTGGTTGGCAACGCGCTGGCGCTGGATGTGGGTATGATCTTCGGGCACGAACGCGCCTTCGATGTTGTAATCGATACTGCCGGTGGCGCGCAGGCCGAGCACATCCCAGTTTTCCTTGAGCGTCGAATTCTCTATCGGCACCACGAAGACGCGAAACTCGGGCGCGCCGGTATTGGCATCGATGCGCGGCTCGCCGTTCTCGTAAATGATGCCGCCGGTATGGATATGGCTGGCATGAAGGATACCGCTGGCATAGGACCAATCGCCGGAAAGGCGGAAGCCGCCATCTTCCACATGGGCCTTGCCCAGCGGCGCGCCATGGCCGGCGATGATGGATATATGATCGCCGAACAATTGATCGGCGCCGGAGCGCGGTATATAGGCGGCGCCGGTGCCGGTGCAGACTCCCGCCGCCATTACCACCCAGCCGGTGGAGCCGTCCGCATAGCACAAGGCCTCGATCACCTTGAGGCTATCGACGGGCCACAATTCGGCGCCGCCATATTGGTGCGGCACCCACAGGCCCATCAGTCCGGCGTCCATAAGCGCATCCATGGTGGCGTCGGTGAGCCGCCCCAACCCCTCGCCCTTGGGCGCCTCGGTGCGAAGGAGCGGTTCCAGCGCCTTGGCCTTTTCCACCAGATCGAATTCGTCGGCGGTTATGTCTGTCATGGTCATCCCCCCAATGTTCGCCTCTGATTGTACCCCGCAGAGGCGGCGAAGCAATCATCGGGAACCGCTCTAGACCAACGAGCGGATCAGCTTGGCGTAGCTGCCGATCAGGCA
>CAUZTZ010000477.1:0-2664 GCA_963582805.1 Alphaproteobacteria bacterium
CTTTCCATTTAAGATAAAGTGTTGCGTCGATCAGTTGAGACCACCGTCATATAGCGGACATCAAACCCGCCATCCGCGCCTTGATTGGCGCGCGTCACAACCCGCTCGCGGATTTTGGGGTCTTCGAATAAATTCAGATCGAACGGCGTTCGCCCGACAACCTCGGATTTTTTGTAGCCGAGGGTTTTCAGCCAGACCTCGTTGACGTCCAGGATCACCGCGTCCGCCATGGTAGAAATCGACACCAGCGCCGGGTTGGACTGGAATATCTTGGAGAACCTCGCCTCGCTTTTCTTGATTTCGGTGATGTCCGTGTGAAAGGCGATGGTGCTGCCATCGGACAATTTGTTGCGGCGGATTTGTATCCATTTGCTGCCATATTGGACGACCACGCTGGGCAGGATTTTGCGCTTGCGGGCGTCCAGCGCGGCCTCATCCCAATCGGCGGGCGCGCCATCTCTGATAACCTTCAGCCCGCTGGCCTTATGGCGGAGCAGCAATTCCTCCAGCTTCAAGCCGGGCACGATAATCTCGGCGGCGTGGCTGTGCAGTTGGCGAAACATTTCATTGCACAGGACCAGCCGGTCATCGGCGTCCCAAAGCGCGACCCCTTCCGGCGCCATCTCCATGGCCTCGATAAAATTCGGTGTAATTTCATTCACCAAGATTCTGGCCTCAAGCTGAAAATCACAATCGAATTGCTAGATATAGGTTTCATGGAACTATTCCCAGTAGATTATTGCAGCCATTGCCCTTGCAGCCGTTCGGACAATGGATAAATCTTCAACTTGGACCAGTATATTGGGCGGCCGATACCGGGGGAACGAATTATGAATGCGCGCCAGATTGTATTTTGTGCCTTCGGCCTATTGTTTCTTGCCGCCTGTACGGTCCGCATCGAAGTGGCGCGCCTGGGCTCGCCGGATTTGACCTTCACCGCGCTGGACGGCGCCTTCAAGGCCCGCGCCGGTGACCGCATACCGGTGCCCGGCGATACGCCCTATTGTTATGACAACGCCTCATTCGCCGTCGGCTCGATCTTCATGGCCGGCACGCCGATCGCCGCGCAATCGAATGTCGGGCGCGAAAGGGGCGCGGCGTTGGTGCGTATCGATATCGCCGGTGTGGCCAAGCCCCTGTACGGATTATTATTATTTTGCGCCAAGCCGAGCAGCGCCTTGGAGTTTTCGCGTCTCAGCACAAAGGAAAATATCGTCGTACCCGAACGGCAACGCGCCCGCGCCCGCAGCGGCCAGGTTGCCCTGGTCCCCGGCGTCTATAAAATCAAAATGATCGGGACCGAGTTCATGCAATATTATTCGTCAATCCTTTGGCTGGCGGACAGCCCGGAGAAGCTGAAATGATGACGGTCCGGGCGCAATGCCCAAGGATCATTGCCATCATGCCGGAATATTCGGGGACCTGGCCGGGCTGACGGCGGTCTCCCTCAATAGCCGCTTCGGTGCGGGCGCGACAGATCCACGTTTTCTTCCAGCAGCGACCAGACGAAGTGGGCGAAAATCTCGGGAACAATAATGGTATCGTGGTTGCCGGTCTCGTGCAGCTTGGCACGCAACGTCTGGCGGACTTCCGGCGCGCCGGTCAGATCGAAGATGATATCGATGCGGCCGTCATGCTCGATGATATCGGTGGCTTTGGTGTAGACCGGCACATCTTCATCGGCGAACATCTGCGCCGCCAGGGAATCGGGATCGCGCTCGGCCACGGCGACGATCTTGATCGGTTTTTCGCCCATCTCGATATGCTTGGAGAGGCCGGCGGCGAACTGCTGGCCGATGCGGCCCAAGCCTAGCACCGCCACGTTGATGGTTTCAGACATCGCATCCTCCGTTCAAGTCAAACAATTGCCGGTTTAACGATTATACCAAGGATCGGGGATAATGACCCATAGAGATCGTTCATGCGCCTCGCCGGGTAGGAAGGAACGCGCCGGCGATGCGGTGTATCGGCAAGCGTTTCTGACGCCCTCCGGAGGGGCGCATGGACGACCGGAACGGCGCCATACCAAGGCTTTCGGACAGCGTCGCGCACGTCTTCCGATGCACCGCATCGCCGCGACGCACGCTCCTTGCCGAAAACCTTGGTATGGCGTCTCTATGGGTTATTATCCCCGATCCTTGGTATTATAGAATTTGGCCATAATATATGAAATAAAATTATCGCGGTCTTCCCCAAAATTATTATGCGCAGACGAAAGCAGAACCAAAATGGCAAAGGCTTCCTCGGCGATCATGCAGCGTCTGGTGCTTCCGCCGGGGCACGTCCTTTTTGATGAAGGCGACTTCGGCAACGAAGCCTATGTCATTCAAGTAGGCCGCGTCGAGATTCTCAAAAAGCAGGGCGAGGAAGAATTGGTCCTGGGCTCGGTGGAAAAGGGCGGCATATTCGGCGAGATGGCGCTGATCGACAGCCGTCCCAGAATGGCGATGGCGCGCGCCGCAGCCACAACCACGGTGGTGGTTATTCCAAAAGAGCTGTTCTCGTCCAAGGTGGCCAAGTGCGACCCGTTCGTCCGCTGCCTGATCGGCAGCTACGCCAAGCTGATCCGCTCGTTGGTCTAGAGCGGTTCCCGATGATTGCTTCGCCGCCTCTGCGGGGTACAATCAGAGGCGAACATTGGGGGGATGACCATGACAGACATAA
>CAUZTZ010000478.1:0-2617 GCA_963582805.1 Alphaproteobacteria bacterium
GTTTCAGTTCAGACCGTAAGGACCGGCGAAATTTCCCGGCCGGGGGATATGTTGTGACTTCACCTGTCGCTTTCGACGAATGGTATGGGCTCGGCGATACGCCCCGGGCGATGGTGCGGGACATCGATTTGTGGCTGAAAAACCTGCCGGTCGAAGAACTGAGCCGCAAACGGAACGAAGCGGATGTGCTGTTTCGACGGCTTGGCATCACTTTCATCGTTTATGGTGGGGAAGGCGGTACCGAACAGCTGATCCCCTTTGATGTCATTCCCAGAGTATTTTGCGCTTCGGAATGGCGACGTCTCGAGGAAGGATCGGTCCAGCGGGTGCGGGCGCTCAATATGTTCCTGCTTGATATCTATCACGGCCGCGATATCCTGCGGGCCCAAACAATCTTACTCGATAGTTGTTCTGCAGGTATTCTAATTTATAGCTGAAGAACGTTTTTGGAGAAGGCTTACTGCCATCCAAGCCGCCGAAGTGGTTGGTTGCTCATGATGTAGAAAGACTGGTGCTCCAATGCGAGGGCGTCTACAGTCACACTCTATAAATTGTCCAAGGGAGGTAGATTATGAAAATCCATCGTGGGGTTATCGTGTTTGCGCTTGCTGTTTTTGTGACTGGCGCGGCATCGGCACAGACAATCGGCTTCGGAGTTAATCCGCAGGGGTCGCTCTATCATCGTATCGGCGTCGCCGTTTCCAAGCTTATGAACGACAATATGGGCGTCAAGGTCCGGGTGCAGCCTTATTCCGGCTCATCCACCTATATTCCTCTGCTCAATCGTGATGAGGTCCGGTTCGCGCTGGTCAATGTGTCCGACGCCGTCAACGCGACCGAGGGCATCTCTAACTTCAAAGGCCGCCCGCAACCCAATCTGCGGCTAATCAACATCATGTTCCTGTTGCGGTTCGCGTTTCTGGTGCCCAACGATTCGCCCATCAAAAAGGCCGAAGACCTGAAGGGCGTGCGCATGCCGACCGGCTTTACCAGTCAGACCACGGTGCAAAATCTTCTGCAGGCGACATTGGCGAGCGCCGGACTGACGCTCAAGGATATCAAGCCCTATCCGACGCCGAATGTGTTCAAGGGGACGGCGCTGCTCGGCGAAGGCAAGGTTCAGGCCGTCGGCACCGGCGCGGGCATCGCCGCCATTCAGAAGGCGGACATCAAGCAGCGCAGGCATGGCGGCGTGCGGTTTGTGTCCATCGGCAAGAACATCGCCGCCATGAACGCGCTCGTTCCGTCGTCTGGCATGGTGGTCCATCCGGCGCCCCATCTGAAAGGCGTCCTCAAGCCCACGACCATGATGGCCTTTCGCGCTTTCTTGACCACCAACGCCAAGGAGTCGGACGAGTTCGTCTATCGTCTGATCAAGTTACTGCACAAGAACAAGAAAACCCTGGTCGGAATGACCAAGGCGCTTGGCACGTTCAATCCCAAGCTGATGACGTTCGATCTAAGGGGTGCCAAGGGCGCGGTGCCCTATCATCCGGGCGCCATCAAATATCTCAAGGAAATCGGCCAGTGGCCGCCGTCCAAGTAAGCTGGACTATATTCAGCTGTTCAGATGCGCCGGCCCCTTGTGGGCCGGCGTTTTCTTATTCTAAGCCTGGTCGGTCGCGGCTTCCCTGAGCCGCCGTCCAGCGAAATATTCGCGCAAAAGAAGCACGACGCCCAGCGCAATGGCAGCGACATTGACCCAGACCCCATGGGTGAGCGCCCCGTGGGGCATCATGGCGCCGATGCCGGCCGCCGCAAGCAAGCAGCGCTGGGCCGTGCTGAGCCGCCGGGAAAAATAGCCCACTACCGTGACCGAAAAGAAATAAACGCCGAACACGCTGGTCACGATCGCGGTCAGAACTTCCATGACCGTGCCGTCCATCAGCAAAGGCGGGTAAATCACGAACATGAAGGGCATCACATAGGCGACCCAGCCCAGCTTCATGGACGCCCAGCCCGTGGCCATGGGCGATGATCGTGAGATCGTGGCCGCGGCATAGGCCGCCATGGCGATTGGCGGGGTGATCATCGACATCATGCCGAAATAGAGAATGAACATATGGGCTGCCAGTTCCGGCACTCCGGCCTGGACGATGGCCGGCGCGACCATGGTCGCCAGCAGGATGTAAACGCCGACCGTCGGCATGCCCATGCCCAGGATGATGCAGATTACGGCGGCGATCACCAGTAGGACGAACAGGCTGCCGCCGCCCAGATTGACCACCGCTTGGGCCAGCGCCCCGCCGAGCCCGGTGATGTTAAGAATGCCGATGACGAATCCGGCGCCGCCCAGGATCATGAACAGTTCCAGCATCACCATCCCGGTGCTCGACAAAGTCTTGATTGCGCCCATCAGGGTCAGCCGTTTGTCGCCATAGCTGCGCAGCATCCCGCCGATGACGATGAAGACCGAGGCATAGAGCGCCGCCACCTCGGCCTCGACCAGAAGCTCGAACAGCGCGTAAAGCAGCACCACGAACGGGATGATGAACTGCCAGCCGCGCGCCATCACGGACCGTACCGACGGGATTTCGCCGTCGACCACCGCGATTTTCTCGCGCGCGGCCAGCAAATCGACCTGAATGAACACGGCGAAATAATATAGCAGCGCCGG
>CAUZTZ010000479.1:0-2604 GCA_963582805.1 Alphaproteobacteria bacterium
GATTTCCTTTGTGTTCGTAAGGGCCGCGCTCATCCTCGTCGCCGCCGGGATATTTCTGTTCGTGCTCTACAGGCTGCGAGACCACTTATATTCCTTTGCCAAATTCGCGCCGGTGCTCAGTCTGCTACTGGCCGCGGTATTTTCCTATTTCACCATGGAGGCCATCCAAACGCCGAGAGCGGTGCCGCCGGACAAGGTCGCCAGCCAAGGCGAGCCGGCCAAGGCGCCGGTGTTCCTGATTTCCATGGAGCGGGTTGTGCACGACCATATGTTCCCGCCCGACCGCCGTATCGATGCAGACAAATTTCCCAATCTGGCGCGCCTGGTGGGCGTATCCAACAACTACCACCGGGCCTATGCCAGCGCGACCAATTCGGCGCTCAGCCTGCAACAGCTTTATTCGGGGCGCTATCATCCGATTATAAGGCGGGCGATCAGCGGCGGCGACACCAGAGCGCTCGAGGCCAATCCGCCCATATTGCGAAAACTGGCGCGGGGCTTTCAAAAGGTGGTCAAGGCCGCCGGAGCCGATGAGGAAAGCCCGCCGATCGCCGATATTTTTCATTCCCTGGGCCGACGGACGATTTGGGTAACGGATGTCGACAGCGCCCGCTGTGACAAGACCATCCATATCTGCCTGTACGCGATTGGCGAGAATACGCTGCAGCGCCGCGTCTCTATCATCAAGGGCTGGTACCGGAAATATTTGAAGGTGTTTGTTCCGGTGGCGGTCGATGATGTTTTGTGGCGCGGCCAGCCTGACATGAACGATCTGGAAAAATTCGGCGGCGGCTCCGGCGACAATGTGGGCAAGTTGGAAATGGACCAGCTTATCAACGCGATCGGCAAAAATCCCGGCGCGCTCAATTTATACGTCACCCACAATCTGACCCATCACGATATCCAGGCCATATCCCTGGCCACCGCCGCCTCGCCGGGCGCCTACGCGCGCCAGGTTGAGGGCGCCCGGGCTGAGATGATTACCGTGGAACGTCAATTGGGGCGCCTGTTCAAGGTCTTGGACCGGCACAAATTGTTCGAGAAATCGCTGATCGTTTTCACCGCCGACACCGGCAACGATCCGGGCATGGATACTTGGCTGCGCAAAGGGCCGTCAGAGGTAGCCAATACGCCGGAGATCGCCAATATAATGCTATCGATCAAACAGCCGGGCCAGACGGTGCGAAGGGATTTCGGCGCACCCGTAAGCCATGTGGATGTGTTGCCGACGATCCTTGATATCCTCGGCGTCAAATTCAAACATTTGGCCCTGGATGGGCGCGTGATTACCGATATCGACAGCGCCAAAACGGCGGCGAATTGGCCAATTTACTTTACAACCGTAACGCCCCACGTCTATAAGCTTGATCAATCCACCAACATCTGGGTCCGAATTAACTGACATGGAAATTCGATGATCAAATCGATCCTGTTGCTCGGCGCGCTGGCGGTTATCTGGCCGCAAACGGCGCATGCCTATTTCGATCCGGGCACCGGCAGCATGATTATCCAGCTTCTTATCGCCGGCGTCGCGGGCGGCTGGATCGTGTTCCGGACCCAGTGGGACAGGCTTAAAAACCTGTTCGGCAAAGCTAAAGTGCCGGAAACCACCGACGACTGAAATTGCCGGCGCCGGCGCAATTCACCTTATATATTAAAACGTCCTTAAGGGCTCCCTCAGCGGTCGAGAATTTCCTCGATGGACGTATTGGGGGTCCACTTTTCAAACTCGGAAATGAGGGCGCGCACCATCGAGACCGCCTCCACCGGATATTTTCCAATGGCGGTTTCGGCGGCGAGCACCAGCCCGCTGGCGCCCATTTCCAGGGTCGAGACCGCGTCGTTCACCTCGGCCCGGTTGGGTGATTTGGTGGTGACCATGGATTCCAATAAATTGGTCGCCACATAGACCGCTTTCCCCTTCGACCGGGCGAGGGAAATGATGCGCCGTTGCAGAAAGGGAATTTGCTCGATCGGCACGCGCCGCGACAGATCACCCCGGTCGATCAATATCTCGTCGGCGGCTTCCAGAATGCCGTTCAGATTGCGCAGACCCGCCGGGCTTTCGATTTTGTAGATGATGGTGGCGTCGGTGCCGCAGGCGGCGCGCATGACGGCCACATCCTCGGTCCGGTTGGTGAACGACATGGCAAAATTGGTGATCTTCAAGCGCCGGCCAATTTCAATCGCCGCCTTGTCTTTTTCTGTCAACGGCTCGAACGCGATATCCCGGTTGAGATCGGCCGCCTTGTTGCTGCCGATAATGCCGCCCTCCAGAACTTCGGCGATGAACGCGCCATCCCCGGCCTCTGTGATTTTCAAGCGCACATGGTTGAAATCCACCTGGATTTCATCGCCGACTTGGAATTGTTTTTCGACGCTGGCCGGATTGAAATACAGATTGGCCGCATCACCCACCATCGGCACCCGGTGAATGGTGATCCTGTCGCCGGCGTTGAATTCAACCGCTTCGCTTTGCATCGGGCCATTGCGCAATTGCGCGCCCTCGGAATCCAGGCTGATGGGGACATCGGTCCAGCCGCGAATGCGGCCGATGATATCTTCCAGATCATTGAGGGACGTGTGCGACATGTTGAGACGGAA
>CAUZTZ010000480.1:0-2591 GCA_963582805.1 Alphaproteobacteria bacterium
CGCGCACGATGGCTTGGTTTTTGGGATCGCACAGCACGGCGATCGGCACCTCGTCTATTTGCAGATAGGTGCAGCCCCTTGCCGCCAGATCGGCAATCTCCTGGTGGTAAATTTCGGTCACGTCGGCGAAGAAGTCGTCCAAGCCTTCATAGGGCGAGCCTTCGAGCGCTTTGTCGCCGGCAAAGAAGTGATTGACCGTCGGCGACGGCAGGGTGGCCTTTACCAAGCCCTTGGTCAGGGTTTTTGTGTAGGCGAAATCATCGGCGGTGATCGATTTCCGGCGCGTCAATCTATCACGCACCACCGGGACCGGCATGCCGCGGCGCTGGGCGCCGCTATATTCGGTAAATATGAAGGAGCTCTCCACCTTGTCTTCTGAGAAGCCATCGACGCTTTCGAAAAATCCGTCGCGCCAGTTGTGGCGCCGGTACTCGCCGTCGGTGATGCAGCCGATGCCGGTGCGCTCCTGCAGGGCGACCACGTCGGCGATGGCGGCGTCTTCCAATTGGCGAAGCTGCGCGGCCTCCAGATTGCCTTCATCAAAGGCCTGGCGCGCGGCGATCAGGGGTGCCGGCCGGATCATGCTGCCCACATGATCGGCGCGGATGGGGGGTTTCGGGTTCCGCGTCATCAAATCGGTCCTTCAATTTCCGGCTTTTATTCTAAGACTGCTGCGCGCGATGGCAATGGAATAAGCCGCAACGTATGTGGATTACCCGATATTGACTAAGCAGGCGCAACTGCGCCTATAGTAACAAAACTATGCGCCGCCAATAACTGCGTAAGGGAACAGGACAAAATGGCCAGAGACGTAATCCAGATTAAATCGAGAATCAAAGAGACGATATCTCCCGATAAGACGCTGAGCGAAGCCGTCGAAATGCTGGCCAAGCACAAGATCGGTCTTCTGGTGGTCTGCAAATATTGCGATCAGCTGGCGGGCGTTTTGTCGGAGCGCGATGTGGTTCAGGCGCTCGGCAAGAACGGCCCCGGCTGCCTGGATTTCAAGGTCGAAACAGTGATGACCAAGGATGTGATCACCTGCAACGGCGCCGCCCATCCCCATGACGTCTTGACGCAAATGCACGAGCGCAATATCCGGCACATGCCGGTTGTCGAAAAAGGCAAGCTGGTCGGCATCGTCACCAGCCGCGATATTCTTGAACATCTGGCAAAAAACACAACGCCCGACGAGCAGGCGATGATGTGGGCGAAGATGGTGCAGATGTAGCGGTCCCGGTATTTGCGATGCCGACCATTCTTCGATCATCGTGGCGGCGCTCAATCAATTGATTTTGCATGGCAACTGCTTGCCGGTGGCCCGTAATATCCCCATCGTTTGAAAAGCGCAGGTTGCCGCCTATTTTGGCGGTTTGAGAACAGGAGACGGCCATGCCCTTAGACAACAAAATCACCTTCACCGGCGCCCTTGGTGATGACTTGGCGGCGCGCCTGGATATGCCGCCGAGCGCGCCCCGCGCCTATGCCCTGTTTGCCCATTGCTTTACCTGTTCCAAGGATATTTTCGCCGCCGCCCGCGTCAGCGCCGGGCTGGCCGAACGCGGCATCGCCGTGCTGCGTTTTGATTTTACCGGCCTCGGCCATTCGGGCGGGGAATTCGCCAACACCAATTTCACCTCCAATGTGGGCGATCTGGTGGCGGCGGCGAATTGGCTTTCCGAAAACCATGAAGCGCCCGGCATTCTTATCGGCCATAGTCTTGGCGGCGCCGCCGTGCTGGCGGCGGCGGGCGATATTCCCGGCGCCAAAACCGTGGCCACCATCGGCGCGCCGTTCGATCCCGCCCATGTTTCGGATAATTTCTCCAGCGCCGTCGCCGAAATCAACCAGCGCGGCGAGGCCCCGGTAAGCCTTGGCGGGCGCCCGTTCGTCATCAAAAAGCAATTCCTCGATGACATCGCCGGCCAAGACCAGAAACAGCGGATCAAAAATCTGAATAAGGCGCTGCTGGTATTTCATGCGCCGGGCGATGCCATTGTCGGTATCGACCATGCCGCCGAAATTTACGGCGCGGCAAAACATCCGAAAAGTTTTGTGTCTCTGGACGGCGCCGATCATTTGTTGTCTGGCAAAGCGGACGCCGCCTATGTGGCCGAGGTGATCGCCGCCTGGGCGGGCCGCTATCTGGGATCAGGCGGGGAGGCCGCTACCGGGACCGGGGGCGAAGATGGCGCCGTCATTGTTCAAGAAACCGGGGATGGCAAGTTTGCCCAGATCATCTCGGCGGGGCGCAAACATGTCATCAAAGCCGACGAGCCGGCGGACTATGGCGGCACCGATAGCGGGCCAACCCCATATGATCTTCTGCTTTCGGGCCTGGGCGCCTGCACGGTGATGACCATGCGCATGTATGCGGACCGCAAAAAGATACCTTTGGTGCGGGGCTCTGTTACCCTGCGCCATGACAAAATTCATGGCCGCGATTGCGCCGAATGCGAAACCAAGGAAGGCATGCTCGACCACATAACCCGGGAGATACATTTGGAAGGCGCGCTAAGCGAAGAACAACGGCAATCGCTCCTGGCGATCGCCGAAAAATGTCCGGTGCACCGAACCCTGCACGCGGAAGT
>CAUZTZ010000481.1:0-2583 GCA_963582805.1 Alphaproteobacteria bacterium
AAGTCTTGCCGAGGCGGCCTTCGTTGTGGGCAATGAGCCCCGATGCGGCGCCCAGGATATGCGGCGTCGAGCGGTAATTCTGTTCCAGGCGGACCACCTTGGCGCCATCGAAATCTTTTTCGAAGCTGAGGATGTTGCCGACCTCGGCGCCGCGCCAGGAATAGATCGACTGATCATCGTCGCCGACGCAGCAGATATTGTGATGGCCCTGGGCCAACAGGCGCAGCCACAGATACTGGGCGACGTTGGTGTCCTGATATTCGTCCACCAGCAGGTAGCGGAACTTCTGCTGGTAGCGGACCAGAATTTCGGTTTCGGTGGTGAACAGGGTCAGGCAATGCAGCAACAGATCGCCGAAATCGGCGGCGTTGAGCGCCAGCAATCGGGCCTGGTAATCTTGGTACAATTCCACCGCCATGCCGTCGGCGGAAAGTGACTCTTCTTCGCTCAAAACCTTGTCCGGGGTCAGGCCGCGATCCTTCCAGCGCTGGATGACGCCCAGCAAAACCCGCGCCGGCCATTTTTTGTCGTCGATCTCGTGGGCTGCCATGATCTGTTTCAACAGGCGAAGCTGGTCGTCGGCATCGAGGATCGTAAAATTGGATTTGAGCCCGACGGCTTCCGCGTGGGCGCGCAATATGCGGGCGCCGAGGGCATGGAAGGTGCCCAGCCACCAGCCCTCCACCGGCCGGTTCAAAAGTGCCGCCACCCGGTTCTTCATTTCCAAAGCGGCGCGGTTGGTGAAGGTGACGGCGACCACATCGAAGGGGCGCGCCTTGCCGGTCACCAGCAAATGCGCAAGACGCGTGGTCAGCACCCGGGTCTTGCCGGTGCCGGCGCCGGCCAGCACCAGGAGCGGCCCGTCCAAGGCTTCGACGGCCTCGGCCTGGGCTTCGTTGAGGCCATCCAAATAGGTCGTATCGACGGGTCCGGCGGGGGAAGGGGCGGCGGGCGCCGGCTCGTCGGTCAGGGCAAATGGGTCTGGCATGACGCTATTATATCATGGCCAACCCAAGGCAACAGCAAAACTCGGATGCGGGGGCCGGCGGCAGACACATTCCTGTGTGCCGGTTGATTAATTCTTTGACTTGAGCGCCAGTTGCGGCCACCCTTTTGGGGCAACACGGCGCGGTCCCAAAAACGGTGGATATTATGGCGCTTAGCTCCTTTCGATCCGCATCGGCGATTGTTGGCGCGGTCATATTTTTGGGCCTTGCAGGCACGCCCGCGCCCGCCGCCGAAAAAAACTTCGACATCTCAAAAGCCGTGGTCGGCATCAAGGCCCGGGTCCCGGACAACGCCCGAACGGCGCGAATCCTCGGGACCGAGCGTATCGGCAGCGGCATCGTCATCGACGCAACCGGGCTGATCCTGACCATCGGCTATTTGATATTGGAAGCCGACGGCGCCATCGTCACCGGGCCCGGCGGCAAACAGGCGCCGGCCACGGTGGTCGCCTATGACCATGATTCAGGCTTCGGGCTTTTGCGCATCCGCGGCAGCCTCGACACCCAGCCCATGCGCTTAGGCGATTCGCGAAAGCTTGGCCGCGGCGATAAGGTTTTGATCGCCAGCCGCGGCGGCAACCAGCCGGTGATCGCCGCCAATGTTGTGTCCCGGCGGCTGTTCACGGGCGGCTGGGCATATCTGCTGGAAAGCGCCATCTACACGGCGCCGCCGCATTCGTTTCATTCCGGCGCGGCGCTGATCGGCGAGGACGGGCGTCTGCTCGGCGTCGGCTCGTTGCTGGTCGGCGACGCCGCCGGGCCCGGCCGCCACCTGCCCGGCAATATGTTCGTGCCGGTGGAAATCCTGAAACCGGTGCTCGGCGAGCTTTTGGAGCAAGGCCGCCGCGCCGGCAAGGCGCGCCCCTGGATCGGCGCCAACACGGCCGAGATGGCCGGCAGGCTGGTGGTGACGCGGGTCTCGCCGGGCGGCCCGGCGGCCAAGGCCGGTATCGAGGGCGGCGATTTGATCCTCGGCGTGGCCGGCAAGCCGGTTAGCGGTCAGGCCGATTTCTACCGCAAAGTCTGGAACCACGGAGCGGCCGGCATATCGGTGCCGCTCGATCTGTTGCCCAAGGATCTGAGCGACATGAAAATTCGCCGGGTTCCGGTGCAATCCATCGACCGCTCCGACTGGCTGCGCCTGCGCCGCTCTTATTAATACAGGATTGGCCGCGTTAGGCCGCGTCAGGCCGTGTCGTGCTCTTCGTGGCGGGCTTCGATCAGCGCCCGGTTGTAGGCGGCCATGACGTCGGTCTCGAACAATGTGCCGGCCAGCCGGTGGTCGTCCTTGCTTTCAACAACGGCGATGAAATGCTCGCCGGTATCGCGGATCAGCTTGTTGGCGGTCTGCAGATCATCATCGGCATAAATCACCGGCGGATCGTTGCGCGCGATATCGCCGGCATTGATCAGATTATCCACATCGTGATCGAAGGCGGCGTCCGATAGATCGTGCAAGGTGATGGTGCCGAACAGCTCGCCATTTTCCTTGACCACGAACAGCTCGCCGGTATCCGATTCCTGCAAGGCGGCGCGAATTTCAGGCAAGCCGGCGCCGATTAAAATAATCTCGCTT
>CAUZTZ010000482.1:0-2582 GCA_963582805.1 Alphaproteobacteria bacterium
TAGCAAAGGCTGCCATGCGGGGCGGCGGTTATGGCAACGCAAACGCACGGGATCTTGTCCATGCAATATCGAATAAAAGCCTTGATGCTGGTCGTTCCAACGGTGGCGCTGATCATATTCTACATTCTGTTTTTTCTATATCCGCACTGGTTTCCCAGATAATCGGTCGCGCCGGCGGCGCGCACCCTGCCTGCGGCATTCCGGACTAACCCAAATACGAATGCGTCGTCGCCATGGTCGAAGCCTGCCGCAAATACGGGCAGTATTAGATCGGGTCTACCCCAGTGTACGGCCACCGTTTGGCGTTTCGATCAATGCCCGAAACCGGGTTTGCACGCCGGCGCTGATTTTCAGGCGTTCATCGCCGAAATCCGGGCCGAGATATTTGGCGATAGCCGCCGCTTGCGGGTGTTCGATTTCCAGCGCCACCAGCGCGCAGCCTGCCTCGGCCATGCTGGCTGCCGGATGCGGGCCGGGCGGCCATTGGATCAGCGTCGGATAGGCGCCGCCGTAGGCCATCGATCCATCATCCGGCACCGCGATCCGCCAATGCATGTCTCCCCGACTCACCTGGCAGGGCTTGCCCGCTGAGCTTGGCCCGGCGGCCAGGCCTGCGTCCAAATCAAATGTGCGGGCGATCCAAGTCTGAATGCGGGGAGCAGCATTGCCGAAACCATCAAGATCGAACCAGCGGCGGCGCGGCGGCGGCGGCACATCGGGATCAATGGTGATGACTTCGAGAAACAAATCCTCGCCCAGGCGCAAAAGCCGATTGTGGGTTCCCATTTGCCTGTGCTTGCCGCCCGGGGACAGGGATACGCCGAGGGCATCTTGCACATAGGCGGCGCCGTCTTCCAACGTGCCGGCGGCGACGGCGATGTGGTCAATGGCGAACAAGGCGGGCTTACCTTGGATTGGCGGTGGCGTCCCAATCCACCAGCAACTTTTGTACGCCCCGGAATGTCAGCGTCGGGATGTACGCCCAATCCTGATCGGGCTTAAGCTGCATGTGGGGCAGGCGAAGGGTCAGTTCCTCCAGGATAATCTTCATTTCCAGGCGGGCCAGGGGCGCGCCCATGCAGAAATGGGCGCCGTGGCCGAAGGCCAGGTTGCGCTTGGCGTTGCGCCGCGCATGATCGAACTTGGCGCCGTTCGGGAACATGGCATCGTCGTGGCTGCCCGAACCCAGCATGACCAGAATTTTTTGCCCGGCCTTCACCTTGTGGCCGGCGATCTCGGTATCGCGGGTGGCGATGCGCCGCCAGGCGAAGATGGAACTATCGATGCGCAGAATTTCCTCCACCGCGTTGGCGATTTTACTCCGGTCAGCGCAGATGGCCTCCCATTCGGCCCGGTCTTGCAAGAGCGCCTTGATGCCGTTGGCGGACGCCTGGGTGGTGGTCTCGTGGCCGGCGAACATCATCAGAAACGCCACGTTATAAAGATAGTTGATGGTGAATTTTGACGCATCGTGGCGGTAGATGCGCACCATGTCGCCCATGTAATTGTCGCCGGGATTTTCCAGCGCCGCATCCACCAGACGCTTGGTGAAATCCCAATGCTCGCCCATGTTCGCCATCATTTCGACCTGTTCTTGGTCGGAGGGCCGGCCCCAATTTACCAGCGCCCGCTTGGAGCCCAGTATCTTGACTTTAACGGCGTCCTCGTCGGAGGCGCCGAGAAATATAAAGATGGCCAGCGCCGGCACTTCGTACAGCATTTGTGCGACCAGATCGGCCTCGCCGTCATCGATGAAGCGGTCGATATAGCGGGCAACGATGGCGCGGATGCGGGGCTCAATCTCGGCCAATCGCTTCGGCGTAAAGGCGTCGCCGAAGATGCGCCGGTGGTCCCGGTGGGTGCCCGGGTCCTCGTCCACCAAGGATGGCTCGGTGGTGATTTGCAATGTGTCGCGAACCTCGGCGGCGGCCGGACAGAGCGGCGTCACCGGATGGCGGGCGAGGGCGGCGGAATAGGTCTCCGGGTCCTGAAAAATAGCGACGATATCGTCATAGTTCATGACCACCCAGGCATCCATTTCGGCCGAGAAAAAGACCGGCTCCTCGGCCCGGGCGCGGCGGAAAAAGACGTACGGATCGGCAAGGTACTCTTCGGAGAACGGCTTGAAATCCGCCGCCATCCCACTCACCGGACATTCGTTTGTGGTTGCGGCGTTGTAGGCTTCGTATTCCCCCGGCACCGATTGAAACATGCCGAGGCCTTGGGGTTTATCTGACATCAGATTGTCTCCATTTTGGCCCCTGCCGCTTTAGCGCAGCCCGGCCTGCTTGATCAGCGGCAATACCTCGTCTTGAAACTGCAAAATGCCCTCTTCGTATTGGGGCCAGGTGAGCAGGACGCCGGCAAAGCCGATATCGTTCAGATTCTTCAAGATATCAACCACCTGTTCCTTGGTGCCGACGATGGGAAAACCGCCCCAGCCGGCCATGAAATGGGCCTTCATGTAGCGCATTTCGTCCTCGGTAAAGGTCTCCGCGTTGAGACCCATGGTCTCCACCAGATTGGTCACCGCTTCCCAATCGCCCATTTCGTGGGTGTAGTGATGGACGAAATCGCGGGCT
>CAUZTZ010000483.1:0-2581 GCA_963582805.1 Alphaproteobacteria bacterium
TACTGCCCGCTGTTACCCCGGAAGCGGACATCGTCAGATACCCAAACCTCAAGGCCTGGTTGGGGACAGTATTTCCATTACAAACCCACTGCGCCATATATTCGAAAGCGGTCCGCAATTATGATCCGTTCCAATCGGGAACGCCCTTGGGCGCATCACCGCACGGGTGGGCGAGCCATCCCCCCACTTGCACAATTCGCAAAATATTCTAAATAAGGTTCTGGTGCCGGCATCGTGCCCAAGCCGGCGAGATACCGTTGAACGCCGCCGAAAAGCGTAACAAAGCGTCATAAACCGTCATAAACAGTCATAACCGTAAGGGGGGTACAAATTGATGTCGCACGATATTTATCAAAGATTACACGCATGGGTTAGGTCTTTTGTTGCCGTGGGCAAATGAAATCCGCCTTCGCCGTTGAACCAAATCTATGAGCGCAGCCATTCAAATCCGGCTTGGCGGCTACGGGCCGCCGGAGACATCGTTCAGCCGCGCGCTGAAATTTATCGGCGATAGACTGGAAGCCGATTTCGGATCGGACGTAATGGTCAAGTATGTCTGGGACATTATGGATTTGGGCTATCTGGGTAAGGATATTCTGTGGCTGGTGGAGAGCGGCCTGTTGAGCGCCGGCTACCAATCTACTAGCTATCTGACGGGGCGGGTTCCCGAACTTGGATTTATCGATCTGCCATTTTTATTCGAAAATAACGGCCACGCGCGGGCCAATATGGATGGCGCGCTGGGCGATCATATGACGGCGAAAATCGAAGCCCAATGCAACTATCGAATTTTGGGTTATTTCGAAAACGGGTTTCGCCACATTTCCAACCGCCTGCGTGGCGTGCGCTCACCGGCCGATCTGGCCGGCATGACAATCCGGGTTTTGCCGAGCGCCGTGCATGAAAAAACCTTCGCTGCGCTCGGCGCCCAGCCCCGACAGATGGATTTGACCGAAGCCATCGACGGCGTCATCGATGGCACCTTGGATGCGCAGGAAAATCCGTTCGCCAACACGGTGACCTATGGGGTCCATCGCCACCATGCCTACCACACCATGAGCGGCCATTTTTACCTGTCGCGCCCGCTGTTCGCCAACGCCGCCCAGTTTGACGGCTGGCCCGAGGATTTGCAGCGCGCGTTTGCCAAGGGCACCCAAGAAGCGGTTGCATTTCAGCGTGATCTGGCCGAGGCCGAAGCGGTCGACGCGCGCCGCGCTATCGAAGACGCGGGCGGCGAGATCGCCGAGCTGAGCCAGGCGGAGCTGGCTGCCTTCGCCGCCGCCGTGGCGCCAATGCTCGATGCTGCGCGAACGGTCTATGGAGCCGGGATGTTCGAGCTAATGGAGGGCAAACCATAACGCGGTCTTATAGTCTTTTATAAGACCGCGAAAATGTGCTAAAATAATTGGGTATTTGATCGGGGAATTGGTCTTCGATTGTATCATTGGAAGCTAAGGGAGGTTTTTCATGAGTGTCCTTTCGAAATCAGTGCTTGGTGCCGCCGCGGCCGGTTTGCTGGCAGGCGGCCTTGCTGCCGGTACGCCGGCGGACGCCAAGACCATTAACATTCGCATCGCATCGGGCCATCCACCGACGGTTGTCTATGCGGGTCTGATGAAAAATTTCTTTCAACCGGAGCTGAAGAAAGCGGTCGAATCCAAAACCAGCCACAAAGTTAATTTCATTGAGGGCTACAGTGGATCCATCGTGAAGGTGTTCGACACCTTCGAAGGCGTTCAAAACGGCGTTGTCGACATTGGCGGTTTCTGCTTCTGCTTCGAGGCATCAAAACTGAAAATGCATGCGTTCCAGATCATGCTGCCCTTCGGCACAATGGATCCGGTCATGAGCGTCGCCATCGCCGGCAAAATCTACAAACAGTTCCCGAGCCTTGAAAAAAGGTTCCAGAAGTTTGGCCAGACCATGCTCGCCCGTATCGGCGATGGCGGCTATAACCTCGGCACCCAGTTTCCCTGGAAAAAGACGTCCGACCTTAAGGGCCACAAGATTCTCATGGCTGGTCTGAACGCCAATTGGATCACCAAAGCCGGTCTTGGCATCGTGCCCGTGATCGATGGGCTGCCCGGTTGGTACAACAAGCTTAAAACCGGCGTTGCCGAAGGCGGCATCATGTTCCCGAGCGCCTGGGGACCGGTGTTCAAGCTGCATGAAGTCGGCAAATATTATACCGAAATCGGCTTCGGCTCGATCACTTGGCACGCGCTCAACGTGAACAACCGTTTCTGGAAAGGTCTGCCCGCGGAAGTGCGGCCGATCATGCAGGAAGTCGCCGCGCGTTACGAAATCAAAACCGGTGTCTTCAACAAAGCTGGCTATGTCAAAGACATGGCATGGCTGCGGAAAAATATTACGGTTACCAAACTGCCCGCTGATGTGCGCCAGAATTGGGCCGAAAAATTGAAAAATTGGCCGCAACAGCACGCCGATTCGCTTAAAAAAGAAGGCTTGCCAGCCGCTGCAATATTGAACGCAACGCTGAAAATTGCGGAAGATATGGGCTATAAATGGCCGGTACGCTACGTGGTTAAATAAGCTTCGATACCACAAGACTATCGCACGA
>CAUZTZ010000484.1:0-2572 GCA_963582805.1 Alphaproteobacteria bacterium
CGTTACAAGCGGTTTGCCGCTTTCTTAAAAAAACAAGGGCTGATCAAGGCCACCCCGCCGGTCGGAGACTACGCCACCGAACTGCCTTGATGAATTTTCAAAAGCCCGCTAGGTATTCCAACCAATGTCCGAAGGGCAAAACCGGACCGCCAAGGCGGTCCGCAATATGAGTTGGGCGGCATGTTAAGACACATCAGTTTGGGAGTGGTGCTGTTTATATTATGGCTGGCCCTGTCCGGTCATTTCCATGAGCTTATTCTGATTGAGCTTGGGCTGGCTTCCTCCATATTCGTGGTCTGGATCGCGCACCGGATGAATCTGGCGGACGACGAAGGCCATCCCATTCAAATGACATTGGGCGCGTTGAAATTTTTACCCTGGCTGGCCTGGGAGATCATCAAGGCGAATTTCGATGTGGCGCGCATCATCCTCAACCCCAGCCTGCCGATCAGCCCGGTTTTGCTCAAGGTGAAGGCCAGCCAACAAACCGAGGTCGGCATGGTGGCCTACGCCAATTCCATCACCCTGACACCAGGAACCGTCACCGTCGATGTGGATGACGCGAGCTCTGAATTTACCATCCACGCCATCACGGCTGAGGCTGCGGATGAGCTGGAAACCGGCCGCATGGACCGGCGCACAGTACAAATGGAAGGCCTTTCCGGGCGCCCGGCGGAGAGCGCAAGCTGATGTTTATTGCCGCCGGAGCCGCCGTTATTATCGCCATGGCCATCGCCATTGTCCGCCTGATACTCGGTCCGACAGTCTATGACCGCATCCTAGCGGTCAACGTGTTCGGATCGAAGGCACTGCTCCTGATCGCCGTTCTTGGATTTCTCACCGACCGACCGGAGTTTTTGGATATCGCCCTGGTCTATGCACTGATTAGCTTTGTCGCCACCATTGCCCTGATGAAATTTTTCAAATTTGCCCATCTCGGCCAGCCTCATTCCGGCGATAATCTGGGGGACCTATGAGTCTGATCGCCGATATCTTCAGTTGGATATTTATCTTCGGCGGCTCGGCATTCGTGCTGATCGGGGCCATCGGGCTGATCCGTTTTCCCGACGTTTACAGCCGCATGCATGCCGCCGGCATCACCGATACCCTCGGCGTCGGCTTGATGATGTTGGGTATGATCGTGCAGTCCGGTCTGACGCTGGTATCATTGAAACTTGTGCTCATCATCATGTTCATGTTTTTCGCCAGCCCGACCGCCACCCACGCCCTGGCGCAAGCCGCGCTGGGATCGGGCTTGAAGCCGGAGCTGGCCGAAGACCGCACCGCCAAGCCCGCCGAAGAGGAAGGAGAGAAGCCATAGAAAGCATCCTCGATGTCGCGCTCCTGCTTCTGATGACGGCGGTTGCCTTCGCCATTGCCCGGCTGCGCAATTTGTTCACCATTGTCATGCTGATGGGCGTCTTTAGCCTCTTGTCGGCGGTCCTCTATGTCTTATTGACGGCGGTCGATGTGGCCTTTACCGAAGCCGCGGTCGGCGCCGGCGTTTCCACATTGCTGGTCCTCGGCACCATCGCGCTGACCTCCGAGCGCGGCGACTACACGCCGGAAAAATTCAAGCTGATGCCGCTTTTGATCGTCGTGGCGACCGGCGGAGTGCTGATCTTCGGCACCCTCGACATGCCTCTTTACGGTGATGCGGACGCGCCCGCCAACAAACATGTGGCGCCCCGCTATATCGAGAAGTCGGGCGCCGAAATTGGCGTCCCGAACATCGTCACGTCGGTTCTGGCCAGCTACCGGGGCTTCGATACGTTGGGCGAGGTAGTGGTGATTTTCACCGCCGCCATCGGCGTTCTCGTGCTGCTAGGGCGCGGTCATAACCGGTGGCGGCCCGGCCTGCGCGCCGGGGTTGGCGCAAAGCGCGAGGAGGAAGAAGTTTGAATTCCCATTCTATCTTACGCGTCGTCGCCAAGTTTATGATCCCGTTCATATTCCTTTATGCCCTCTATGTGCAGTTCCATGGTGATTTCGGGCCCGGCGGCGGTTTTCAGGCGGGCGTGATATTCGCGGTCGGCTTTATCCTGTATGCGCTGATCTATGGCATCGACGAGGCGCGGCGCGTGTTGCCGGCGACGCTGACGCGGATATTACTGTCGCTGGGGGTATTGCTTTATGCCGGTGTCGGCTTCTTCGGTATATTTTTGGGCGGCAATTTTCTGAACTATTCGGTGCTCTCCAGCCACCCCGTCTCCGGACAGCATCTCGGCATATTTCTGATCGAGTTCGGCGTCGGCACCACCGTTGCGGCGACCATGATCACCATCTTTTTCATCTTCGCCGGCCAGGATCGCTAAGCATGGCGTTTCCCGGCCTTATCAATTATTGGATCGTCGTCATCCTGATGATGACCGGTTTTTATATCGTCATTTCCCAAGGCAACCTGATCAAGAAGATCGTCGGGCTGAACGTCTTTCAGGTTTCGGTTTTTGTCTTCTACATATCCATGTCCAAGATCATCGGCGGCGCGGCGCCCATCCTGGACGACAGTATCGAGACCTATTCCAACCCCCTGCCCCACGTTTTGATCCTGACCGCCATCGTCGTCGGGGTC
>CAUZTZ010000485.1:0-2548 GCA_963582805.1 Alphaproteobacteria bacterium
AGGCCTAAAAACAGCGCAGCAAGAACCCGGTCTTCAAGGTTTTTGACCAGCTTGCCCCAACCCGATATGGGCCGCTCCATCACCCGGATCAGGGTGGTGTCGCAAACCTGCATGGCGCCGAGATCGGGAAACTTGAAGCCGATCGCGCCGGGGCTCATGGCTGCCTCGCAGTTGAAGGTCTTCAACCGCTGCAATAGTTCGGGCAGGATAGGATGATCCCACGGCAACGCCAGGATCACTTTTTGCACCGAGGTGGAGAACAGATGCCCGCTTAAATCATCGATGCCGCCGAGCACCGGCACCCGGTAGATATTGTCATACTCGCCGGCGGCGTCATCGAGCAGGAACACGCCCATGATGTTCTGGCTGCCGTCTTCGCTGCGAATGCGGGCCAGCAATTCTTCGCAATAATCGCGGGTGCCGATCAGGAACAGATCGTTGGTCAGCACCCCGGATTTTTGCCAGCGCGCCACTTGCACCTGGAAAGCCGCGTGCACCAGGAACAACCCGGCTGAGCCCGCCAGCAGCCATGTCACCACCCAGATGCGCGAAAAATTACCCGAGGTCTTGGTAAAAAACGCCACCAATATGAGCGTGCCGACGATCCAGACCCAGGCCTTGCCAAGCTTTTTAAAATTCTCGCCGAAGCCGTCGGCGAAACCCCGATAGGCGCCGAACATTGCCAGGTAATTGAAAGTAAGGAGCGCCGTAAAAGCGATGGCGACGATATAGATTTGCGGCAAATCAAAGCTTCGGTGGCGGAGGTAGTAGGCGAACAATCCGGTCAACACCACGGCGGCGATATCGGATGCGCCAAGCAGGCCCCTGGATATGGTGCGCACATCGTCGGGCGAATAGCTGCGCCGCTCGGCCAGGCGCCGCTCGGCGCCATCGAAGCCGGGTGCGGGCCGCCGCCGCTCAACCTTGCGGCGCCGTTCGGCCAGCGTTTGCATGGGCGTGTCCAGCAAAGATGCCTGATCGGGTTTGATTTGCGAAATCTTCAACGCCTGGTTCCGTTCACTGGTATCGCCACGCCAATAAGCCACTGAAAACAACGTGGCTTTGGCTGTTTTAAATATGGGGAGCCGGCGCGCCCATTCCAATAAACAATTGGGGAATAAAAATGCCTGATTTTCACAAATAAATGAGCGCCCGGGGGTGTGATCAGGGCCCGCAATCCTCATATGAACAACAGTGTCCGATGTAACAACATATTGCGTTTGAGCGCCATGACATGAGGTTTCAGCCTATCCTCTTCTGGCTCCTGATGGCCGTTGTGGCCCTCGCGCCCCTGCCGCTGGGCGGTAACCGTCCGTGGGCCTGGGCGGCGTTGTCGCTGGCCATCGGCACGTTGATGCTGTTCTGGGCGCTGGGCACAACGTTAAAAAAATACAATGCCGCGCTGTCGTTGTCGCGCATGGCACCGATCGCCATCCCGTTTCTCGGCGTCGTGATCTGGATCATTGTGCAAGCCAGCGGACTAACGCCCGGCCATTGGCACCACCCGATTTGGGACGCCGGAGGCGGCGGCAAGATCACCGTCAACGGCCATGCGACCGGCACCGCGCTGATGCGCCTGTTGGCCTATGGCGGCGTGTTTTGGCTGGCGCTGAATTTGGGCCGCGCGCCGCACCGGGCCTACCGTGCCTTTTATATATTTGCCGTCGCCAGCCTAATTTACGCGGCCTATGGATTGCTGGTGCAGTTTTACGGCTGGAATACCATCCTCTGGTTCGACAAATGGGCCTACCGGCAGGACCTCACCTCGACCTTCGTCAACCGCAACAACTACGCCACCTTCGCCGGTCTGGGCCTGGTTGTCGCCGTCGGGCTGATCTTCCAGGAATACCGCGACGTGCTCGGCAACCGCTTCGATGCGCGCAAATCGCTGCTGTTCATCTTCGACAGCGTGACGCCCCGGCTTGGCATATTGTTTATCGCCGTCACCGCCCTGGTATCGGCGATCCTGCTGACCCATTCCAGAGCCGGGCTGATGGCCGGGCTGTCGGGGCTGGTTGTGCTTTGCGTCACCTACGCCTTCACGCGCATCGCCGATACCAAACGCATCTTGGTTATCTCCTCCATGGTCGCCGGGATCGGCGTCGCGTTCTTCATGCTGTCGGGCGATGCCGTTTCCAGCCGCATGACCCAGATCGACGGCTCGCTCACCGACCGGCTGCACATGTACCATCTGGTCGCCGACAAGATCACCGAGCGGCCCTGGCTCGGCGTCGGCTACGGCAATTACCTGGACGTTTCGTGGACCATCCGCGACGCGTCCCTTGCCGGCTATTGGGACAAGGCCCACAACACGTATCTGGAAACCGCGCTGGAGCTTGGCATCCCCGCCGCCGCATTGTTGATGCTGGCGATCCTGATCGCCGCCGGAATCTGCGTTTATGGCGCCCTCACCCGCAACCGGGAGGAAATTTTCCCGGTCATCGGCGTCGCCGCCACGGTCATTGTCGGCCTCCACTCGCTGGCCGATTTCTCCCTGCAGATCCCCGCCGTCGCCTTCGCCTTCGCCTTTATCCTCGGGACTGCCTAT
>CAUZTZ010000486.1:0-2542 GCA_963582805.1 Alphaproteobacteria bacterium
AAACGTTATTCTTCGTCATAGTGGCGTATCTCCTTTGGTTGGTTTTGGTGTCTTGCAACAACAAATCAACCTGATACGCCGCTTCTTTTCAAATCCTCAAACACCAGATTCGGGCATAACTCCCCGGCGGACTACTACGACCGGGTTCACACCAACCCCCAAGGCGCGCGCAAAATCGGGCTGTATTTGTAGCGCCGCCGGCGCCGCCAATCAGGCATCCCGGTTGCTGCAAAACCCCCATGTGGCGGAGCGCATCGGCGAATTTCAGGCCGAACAGGCCGCGGCCCAGGCGGAGGCGGCGCAAGGCTTGATGGATAAACTGGAGCCGGTGTACCAGACCGGATTGGACAACAACGACGCGGAGACAGTGTTGCAGGTGGTGGAATTGCAGGCGCGTATCGCCGGGCTGATTACGGGCGGCTCCATCCTGCCGCGGGGCGGTGGGCGCGCGGCGCATCTCGGCGCGGCGGACGCAAGCAGCGGCCATATGGAGTTTTTCCGGATATTGGACGAAGAGGCCGATGCGGCGGAGGCGGCGGCGGAAGCGGCGGCGGAGGAATGTACATAAATGTCCATTAATGGTGATGATGTACATGCTATTTGGCGTGTTGCATGTCGCAACAAGGGCCTAGCCCGGCCCGGGATGGCGCAGGGTCGGCGGGCCGGGCGTCGTACTCGGCACCTCGCTCAATGGGTGGGTGGATGGAATATGAAGCAAATTCAAATGCGCGGTGCCGGACCGGACGGCCAATCGGCCAACCCGTGGCCATCCCCGATTGGCCTGGGCACGCGGGTGCGCATTGCCGCAATAATTTCCGGGCGCTAAGATAGGCACCGCAACACAGCAACCGGCCGGGCGGCCGCAATCAAAATGCAAAGGGGAACCACATGAAAAATTATCAGGACGGCGGCGAAGCCATTGTCGAGGCGTTTCGCAATCTCGGCATCAAATATGTCATCTCCTCGCCGGGCTCCGAATGGTCGCCCGTGTGGGAGGCCCTCACCAGGCAAAAACACGAAAAGAACCATGGCCCCGAATATATCCAATGCTGGCACGAAACCCTCGCCGTCAATATGGCCACCGGCTACACCTGGATCACCGGCCAGGCCCAGGCGGTGCTTGTCCATGCCGGCGTCGGCTTGTTGCAGGGCGCCATGGGCATGCGCTGCGCCATGCAGGCGGAAGTGCCGATGCTGGTCATGTCCGGCGAATCAATCACCCTCGGCGCCGATGAAGATCTGCCCATCGAGCCACAATGGTATGGCGGCGTCTCGCCCGGCGGCGCCGATAAATTGGTGGCGCCGTTCGTCAAATGGGCCTCGCACGTGCCGTCGGCGCCGACGCTCTATCAATGCATCATCCGCGCCGGCGAGATGGCCCAGCGGGCGCCCATGGGGCCGATCTATCTGGACGTGCCGCTCGAACATATGCTCGAAGACTGGTCGCCCTCCGGCGAATTGCGGCAAGTGCCGCCGGCGCCCGCCACCCAAGCCGGAAATAGCGAAATCGAAGCCCTCGTTGCCGATATCGCGGGGGCCAAAAACCCGGTGATCGTTACCGAAATATCCGGGCGCGACGCCGCCGCGTTTACCAACCTTGTGGCCCTCGCCGAAGCCGCCGCCATTCCGGTTATCGGCGGGCGCGGCACCTCTTATGCCAACTTCCCGACCGATCATGAATTGTGGCAGGGCATCGAAAATTACGGCCACCTGGCGGACGCCGATCTGGTCATTCTGGTGGGCGGGCGCACCCCCTGGTATCCGCCCAAGCGGCGCCCGAGCCCGGGCAAAATCGTCGCCATCGGCGATCACCCGCATAAAGAATGGCTGATCTATCAGGACCTGCACGCCGACGCCTATCTGGAAGGCGATATTGCCGCCACCCTGGCCGCCCTCACCGGGGCGCTCGAAGATGGCGTAGAACCCAAGGCCAAGGAGACGCGGCGCGCCAAGTGGGCCGCAGAGAGCGCCAAGGCGATGGCCGTTTTGCAAGATCAGCGCGACGAAGCCGTGGCTGAGGGCGGATTGAACCCGGCCTCCATCGCCGCCGCCATGCGCGATGTAATGCCCGCCGACACCATCTTTGTCGATGAAACCATTACGCACTTTCCGCCGCTCCGGAAGCACCTTCCGATGACCAAGCCGCAGACCCTTTTCCGGCACACCGGCGGCGCCCTGGGCCAGGGGCTGGGCTTGGCCCTCGGCGTCAAGCTGGCGGCGCCGGAGCGCCCGGTAGTCTTGTTCATCGGCGATGGCGGGCTGCTCTATAATCCGGTTCTTCCTGCGTTCGGCGCATCCCGCGAGCACGATCTGCCGATCATCATCGTGGTCATGAACAACGGCCACTACAAGGCGATGCGCCAGGGCCACGTGCATCACTATCCGGACGGCATGGTGGACGCCACCGAGCTGACCATGGGCATCGAAATTCAAGGCCCGGACTATGAGCAGCTGGGCAGCCATTTCGGTATCAAGGGCACCCGCGTCGAAACTTATGAGGCCTTCAAGGCGGCCTTGGAAGATGCTTTGCAGGAGACCAAGG
>CAUZTZ010000487.1:0-2517 GCA_963582805.1 Alphaproteobacteria bacterium
GCCGACTTCGTCGGATTAAGATCAAGTAAGATTGTCTTCATCCCCTGCAATGGGATTGCAGGGGAATAGTCATTGTACGGAGCCGCCGCCGCGTCAAGTAACCACTCGTAAGGACTCGCTGGGCCACTTGACCCAGCGTCTACGGTGCGACGTCGGCCAGGTTGTCGCTTAGTACCACCCACCCAACTCCGACACCAATTTCCAAAGAAAAACCCCGGCGCGACTGGCACCGAGGTTTGAAGTTGGTTGGATAAAATGCGTCGACAACCCCGGCGGTCCCCCACCGGATGCTCCATTTAACCCAATCTGGAGAACCCATGCAATGCAGCATCATCGCGGCAAAAGAAAACCCCGGCGCATCGGGCACCGGGGGGAGTTTATTTTGTCAATAATACAGAGAGCCCAGCGGCTATGCACCGAGCGTCCGAATTTAACCACCGCACAGGAAACTATGCAATGCAGACAAACTACAAAACCTACGATCCCATCCTCGGCACCGCTGAGGGCACGGCATCGCCAGTTGTTCTCAATCTACCTTCAAGATACGCTTAACCGCATTCGAAGCCAGAGCAGCGGGAGAACCCAGTGCCGAAAACCGTTACACGTATGGACCTGGTCAACGCCATTCACGGCGAAACAGTTTTGTCCCAAGCCGACTGTATTGATTTGCTTGAAGCCGTGCTGAACCGAATGAGCGATACCTTGGCGAATGGCGAACAGGTGAAGATTAGTAGCTTCGCCACGTTTTCAGTTCGGCATAAGAAGGAACGTGCTGGCCGTAATCCTAAGACCGGCGAAGTAGCGACAGTATCCGCGCGTAATGTCGTGGACTTCAAAGCATCGCAAGTCCTGAAGCGCAGACTGAGCCAGGTGGACCATTCTAAGGACTGAATACGATGGTTTTAGATAGGCAAATCCACCCGTTTGGTGGGTACTCAGTGGGTACTCATTCGAATTAATGAGCTAGGAACCATCATCTAACCCTTTGAAAAGATTGGTAGCGAAGGGCAGACTCGAACTGCCGACCTCAGGATTATGATTCCCGCGCTCTAACCAACTGAGCTACTCCGCCATACCAAATAGGGGCGCCGAAATTGTTGGCCTTTGACGCCCCGAGATTGTGGCGTTTAAGCATCGGCGGCCTTTAAGTCAAGAGCGGCTTGTTCGCCGTCCCCCACGTCCGGCGCGCGGGTGATCCAGCCGCCGCCGAGGACACGGGTTCCGTCATAGAAAACGCAAGCCTGGCCGGGCGCAACGCCCTCTGCCGCCGCCGCCAAATCGAGGGTCAGGCGGCCGCCGCCCGCCTCGGCAATGACCGCCGGGACGCGGGGTGCTAGCGAGCGGATTTTGGCCTCCAACTCCATGCCGGGGACCGCCGCGGCACCATCGCCCAGCCAGTTCACGTCTTTTACGTATATTTGAGTTTGGCCGAGCGCCTCGCGCGGCCCGGCGATCACCCGCGCCGATTCCGGCTCCAGGCGCAGCACGTAAAGCGCCTCGCCGCCGCCGATGTTAAGCCCCCGGCGCTGGCCGACTGTGTAATTGATAATGCCCCGATGGCGGCCAAGAACACGGCCATCCATATGCACAATATCGCCGGGATGCTCGGCTTCGGGGCGCATCGAGCGCACAATATCGGCGTAGTTGCCGCCGGCGACGAAACAGATGTCCTGGCTGTCCGGCTTGGCGGCGATGGCGAGACCGAAGCGTTCGGCGTAAGCGCGGGTTTGCGCCTTGGTCATGGCGCCCAGCGGAAAGCGTATATATTCCAATTGCTCGGCCGTGGTTGCGAACAGGAAATAGCTCTGATCTTTGCCGTCATCAAAGCCCCGGTGTAACTCAGCAGCCCCCGCCGGCCCCATCTGGCGGCGCGCATAGTGGCCGGTGGCCAGCGCATCGGCGCCGAGATCGCGGGCGCGGCTGATCAAATCTCTGAACTTGACGGTCTGGTTGCAGCGCACGCACGGGATCGGCGTCTCGCCGGCCAGATAGCTGTCGACAAAATCATCGATCACGTCGGCGCGGAAGCGGTCTTCGAAATCCAGAACGTAATGGGGGATGGAGAGGTCTTGCGCCACCTTGCGGGCGTCGGCGATATCGGCGCCGGCGCAGCAGGTGCCGGGCCGCGCAGCGCCTTGGCCGACATCGTAAAGGTGCAAGGTGATGCCGATCACAGAAAAGCCCTCATCGGCCAGCAGCGCCGCCGTCACCGACGAATCGACGCCGCCCGACATGGCCACCACAACCTTGGTGTCGGCGGGCGCTTTGTCTATGCCTAAAGAATTCATGGCTCCATTATAGGGCTATCCAGCCCCATCTGCCAGAAGGCGGCCTCCAGTCGGGTGGCCTGATTGAATATTTTTGCCAAGCCATCCATGCGGCCCTCGCCGGCGCGGGCCGCAAAAAGCGCGTCCAGATGCCGGCGCTCGGCCTCGGCGGCGGCCTGATAGTCGTCCGATGCATACATGGCGATCCAGGCGGCATAGGGGTTATCGGCGCCGAGACCCGCCAATTCCA
>CAUZTZ010000488.1:0-2510 GCA_963582805.1 Alphaproteobacteria bacterium
CCTACGACGGCGTTGCAAGGTTTCCGGCGAGGAGCGCGCCGTGTCGTGGTGCCGATCCACCACAAGGGGTGCGCGACGACGACCGGGAGCCTTGCAACGCCGCCCGAAGGGTCTCTTTTCCCGTTCCCTCGGGGTGTCGAAAGGGCTTGCCGATGGGCCCGCATCGCCTGCACCCTTCCTCCTACCGAGGAAACGGGAAAAGAGATCGTAGAGGTACAAATTAGATGATACAGGCCACTCAGCGAACGATAGCAGACATTCTTTTGCCGCCGGAAGCGATCCCGATGATGCCGGGGCGCACCCTGGTCAAGGAAGCGCTCGAACAGATGTCGGCCGGCAAGCTGGGCCTCGCCTGTATCGTCGATGATGACGGGCGGCTGATCGGGCTGTTCACGGATGGCGATTTGCGGCGCTTGCTGCTGCGCAGCCAAAAGCCGCTATCGGCCCTGTTCGCCGATGACATCATCGACCACGCGCGCCGCGAGTTTACGTCCGTTCGCGCCGATACCAGCATCGATGCAGCGCTCAACCTGTTGCAGGAGCGGGAAATCTTCGATCTGCCGGTGCTCGACGAAGCTGGCCGCTTGCAGGGTTTGATCCATCTGCATCCGGCGCTCCGGGCGTTGCTCGGCGAATGAGTACCCTGGCCATCATACCGGCGCGCATGTCCTCGACCCGCTTTCCCGGTAAGCCGCTGGCCGATATTGCCGGCAAGCCGATGATCCAATGGGTGTGGGAGCGCGCCAGCCAAGCCGCCACCATCGATAACGTGGTGATCGCCACCGAAGACGATGCGATCGCCGATTATTGCGCCGCCAATTCCATACAGGCGGTGATGACGTCTTCGCACCACCTGACCGGCACCGATCGGGGCGCCGAGGTGGCCGCAAAGATGAGCGCCGATATCTATGTCAACGTGCAAGGCGACGAGCCGCTCATCGAGCCCGCCGCCATCGATGCGGTGGTCAATTGCCTGAGCGAGAACCTCACGCGCGGCATAGAAGTATCGACCGGCTATATTGCCGAGGCCAGCGAGGAACAACTCGATGATCCGTCGGTGGTGCATCTGGTGCCGAGCCAGGACGGCTGCGTGATGATGCTGTCCCGTTTTCCGCTGCCGTTCCCGATGGCCGAGACCATGCCGCGCACCGTTCATGTGGGCCTCTATGCCTTTACCGGAGCGGCGATTGCACGCTTTGCGGGCTGGCAGCGGGGGCCGGTGGAACGCGCCGAAAGCGGCGAGATGCTGCGCTTTTTAGAGCATGGCGAGCGTATCGCCTGCGTCGCCGTAGGCCCAGGCTCGATCGGCGTCGATACCCCCGAAGACGCCGCAAAGGTGGCGGCTATATTGCAGGGCGAAGGGGTGAGCGGTCATGGATGATTTGTTGCGCGAACGCCTGGCCGGGCTCAAATTGCTGTCTCTGGACACCGATGGCGTGCTCACCGATGGCGGTCTTTATTATACGGACGACGGCGACGAGATGCGCAAGTTCAACGTCAAGGACGGCATGGGTATGCAGATGCTGCGCCGCGCTGGGGTTGAGGTGGTGATTATCACCGCCAGCGCGTCACCGGCCATCGCCCACCGGGGCCACCGGCTGGGGATCGAACATGTGTATCTGGAAACCGAGGACAAGCTGGCGGCGCTGGTCGGGCTTTGCGACAAGCTGGGCATCGATCTGGATCAGGTCGCTCATATGGGCGACGATGTGAACGATCTGCCGGTGTTGGAAGCGGTCGGCTGCCCGTTGAGCGTCTGCGGCGCCATGCAGGTGGCCAGGGACGCGGCCTTGTACGTCACCCAAAAAAACGGCGGCGACGGCGCCGTCCGCGAGGTCTGCGATCTGATCATCAGCGTCCAAGAGGGCGGCTAGGCCGATTATGCCGGTTCCTGATTCTATCCGCATCACGCAGCTTGATCTGGAGCTGAACGGCGGCTGCAATTTCAAATGCCAGATGTGCCCGCAGGCCGATGGCCGCGAGCGGGATTTCCTGAAAAAAATGCCCACTGAGACCCTCGAAAAAATTCTCGACGATGCCATGCAGTACGGCGTTCAATCGGTCTCCCTGCACGGCTCCGGCGAGCCGACCATGAATGCCGACATGCCGGACGTGGTGGCCGCCATCAAGGCGCGCGGGCTCCAATGTATCTCGTTTTCCAACGGCTACCGGCTGGACGAAGCCATGGCCGGGCGCCTGATCGATGCCGGTATCGATGTCTTGCGCGTGTCGGCCATCGGCGCCGACGCAAAAAGCTATCACCAATGGATGAGCATGGATGTGTTCGACCAGGTGCGCGATAACGTCACCCGCTTCGCCCAGATGGCGCAAGGGACGGCGACCGAAATTCACCTCTATCACCTGCTCACCGAGCCCAAACGCCGGGATGAAGAGATTGCCGCCTACCGGAAAAACTGGATCGATCCGACCGGCGCCCTGGCCGAGATTTGGATGATGCACAATTGGTCCGGCTTCTATGCCTCGCCCTATGACCGCGCCGAAATGACGGA